>NZ_CP123620.1:916737-1222316 GCF_029873215.1 Nocardioides sp. BP30 | reverse complement strand
CGCCGCCGTGGGCGGTGCGGTGGGCGGTGATCTCGTAGTTGCCGATCCCGCCCGGCCCGACCGCTCCGCCGCTGCCGTACGGGCTGGCGGCGATGCCGCGGTTCTGGATCCGCGTCCCCGGGGCGTCGTCGGTCCTCCCCCGGTAGGCGACCACCCGCAGGTGGTGGATGCCGATCCGCGGGATGGTCAGCCGGGCGTCCTCGGGCGTCCCGTCGCTGGCGATGGCGACGGTCTTGGCGGCCGACGGCCACCACCCCGGATGCCCCGCCTCGGCACCCGTGCGAGAGCTCGCGAGATGGCCGCTCGCGGCGGCCGCGGCGGACACGGGGACGAGCGCCACCAGGGCGCTTCCGATGACCAGGAAAGGGGCGAGAACGGGGAGAAGTCGGCGCACTGTTCCACGGTCCCCAATTGAGGGGAAAGGACGCAACCGTGCCGGACCGGCGTGTCCGCTGCGGGCGAGGTTCCTCACATCACACCGCATCTGCTGGGAGGTCCTCATGAAGGTCGCCGTCTTCGGACTCGGCTACGTCGGCAGCGTCACCGCTGCCGGACTGGCCGCCGTGGGCCACGAAGTTGTCGGCGTCGATCCCGACCCGATCAAGGTCACGCACGTCTCCACCGGGCGCAGCCCGGTCGCCGAGCCCGGACTCGACGACCTGGTCCGCGCCGGTGTCGAGTCCCACCTGCTCTCCGCGACCTCCTCGGTCGAGCTCGCCCTGGAGCGCGCCGACGTCTCCCTGATCTGCGTCGGTACGCCGAGCACCGGCCACGGCGAGACCCAGCTGGCGTTCATCGACCGCGCGCTGGACCAGCTCCGCGCCGCGATGGACGTCGCCACGCCGCCCGAAGGCGGCCACCACAGCGTGGTGATCCGTAGCACGGTGCCGCCGGGCACCGGTGCCGCCCACGTCGACCCGGTCTTCGCCGACCTGCCGGACGGCTGGTCGGTCGGCACAGCGATGTGCCCCGAGTTCCTGCGCGAGGGCAGCGCCGTCGCCGACTTCTACACCCCGCCCTTCCTGGTCACCGGGACCAAGGAGGACCGCACCCGGCAGGCACTGGTGGACCTGTTCGGCTTCCTGCGCCGCACCATCGGTGCCGAGGGCTTCCATCACGTCAACGTCGAGACGGCGGAGGCGCTCAAGTACGCCTGCAACGCCTTCCACGCCACCAAGGTCTCCTTCGCCAACGAGCTGGCCCGGATCTTCCGGGGCTACGGCGTCGACGCCCGGGAGGTGATGGAGGTCTTCTGCGCCGACGAGAAGCTGAACATCGCGCCGACGTACCTGCGTCCGGGCTTCGCGTACGGCGGCAGCTGCCTGCCCAAGGACCTACGGGCACTGCAGCACCTCGCCCGCCAGATCGGGGTCGACGCGCCCCTGCTCGCCGGCACCACGCAGACCAACGAGCTGGTCGTGCGCGACGTCGTGGGGCGGGTCATCGCCACCGGGGCGCGGCGGGTGGCCCTGCTCGGACTGAGCTTCAAGGCCAACACCGACGACCTGCGGGAGAGCCCGAGCGTGGACCTGGCCGAGCGCCTGCTCGGCAAGGGCTTCGCGGTCAGGATCTACGACCCCGTGCTCAACACCCGACGCCTGACCGGCGCGAACCTCACCTACGTCCAGGAGCGTCTGCCCCATCTCAACTGCCTGCTCGCGCGCGACGCGGTCGGTGCGCTCGCCGGCGCGGAGGTCGCCTTGGTGGGAGACGCCGGGCCGAGCGCGGGGCAGGCGCTCCTGGCAACCAGGCCCCCGGTGATCCTCGACCTGCAGGGCACCCTCGGTCCCGAGGTCGAGGCCCTCCCCGGCTACCAGGGGGTGGGGTGGTGAACAGCCCGTCGTCCTCCCACCGCGTGTTGATCATCGTGCAGAACCTGCCGGTCCCCTTCGACCGCCGGGTGTGGCTGGAGGCCACCACCCTGCGCGACGCCGGCTACGACGTCACCGTCGTCTGCCCGCAGGGCCACGGCACCGGCCGGTTCCAGCAGGTCGACGGCGTGACGATCCGGGCCTACCGGCCCTACGCCCCCGGCGGCGGAGCGCTCGGCTACCTCATCGAGTACGTCTGGTCCTTCCTCGCCACCGCCTGGCTGGTCTCGACGGCACGACGCCAGGGGGGCCGGTTCGCGGTGCTGCAGGCGTGCAACCCGCCCGACATCTTCTGGCCCATCGCCCGCTGGTACCGCTGGCGCGACCGGACCCGCTTCGTCTTCGACCACCACGACCTGTGCCCCGAGCTCTACGAGTCGCGCTTCCCGACCGGACCGGCGCTGCCGTTGCGCGGCCTCAAGGCACTGGAGCGAGCGACCTTCCGCACCGCCGACCGGGTGGTCTCGACCAACGAGTCCTACGCCGCCGTCGCCCACCAGCGCGGGGATGTCGCGCTGGACCGGATCACCGTGGTGCGCACCGGCCCGGACCCGGCTCGGCTGCGCGCCGGTGCCCCGAAGCGCTCGCTCAAGCGCGGCCACACCCACCTGGCGGCGTACATCGGCGTGATGGGGCCGCAGGAC
Organism: Nocardioides sp. BP30; assembly: GCF_029873215.1. Classification (NCBI taxonomy): domain Bacteria; kingdom Bacillati; phylum Actinomycetota; class Actinomycetes; order Propionibacteriales; family Nocardioidaceae; genus Nocardioides; species Nocardioides lacus. Next base: position 1,219,801 of record NZ_CP123620.1, on the reverse strand, counting down.
GGCGTCGACATCGTGCTCGCCGTGGCCGACCACATCGTCAACGATCTCGGCCGCGACGACCTCGCCTTCACCGTGATGGGTGCCGGCGACTGCTGGGCCGACCTCGTCGCCGATCGCGACCGGCGCGGGCTGGCCGAACACGTCGAGATGCCCGGCCGGGTCAGCGACGAGGAGCTGATGGCCGTCCTCTCCACCGCCGACGTCGGGCTCTCCCCCGACCCGCTGAACCCGCTCAACGACGTCTCCACGATGAACAAGACGATGGAGTACATGGCCTTCGGGCTGCCCGTGGTCGCCTTCGACCTGGTCGAGACCCGGGTCTCCGCCGGGGACGCCGCCACCTACGCCGACCCGCGCGCCGAGGACCCGGTCGTCGCGTACGCCGAGGCGCTCCTCGCGCTGCTCGAGGACCCGGGCCGGTGCGCGTGGATGGGCCGGATCGGCCGCGAGCGGATCGAGGAGCGGCTGGCCTGGGCCCACCAGGCCCCGGCGTACCTCGCCGTCTACGACGAGCTGACCGGTCGGGTGGAGGTGCCGCTGCCCCGCAGCGTGGAGCCGACGGCGCCACCGATCGGCCAGTCGATCGGCCAGCCCACCGTTCCGTCCACCGGCCGGCCCAGCGAGGCAGCCGCCCTCGACGACGCCAGCCACCGGCGCGAGGCCGTGTGATGTGTGGCATCGCGGGCGCCTTCGGGCAGCACGACGGCAAGGAGCTGGTCGCTGCCATGACCGAGCGGTTGGCCCACCGCGGACCCGACGCCGGCGCGCTGGCCGAGCACGTCACCCCGACGAGCTCGGTGGTCCTCGGGCACCGCCGGTTGGCCATCATCGACCCGACGGCCGCCGCCGATCAGCCGCTGCGCCGAGGCGGCCTGACGCTGGTCTACAACGGTGAGCTGTACAACTTCCGCGAGCTGCGCGCCGAGCTGGAGGGTCACGGCGTCGTCTTCGCCACCTCCTCCGACACCGAGGTCGTCCTGGAGGCGTGGCGGTGGTGGGGCCCGGCGGCCCTGACCCGCTTCCGCGGGATGTTCGCGCTGGCGATCCACGATCAGGACAGCGGGACGCTGAGCCTGGCCCGCGACCCCCTCGGCATCAAGCCGCTCTACGTGATGGCGCGCGGGGAGGGACTGCTCTTCAGCTCCGAGCTCAAGGCGTTGCTGGGGGTCGTCGGCGACGAGCTGCGGGTGAACGAGGCCGGCATGGTCGCCGCGGCGCTGTTCCGCTGGCTGCCCGCGCAGGACAGCGCCATCGCCGGCGTCCGCCAGCTCCGCCCGGGCACCTGGGAGACGCACCACCCCGACGGCCGCCGGGAGAGCGGGACCTCCTGGGACCCGGTCGCCGTCGCCGAGGCGGCCCGCCACACCACCGGACCCGACCTGCGCGCCGTGCTGGAGGAGGCGGTGCACGCCCACCTGATCTCCGACGTCCCCGTCGCGACGCTGCTCTCCGGTGGTCTCGACTCCTCGATCGTCACGGCCCTCGCCCACCGCGACGAGCCGCAGATGGCTGCCTGGACGATCGCCTTCCGCGAGCAGGACAAGCGGATGGAGGCGATGCCCGACGACGCCCGATACGCGCGCCGGCTGGCCGACCGGCTCGGCATCAGGCTGCACGAGATCGAGCTGCGTCCCGACGTCGCCGACCTGCTGCCGCGGATGGTCGCCACCCTGGACGAGCCGATCGGCGACCCCGCCGCGATCAACACGTTCCTGATGTGCCGGGCCGCCCGCGAGGCCGGGATCAAGGTGCTGCTGTCGGGCACCGGTGCCGACGAGCTCTTCGGCGGCTACCGCAAGCACCTGGCCTGCCTGCTCGCCGCCCGCTACCAGCGCGTCCCGGCCCCGGTCCGTGGTGCCACGCGGGGCGTCGTCGGCGCGCTGCCCGTCGCCGTCGGTGGCCACGGCCTGCGCACGGTGCGCTGGGCGCGCCGCTTCCTGGACTTCGCCGACCTCGGCGAGGAGCAGGCCTTCCGCCGCTCCTACAGCCTCTACGACACCGACGAGCTCGCGGGGCTGCTCGCGCCGGAGCTGACCGGCCACGTCGAGGGCGCCGTACGCGACCACCTGGAGACGTACGCCGACGCGCCCGCCGACCTCGACCGGGTCAACCGGATGTGCCTGGCCGATGCGCGGATGTTCCTGCCCGGGCTCAACCTGGCCTACACCGACCGGGCCTCGATGGCCGCCTCGGTGGAGGTGCGGGTGCCGTTCGCCGACGTGGACGTCTTCGCCGCCGCGTTCGGGCTCGCCGGCACGCAGAAGATCCGCGGCCGCGAGCAGAAGGCGGCTCTCAAGGACGCCGCCCGGGCGTGGCTGCCTGACGAGATCATCGACCGGCCCAAGTCCTCCTTCGGCGCACCGATCCGCTCCTGGCTGGTCGAGGACCTGCGCGAGCTGGTCGACGACACCCTGCTGCGTGGCGAGCTCGTCACCGGCGGGTTCTTGCGCCGCGAGCCGCTGCAGCGGCTCATCGACGATCAACGCGCCGGTCGTCGCGACCTGGCGCTCCAGGTGTGGCAGCTGCTGACGCTCGAGCTGTGGCTGCGTGAGGTCCGATCCCAGGGGGTGGCGGCATGAAGCAGGTCGCACAGAACTACAAGTCCGGGGACCTCGCCGTCCTCGAGGTGCCCGAGCCGTCCTGCCGCCCCGGCGGCATCCTGGTCCGCTCCGTGCACTCCCTGATCTCCACCGGCACCGAGCTGATGAAGGTCGGCGAGGCGCGTCTCTCGCTGGTCGGCAAGGCCAAGGCGCGCCCCGACCAGGTCCGCAAGGTGCTGACCTCGGCAGCACAACAGGGCCCGACCGCGGCGTACCGCAAGGTGATGGGGCAGCTCGACCGCTGGACACCGCTGGGCTACTCGCTGGCCGGCGTCGTGGTGGCGGTCGGCGAGGGCGCCGAGGAGTTCGCCGTCGGCGACGTGGTGGCGTGCGCCGGCAACGAGTTCGCGCTGCACGCCGAGGTCAACTGGGTGCCGGTCAACCTGGCCGTGGCGGTTCCGCACGGTGTGGCTCCCGAGCACGCGGCCTTCGCCACCGTCGGGGCGATCGCGATGCAGGGTGTCCGGCGCGGCGAGATGGCGCTCGGCGAGACGGCGTGCGTGATCGGCCTCGGGCTGGTCGGGCAGCTGATGGTGCGGCTGCTGGTGGCCTCCGGCGTACGCGTCCTGGGAGTCGACCCGGTGCCCGAGCGGTGCCGACTGGCCGAGAAAGCAGGGGCACGTGCCACCGCTGGACCGGACGAGGCCGCGGGCATCGCCGGCCCACACGGCGCCGACGTGATCTTCCTGGCCGCCGGTGGCCACAGCAACGACCCGCTGCGGCTGGCCGTCGACCTCGCCCGCGACCGCGGCCGGCTCGTCGATGTCGGCAAGACCCGCCTCGACCTGCCCTGGAACGAGTGCTACGAGAAGGAGCTGGAGGTCCGGTTCTCCCGCTCCTACGGCCCCGGTCGCTACGACGACCGCTACGAGCTCGACGGGATCGACTACCCGGCCGGCTACGTGCGCTGGACAGAGCGTCGCAACATCGAGTGCTTCCTGGACCTGATCGCCGCCGAGTCGCTCGATCTCACCCCGCTGGTCGACGGCATCCACCCGATCTCCGGTGCGGCCGAGGTCTATGAGGCACTACGCACCGGCGAGCTGACCGGCGTGGGCCACCTCTTCTCCTACCCGCCGGCGACCGCACCGGTCGCCCCGGCCACCGAGACACTGCCGGCGGCGCGCCCCGAGACGGCCGCTCCCACGGTCCCGGCCGGCCCACCCGTACGGCGTCCCCCACACGCTGGCCGTCCGGGAGGGCCGGTCCGGCTCGGTGTCATCGGCGCCGGCGCCTACGCCGGCTCCATGCTCCTGCCCCACCTGGCCGCCGACCCGGCGGTCGCGCTCGGCACGGTCGCGACCACCCGGTCGCTGACAGCGGCGAGCGCTCGGGAGAGGTTCGGCTTCGAGCGGGCCGTCACCGAGGCCGAGGAGGTGCTCGCCGACGAGAGCTTGGACGCCGTCCTCATCGCCACCCGGCACCACTCCCACGCCCGGCTCGTCTGCCGCGCGCTGGAGGCCGGCAAGGCGGTCTTCGTGGAGAAGCCCCTCGCCCTCGACGAGCACCAGCTCGAGGAGATCGTGGCCACCGTCGCCCGCACCGGGAACGACCGGCTGATGGTCGGCTTCAACCGACGGTTCGCGCCGCTCATGGTCGAGCTGCGCGAGCGCTTCGGCGAGCACGGTCCGCTCTCGCTGCGCTACCTGGTCAACGCCGGTCCGCTGGCGGCCGACAGCTGGTACCGCGACGCGGGCAGGGAGGGCAGCCGGTTCGTCGGCGAGGGCGGCCACTTCCTCGACGTCCTCGCCCTGTGGACCGGCGCCCTGCCGACCCGGGTGCACGCGGTCGGGCACGACCAGGACGTGCAGGCGACCATCACCTACGCCGACGGCTCGCTCGCCTCGCTCGCCTACACCACCGGCGGCACGCCGCGAGCGCCCAAGGAGCTGCTCGACGTCTCCGGGGCCGGCCGCAACGCCCGACTCGACAACTTCGCCGGCACCACCCTGTGGACGCCTCGTGGCAAGGTCGCGCGACGCTCCCGGCTGGGCCAGGACAAGGGCCAGCGCGCCGAGCTGGCGGCCTTCGCCGCCGCCGTCCGCGACGACGCGCCGATGCCCATCCCGCTGGAGTCGCTGGTGGCCACCACCCGCGCCACGATCGCCGTCGCCACCAGCCTCTCGACCCGCGAGCAGGTGCTCCTGTGAGCGGCGGGGCGGCCACGCTGGGCTGGAAGGTCCGCCGGCTGCGGCAGATGTCCGGCGAGGAGATCGCCGCCCGGGTCGGCGACCGGTGCCGCCAGGCCGCATGGGGCCGGGTCGGCGCATCGCCGCTGGGCATGCCGCGGCGTACGCTCGCCGATCGGCCGGGACCCGCAGCGCTGCCGGCCGGCACCCGCGAGGCGGTCGACCCCATGGCCGCCGCCGCACTGATCGCCGCGGCCGACCGGGTCCTGTCGGGCCGCTGGGTCGTCCTCGGCGTCGAGCGGGCCGACGTCTGCGATCCGGACTGGTTCCTGGACCCGATCACCGGCGTGCGCGCCCCCGACAGGCGCCGGGCACCCCGGATCGACCACCGCGACGAGCAGGCCACCGGCAACGTCAAGCAGGTCTGGGAGCTCTCCCGGCACCACCACCTGACGGTGCTCGCCGCGGCGTACTGGCTCACCGGCGAGGAGATCTACGCCGCCTGCACAGCCGCCGGCCTGCGCTCGTGGTGGGCTGCCAACGAGCCGATGCGCGGCGTGCACTGGACCAGTGGGATCGAGCTGGGCATCCGGCTGATCAGCTGGACCTGGATCAGGCGGCTGCTGGCCGACTGGCCCGGCGTCGAGGCCCTGTACGCCGAGGGTGCCGGCCAGCTGTGGTGGCACCAGCGCTACCTGGCGGCCTTCCCCAGCCGCGGCACATCGTCCAACAACCACGCCGTCGCCGAGGCGGCCGGCCTGCTCGTGGCCTCGTGCGCCTTCCCCTGGTTCCCCCAGAGCGCGGGGTGGCGGGGCTACGCGGCCGACATGCTCCGGCGCACGCTGATCGAGAACACCTTCGACAGCGGGCTCAACCGCGAGCAGGCTTCGGACTACCACCGCTTCGTGACCGAGCTGGGCCTGGTGGCGGCGGTCGAGGCGGACGCCTCCGGCGTGCCGCTGCCGGAGGAGACCTGGCGGCTGCTGGCCGGCTGTGTCGACGCCGCGGCGGCCGTCGCGGACGTGACCGGCCGACCGCCTCGGCAGGGCGACGGCGACGAGGGCCGCGGGCTGCTGCTCGACGACCCCGAGCTGGGCAGCTCCTGGGCCCAGCTGCTGGCGGCGGGAGCGGCGCTGACCGGTGCCACCGCCTGGTGGGAGCCGCCCGTGCCGAGCGTCGGTGCGGTCCTGCTCGCCGCGATGGCGCCCGGCCGCCGGACCGCCGCGGACCGCGCGGACGCCCGGCCGCAGAGCTTCCTCGACGCCGGGATGACGGTGCTGCGCAGCGCCGGATCCGCCCCGGCCGCACTGCTCACCGACCCGGACGCACCGGAGGAGATCTGGTGCCGCTGCGACGCCGGCCCGCACGGCCTGCCGGGCATCGCCGCACACGCCCATGCCGACGCGCTGTCGGTGGAGGTGCGCCACGACGGCGTCGACATCCTGGCCGATCCCGGCACCTACTGCTACCACGGCTCCGCGCCGTGGCGACGCTACTTCCGCTCGACGTTGGGCCACAACACCATCGAGCTGGACGGCCTCGACCAGTCGGTCTCCGGCGGTCCGTTCCTCTGGACCCGTAGTGCCACGGCTGCCATCGACGCGGTCGGCATCGGCGGGGAGTCCCAGACCTGGGTGGGCCACCACGACGGCTACGAGCGTCTCGGCGTACGTCACGACCGGGTGGTCTCCCTCGACGTCAAGGCACGCCGGCTGGCCATCGTCGACGTGCTGACGGCGGCCGAGCGCTGCCGCCGCCCGATCCGGATGGCCTTCCACCTCGGTCCGGCCGTCAGCGCCCGGCTCGAGGGTGCCGTGGCCCGGCTGAGCTGGGCCGGCCGTGACGGACGGCTGCGGACGGCGACGTTCACGCTCCCCACGGGCCTGACCTGGACCAGCCACACCGGCGAGACGGACCCGATCCTGGGTTGGTACTCGCCCCGCTTCGGTGAGCGGGTGACGGCCACCACCCTGCTCGGCGAGGGCACGCTCGCGCCGGCACCCGGCGGCAACGTGGAGCTGTGCTCCAGCCTGCACTTCCACGGCACCCGCCCCGTGGCGGAGGGGCCCGTCGCGCGACCGCAGATCGCTCCCCGTCCGATCCCACGGACCACCGAGACCAACTGAGACCCACCGAGACCAACTGAGACCCACCGAGACCAACCGGACCAACCCGGGATGGACCAGAACGACCGAGAGCACTGGAAAGCAGGGAGAGCTCAACCATGGGGGAACAAGCGCTCGACATCCGCAGCGGCCTGGCCGTGCTGCGCCGGCATCGCGCCGTGCTGATCGGTGCCACCGTGCTCGGCCTGGCCGCCGGTGTCGCCTACACCGCGGCCAGACCACCGCTCTACGCCAGCTCCAGCATGGTGCTGCTGCCCGAGCAGGCCTCCGCCGACCAGACGCCGCGCGATCCCGGTACCGAGCAGCGGGTCGCCGGCAGCGCCGCCGTGCTCGGCCCGGCCGGCCGGATGCTGCGGCCGCGGCTCACCGCGGGCCAGATGGCCGCGCACGTCTCCGCGAGCGCGCCCAGCTCGACGGTCGTCTCGTTCAGCGCCACCGCCGCCTCGCCCGCCTTCGCCCGGCGGCTCGCCCAGGCTGCCGCCGCCTCGGAGGTCGACTACGTCAAGCAGGCCTCCAGCGCCGGGATCTCGGCCCAGCAGCGCGACTTCGACCAGCGGCTCTCCGAGCTCAACGGCAGCCTGGCCTCCCTGGCCGGCCAGATCACCAGCACCACCAAGCGGCGCGACACCGAGGGTCCGACCAGCGCGGCCGGCCGAGCCGACTCGACAGCCCTGGCGCAGCTGACCGCACAGCAGGCCGACCTCGTGCTGCAGCGCGACCAGGTCAAGCAGCAGGCACAGACCGCAGCGGCCGGGATCGCACCCTCCACCGCGAGCATCATCGAGCCCGCAGCGACGGGGGCACGGCCCGGGGTGCTGCACCGCTCCCTGCAGTACGGCGCCGTGGGCGCCGGACTCGCGCTCCTCATCGCCACCCTGGGGCTGACCCTCTTCGCCCGGCGTGACCGCCGGCTGCGCTACCGCGACCAGATCGCCGACGCGCTGGGCAGCACCGTGGTCGCCTCCCTCGGGTCCAGGCCACCGCGGACCGTCGCCCGCTGGACCGACCTGTTGACCGACTACGATCCGGGCACCGCCGACGCCTGGGCGCTGCGACAGGTGCTCCACCAGGCCGACCGACGGCTGACGCTGGTGAGCCTCAGCGGCGACCAGGACGCCCTCGCGATCGGCCCGCAGCTGGCGTCGTACGCCGCCTCCACCGGCATGCTGGTGCGGCTGGTGCTCGGCCAGCGCCACGACAGCGCCGCCGCCCTGTGGGCCAGCGTCCACCAGGGCGAGGAGGAGGAGCTGCGACCGGGCCTGGTGGTCAGCACCTCGGCCACCGAGGACCCCCGCACCACCCTGACCATCACGGTGGTCGTGCTCGACCGACGCAAGCCCGAGCTCGCCTCGGTGCCGCTGCGCGGCCGGACGCTGGTCGCCGTCTCCGCCGGCACGGTGACCGCCGAGGAGCTGGCCCGGGCGGCGGTGACGCTGGACGACGCGGGTCTGAGGATCGACGGCATGGTCGTCGCGAATCCCGACGATCTGGACCACACCACCGGCAGGCTGCCGCAGCGGCAACGCCCGGCGCACCTCTCCCTGCCGAGCCGCCTGACCGGAGCGCTGCGATGACCGCCGAGCGCTGGCTGATCAGCGAGCCGCAGCCCGAGGAGGTCGCCGGCGTACCGCCGACGATGGTCGCCAGCATCAGCTACCTGTGGGCCGCGATGCGGCGGCGCTGGAAGACCTGGGTGACGCTCGGCGTCGTCGGGTTGGTGCTGGGCGCCGGCCACGCCATCGCCGTGCCGCCGGAGGTCTCGGCGACCGCCACGCTCTACCTGTCGCACCCCGCCGGGACCGACCCGGCCTCGGCGATGCAGACCGACCTCAGCATCCTGCGCACCCGCACCGTCGCGGAGCGCACGATCAAGGCGCTGGGCCTGCACTCGGCACCGGCGGTGCTCCAGGACCGCACCACCGCCGTCGCCACCACCTCGACCGTGATGACCCTGACGGTCTCCGCCGGCACCACCGACCTGGCCCTGCGCGGGGTCCGGGAGCTGGCCTCGACCTACCTCACCTACCGCGCGGCCCAGCTCAACGCCCAGGCCGACGCCCAGGTCAGCGGCTACCAGGACCAGATCACCGCCGCCCAGCAGCAGATCAACGAGCTCACCTCGCAGTACGACGCGCTCAGCAACGGCAACACCAACCAGCAGGCCGAGGCCGGCGACGTGCTCTCCCGGCGCTCGCAACTCAGCGCCCAGGTGATCTCGCTGCAGCAGCAGGTCGACGCCACCGCGCTGGCCGCCGACTCGGTGACGAAGGCGAGCCACGTGCTCGACCCGGCCGCGGTGGTCGGCTCCTCGACGATCCGGCGCGCCGTCCTGCTCGGCCTGACCGGGCTGGTCGGCGGGTTGGCGATCGGCACCGCGATCGTCCTCTTCGGCGCTCTCACCTCCAACCGGCTGCGCCGGCGCGAGGAGGTGGCACTCGCCATCGGCGCCCCGGTCCGGTACGCCGCCCGCAGGATCCGCCCCGGTCTCCTGCACGGCGCGACAGCCGCCGCCCGGGGCCAGGAGGTGCTGCTGCGCGGCATCGAGGCCGCCGACACCGAGCGCCGGCCCCTGGTCCTCGTCACACCGGGCCGCGCCGGGCTGCGCGAGGCCACAGCGCTGGCCGACCTGGTCGGGCTCGACGTGCACCCGCTGGACTTCGACGCCGGGGCCGAGCAGCTCGCCGAGCGCGCCGACCGGGTGGTCATGGTGGTCGCGGCCGGCCGCTCCAGCGCGGAGCAGCTGCGCACCGCCGCGGACCTGTTGCGCTCGGCCGGCATCGAGCTGGTCTTCGCGGTGCTGGTCGGCACCGACCGCACCGACGAGAGCTTCGGCCGACCGCAGACCAGCACCTCCCTCCAGGCATGGCGAGCGGGCGCATGACGGTCCAGCCCGATCCGAGCCACGCGGCCCCCGCGGACGCCCAGCAGGGCGCCCACGCCGCGAGCGCCCGCACCGCTACCGCCCGGCCGGCGGCGCCCCGGGTCGCGTTCCCGGTGGGTGCGGCCGCGCTGGCGCCGTACTCGATCGCGGCCCGGCCCCGGCGCGAGGTGGACGAGCGTGCCGTGCCGGCCATGGTGCTCGCGGCCTGGGCGGCGGTGTTCGTCAACGTCCTGGCGTTCGCAGGCAACGCGACCGTCTTCCCCATCCCCCGCATCGTCGGCCAACTGATCACCCAGGGCGCGCTCGGGCTCGCCCTGGGACTGGCGCTGCTCGCCAACCGGCGCCGGGTGATCCGCCCGCACCTGTTCCTGGTGCTGCTGACGATGCTCGCCCTCGTCGCGGTGATGGTCTCCTTCCACAACCAGTACCTGCTCAGCTCGGTGTTCCGGGCCTGCCGCCTGCTCGGTTTCGCCACGGTGCTGTGGGTGCTCAGCCCGTGGTTCGGCCGGCGCGACATGCTGCTGCTGCGCTGCCACCTGATCTGCCTGCGGGCGGTGCTCGGCACGGTGGTGGTGGGCGCGCTGCTCTCGCCGGGCCTGGCCTTCTCCTTCGACGGCCGGCTCGCCGGGGTGCTGTGGCCGATCCCGGCCACTCAGGTCGCCCACTACGCCGCCGTGCTGCTCTGCGTCACGGTCATCCTCTGGCTGTGCCGCGTGGTCAGCGGCCGGCTCACGATCGCGACGGTCGTCCTGGTCACCCCGATCCTGCTCGCCACCCACACCCGCACGGCCCTGCTGGCCGGCGTGGTCGGGATGGCCGTCGCGGGGGCCAGCCTCTTCCTCGGCCACGCCCGGGTCCGCCGCACCTCGGCGCTCGGGGCGATCCTCGCGGTGCTGGCAGCGACCGTCTTCGCCAGCCAGATCACCGACTGGCTGCTGCGCGGCCAGTCCGCGCAGGACGCCGGCAAGTTCACCGGCAGGACGAAGGTGTGGTCGCAGGTCTTCGCCGTGCATCGCACGCCGATCCACGAGATGTTCGGCAACGGCATGTCCAACCTGTCGTTCAACGGCCTTCCGATCGACAGCAACTGGGTGGCGACCTACCTCGACGAGGGCTGGTTCGGCATCGCCGTCGAGGCGGCGATCCTGGTGGCGCTGCTGCTGCTGGCGATCACGCACGTGCGCGGCCCGCGACGCGCGATCGGGCTGTTCCTGCTGGTCTACTGCGCGATCGCCTCGGTGACCGAGACCGGGCTGGGCAACCCCTCGCCGTACATCCTCGACCTGGCCGTCGCCGCCGCCCTGCTCGCGCCCGAGGCCCACGGGGTGGAGCGATGAAGGTCGTGATCGCGCACTCCCGCTACCGCTCGGCCGCCCCGAGCGGGGAGAACGCCGTCGTCGACGAGGAGGCGATGCTGCTGCGTTCCGCCGGCCACGAGGTGATCGCCTTCGAGCGGGCCAGCGACACCATCGCCGACCTGCCGTTCCCCCGACGCGCGGCCGTGCCGGCGCAGTCGATCTGGAACCCCGCCGTACGGCGCAGCCTCACCGCCCTGCTCCGCCACGAGCGACCTGACGTCCTGCACGTGCACAACACCTTCCCGATGCTGAGTCCGGCGGTGCTCGACGCCGCCCGCGATGCAGGGGTGCCCGTGGTCGCCACCCTGCACAACTACAAGCTGCTGTGCGCCAGCGGGGACTTCTTCCGCGACGGCGCACCGTGCCACCGCTGCGCCGGCGGCGAGCTCGCCCCGGCGGTGGCGCACGGCTGCTACCGCGGGTCGCGGGCAGCGGCCCTGCCCGTGGTCGCCGGCCTGGCCGCACACCGCGAGCGCTGGCGCACGCTGGTCTCGGCCTACCACTTCGTCTCGCAGTCCCAGCACCGGCTGCTCGCCGGGCTGCGGCTGCCCGAGGACCGGGTCTTCGTCAGCCACCACGGCGTCCCCGCCCCCGCGCCGGGTCACCTGCGCGAGCACCGGGTGGCGTACGCCGGTCGGCTCGACGCGGCCAAGGGCATCGCGCTGTTGCTCGCCGGCTGGGAGGCGTTCCGCGCGGCGGCGCCTGCCTCCCCCATGCGGCTGATCATCGTCGGCGACGGCCCGCTCGGCGCGGAGGTGCGCGCGTGGGCTGCGAGCAGGCCCGAGGTCGACGTGGTCGGCGCGCTGAGCCGCGACGACACCCGCGGCGTCCTGGCCTCCTCGCTGGCAGCGGTGGTGCCCTCGGCGTGGGAGGAGGCGTTCGGACTCACCGCCGTGGAGGCGATGGCGGCGGGGACCGTGCCGATCCTGGCCGCACACGGCTCCTTCCCCGAGCTGGTCACCGACGGCGTCGACGGGGTGCTGTTCGAGCACGGCTCGGCCCCCGCACTGGCCGCCGCGCTCGCCGCCATCGAGGCCGACGTGTCCCGGCACCTCCTGATCGGCCGCGCCGCCCGGAGCACCTATCGGGCCCGGTTCACTCCGCAGGCGGCGCTGGAGCGGCTGGTGGCGATCTTCGAGTTCGCCATCGCCCATCCCGTCGTCCCGACAGCCCTCCGAACCGTCTCGGGAGTCCAAGGAGCATCCCGATGAACGTCCACCAGATCGTCCGCCGGCTCGGCTGGGGTGTGGCCGACCAGAGCGTCTCCAGCCTCAGCAACGTCCTGGTCAGCCTGGTCTGCGCCCACGCGCTGGGCGTACACGGCTTCGGCGCGTTCAGCATCGCCTTCGTCTCCTACGCCGTCGTGCTCAACGCCTCCCGCGGGCTGGCCACCGACCCGCTGGTCGTGCGCTACAGCGGCGCCGCCGAGCCGATCTGGCGGCGCGCCGTCGCGAGCGCGGCCGGTACAGCGCTGGTCGTCGGGTGCGTGGCCGGCGCCCTCTCCATCGTCGCGGGGATCCTGCTGCCCGGGCACGTCGGTACGGCGTTCGTCGCGCTCGGCTTCGGCCTCCCGGGGCTGATGGTCCAGGACAGCTGGCGGTTCGCCTTCTTCGCCGACGGCCGGGGCCAGGGTGCCCTGCTGCTCGACCTGATCTGGACGGTCCTCGCCATCGCCGCCCTCGTCGCGGCGGTGCTCACCGGCCACGACGGCATCGCTGCGTGCCTGCTGATCTTCGGTGGCACCGCCACCGTCTCGGCGGTCTGCGGCGTCTTCCTCACCGGCGTGCGGCCGATGGTCGACCAGGTGCCGGGCTGGTTGCGCGAGCATCGTCACCTCGGCAGCCGCTACCTGCTGGAGAACCTGGCCGTCGGTCTCTCCCGGCAGCTGCGCATCGTCGCCGTCGGCGCGGCGGCCGGCCTGGCCGCGGCCGGCTCGCTGCGGGCGGCGGAGATCCTGATGGGACCGTTCCTGGTGGTCCTGATGGGCATCGCCCAGGTCGCCGTGCCCGAGGCGTCGCAGGTGCTGGAGTCATCGCCGCGGCACTTCCAGCGCTTCTGCCTGCTGCTGGGCGGCGTCCAGGCCGCTGTGGCGGCGGCCTGGGGTGCGCTGATGCTGGTCATCCTGCCCCTCGGCGTGGGCCAGCTGCTCCTCGACGACGTCTGGCACGGCGCCTATCCGGTGGTGCTGCCCTCCACCATCGGGGTGATGCTGGGCTGCCTCTCCTCGGGGGCGACCTCCGGCGTACGCGCGCTCGGTGCGGCGCCGCGCAGCCTGCTCGCGCAGCTCACCTCCTCGTCCCTGTACGTCGTCGGCGGCGGCGCCGGCGCCTTCCTCGGCGGCGCCGTCGGCTCCGCGTGGGGGTGGGCGATCGGCGCCGGGATCGGCGTCCTGGTGTGGTGGATCCAGCTGCGCCGCGCCATCGCCGACTACACCCCCGCCCCGAAGTCCCCTCGCCCCCTGGAGGTCGTGTGATGGCACCCCTGCTCACCGTCGGTCTGCCCGTGCGCAACGGCGAGAGGTTCCTCGCCCGCGCCCTGGACGGGCTGCTCGCCCAGACCCTGACCGACCTCGAGATCATCATCAGCGACAACGCCTCGACCGACGCGACCCCCGAGATCGCGGCCAAGTACGTAGCGCTCGACCCGCGGGTGCGCTACGTGCGGCAGACCCGCGACCTGGGCGCGGCCGGGAACCACAACGCCGTGCGCGCGTTGGCCACCGGCCGCTACTTCGCCTGGGCCAGTGACGACGACCTGTACGCGCCGACCCTGTTCGAGCGGTGCCTCGCCGCCCTGGAGGCCGACCCCGAGCTGGCGCTGGCCCACGCGCAGAGCGCCTTCGTCGACGCGGACGACGAGGTGATCGCGCCCGCGCCGTACCTGCTGGACACCGACTCCCCCGACCCCGCCGAACGGCTGCGCAGCCTGCTGCACGTCAGCGGCGGGAACGACTTCTACGGCGTGGCCCGCACCGACCTGTTCCGCCGGGTCGGTCCGCTGGGCAGCTACCACAACGCCGACCGGGTCTATGTCGCCGCGTTGGCACTGCGCGGCCGCTTCCACCACGTGCCGGAGGTGCTCTACTTCCGCCGTGACCACCCCGACCGCGGTGAGCGGGCGCCCGGGTTGCGGGCGCGCTGCGCCGGCCTCGACCCGCGCCGCGCTGACCGGCTGCGACACCCGCTGCCACGGTTGCTGGTCGAGTACGTGCTCGCCTACGTGGTCCACATCTGCCGCGCTCCCCTCTCCCTGCGTCAGCGGATGGCGTGCCTGGGCGCGCTGTCGGGCTGGCTCCTCAGTCGCACCATGCCGGGCCGATCGGGCCGGATCATGGCGACCACCGACCCGGCGGTCCTCGACCGGCACGAGGAGGAGCCGCCGCCTCCGCTGCGGGTGGCGGCGCTGGGCTTCTACGGCATCGGCAACCTCGGCAACGAGGCCTCCCTGTCCGCCTTCGCCGACTGGGTGCGCGCCGAGCATCCGGATGCCGAGCTGTCGGTGCTGGCGGTCGACCCGGCCGCCGTCGAGCGCGACCACGGGCTGCCGGCCAGGCGGCTGATGACCTATCGTCGCGACCTCGCCGGAGGCGGCCCCCTCGTCGGGGTGCTCAAGGCGCTGAGCCGGCTGGCCGACGTACCGCGACTGTGGCACCTGGTGGGCCGCAGCGACGCCGTCGTCGTCCCGGGGTCGGGGGTGCTGGAGACAGGGCTCGGGCTGCGCCCGTGGGGGTTGCCCTACTGGCTGTTCGTGGTGGCGCTGTGCTGCCGCCTGCGCGGGCGCCGGTTCACGCTGGTCAGCGTCGGCGTGCAGCCGGGCCAGGACCGGGCGACCCGGTTGCTGCACCGCTGGACGCTGCGGCTGGCCACGTGGGTCTCGGTCCGCGACGAGGGCTCGCGGGAGGCGGTGGCCGCCGACGGTGTCCACCGGGAGGTGGCGATCGCGCCCGACCTGGTCTTCGGCCGGCTCGCCCCGACCGGGATCGAGCAGGAGCCCGAGGAGGTGGCGGTCGGGGTGATGGCCTACTACGGCGGGGGCCAGGGCAACGGCGCCCGCGCCCTGGCCCGCTACACCACCTCGGTCGCGCGTGCCGTCCGGCTGCTCGCCGAGCGGGGCGAGAGCGTGACCCTGGTGGTCGGCGACCTCGCCGACCGTCCGGTCGCCGAGGCGGTCGCCCGCAAGGCCCGTACCGGGGGCAGCGCGCGGGCCGCCCGTGTCGAGGGCGAGATCCGCGTCAGCCCCGCCGACACCCTGCCGGCGGTGGCCGCCGAGCTGGAGCGCGCGGAGGTGGTGGTGGCCAGCCGCTTCCACACCCTCGTCGCCGCACTCGCCGTCGGCCGCCCCGTGGTGACGCTCGGCTATGCGCCCAAGAGCGCAGAGCTGCAGTCGACGTACGGCCTGCCGCCGCTGCGCCAACCCATCGACCAGATCGACCCGGAGCTGCTCATCGCCCAGGTCGAGCGGGCGAGGGCCGCGGACCGGCCGTCCGAGGAGACCACGACGCGCATGCGGGAGCAGCTGCGCGCCCAGTACCGGGAGCTGTGGAGCGTGCTCCACCACTCCTCCGAACGAGGGAAGTGAAGTCATGTCGCGAGCAGAGCTCGACACCTGGGGGTACGACGACATCGTCACGCTGCGCGAGCCGGCGTGGCCCGACCGCTCGACGCTGCGCTGGTTGGGACACCAGCGGCTGCGCAACAAGGACCAGCTGTTCTGGCGGCGCTGGAGGCTGGGCGTCGCACTCCTGCGCCGCGGCGTGCACTACCGCCACCCGTTGCAGGGCAATCTCCTGCAGATGCTGCAGGAGGGTCGGCTCCAGATCGGCCCGCGCAGCTACCTGGAGTCCTCGATGACCATCCGCGGCAACGAGGGTGCGCGCATCCTGATCGGCGCCGGAGCGGAGTTCAACCGCAACGTCACCATCGGCGCGGGTCACCTCGTCGTCATCGGCGACCACGTCCTGGTCGGTCAGGGCTCCTACATCACCGACGTCAACCATGTCTTCGCCGACCCCGACACCCCTGTCGAGGACCAGGGCTTCTCCACCCGCGGACCGACGGTGATCGAGGACAACTGCTGGCTCGGAGCCAACGTCATCGTCACCTCGGGGGTACGGATCGGCCGCTGCAGCGTCATCGGCGCTGGCGCGGTCGTCACGCGGAGCGTGCCGCCGTACTCGATCGTGCGCGGAGGTACGTCGAAGGCGTTCCCGCGGCGGGATCTGGGTGATCGACGGCCGTTGGCGGAGGTGACGGGCGAGCCGATGAGTGAGGCTGCCCAGGACGCTGTCTCCGCCGCGTCGTAGGCCTCGTGTCTTGCGGGGTGCCCGCCGGGGGTTGCTGTCCCGGCGGGTGCTCACGGCGAGGAAGGAAATCGGAGCCCTGCATGCCCGGACGGTCGGCGAAGCCGGCGTCGCGGACCCGCAAGCCGGCGTCCTTCAGGTGCACGTACGACCTGCAGAGCATCCTCCAAGCTCGGCATCCACTCCCGCGTCGAGCTGGCCGTGTGCACCACGAAGCACCGGACACCGGTCGGCTGATCCACGCTCGTAGCGCTCCTCGCCTATCGGGGAGGCTGGCGAGCCCGCGAACACCACGCTAGGCGTCGCGGTGGCGGTCGTGCCCGGACGCGCGGTCACACCGAACCTCCGGACTGCGCCGCGCGTCAGGATCGCAGCGCAGACCCGGAAGATGAGCCAAATCCCTGCACCATCGGCACCGAATCTTTCCCAAGCTTCGTGACCCCAATCGCACTAGTGCTGCTGGATTTCCGCAATTATGGCGCGAAGACGCCAAATAGAAACCAGCCCGACGTGAATCCGATCCGCAGCCTCAACTTGAAGGTCCTGTACCTATGCATGACTGCCCCTCGGCCGGCCGCAGGATTGCTCAAGCAAAGAGAAAGAATACGACCCACATCGCCAACAGCAGTGCCAGAATGGCCCCGCGAGCCAAGGCGCTGTCTCTCGCGCCAACCCGTAGTTCCTGAAATGCGGTCAACCCGTACGAGACCGTGAGGGCCGCGATCCATCCCGCCGCCAATGGCAACGTGAAGCGGCCGTTCTTTTCGCCCCATTCCATCCAAAGGATGAAGACCACGACAGGGAGGGCCGAGAAGAAGACCACTCTCATGATGATGTCGTTGAGGCGATCAATCCAGCCAGAGTTATCTTTAGACGGCGCTACTTTCGGCACGATTGTCAACGCTGAACGCTCGGGCCTTCAAAACGAGGCGATGGTCGGACGCAACGGAACGCACGAACAGTCATCGATTTCAATCCAGCCTCCGCTTATTCGTGGTCTTCGCCAATCATCCTAAAGCTTTTTCACCCTCACTCTCGCCAGCAGCGCCGAGTGCGCAGGAAACAAAGACCGCCGCAGGTCACCTGCCGATGCTCGACCCTCCGCTGAGCAATGCATGACGGAGACGTCCGAACACTAGGCCACGGGGGCACACGCGCGGGATCTTGCGATCACTACCTCGGGCATCCTGTTATGAGATCGCTCGTAGCAGTCAGCTACCGGTCAGGCAGGCGTCACGTTCGCCTCTTAGACCGCCGCGTCGTCATAGTCAGACCCCGCCCGACGCCCGGCCCGCACCCAGGCGACATACCGCCCCAGCGCAGGTACGCCGACGCGGATCATCAGGCCCACCAGCACGCCCGCGACCACGTCGGTCAGCCAGTGCGTACCCGTGACCAGCAGCGCCACGGCCAGCACCAGCACCAGCCACCACGGGGCGCCGTAGGCGACCAGCGCCAGCACGTGCCCGGACGGGTAGCTGCCGCCCAGGTGGGCGACGCTGCCATGGACGTCGGGGCGGTGGAAGAACCACTTCAGGAAGACCACCGCGAAGATCACCAACGCGACCCGCGCCAGGCCCCCGGCCAGCGCGCGGCGGGAGTGCCGCCGGATCCGGATCACCAGGAACACCACGCTGGTCACCACCGGCTCGAGCAGGTTCACGAACACGTCGGCGGCCCGTTGGGTCGGTCCCCAGCGCTGTCCGGGGTAGAACCGGTGGTAGGCCCACAGGTCGACCCGATCGGTGCTGTGCACGTGCACGAAGGCGCTCAACGCCACGAAGAGCAGTCCAGAGCATAGCACCACCGCGACGGCGGGCGGACGGCTCATCCCGGTGCTTCCCCGAGCCGGTGCGGCAGTCGCGCCGCCACCAGCGCGAGCCGCTCCCCCAGCTCGGCCAACACCGGCGCGGCCCGATCGTTGTCCGACATCATGGTCACCGGGAGCGGCCACGGGATCGCGAGGTCCGGATCGTCGTACGCGATCGTCAGGTCCTCGCTGGGGTCGTGCGCCCGATCGATCCGGTACGACGTGTCGGCGGGGTCGGTCAGCGCCTGGAACCCGTGCGCGCATCCGGGCGGCACGAAGATGCTGTTCTGCAACTCCCCGGACAGCTCGAAGCTGAGCCAGCTGCGGTACGCCGGCGACGCCGGCCGCAGGTCGACGACCACGTCGAAGATCGCCCCGCTGGAGCAGCGCACCAGCTTGCCCTCCCCGGCACCGACCCGCAGGTGGAGACCACGAACGACCCCGCGTGCCGACCGCGAGAGGCTGTCCTGCACGAACGACGCGGGATCTACGCCGATGCTGCGGGCCACCGTGGTGTCGAAGGTCCTGCTGAAGAAGCCGCGGGCGTCGTGGTGCGGCTCGGGAGTGAACGTGACCAGGCCCGGGATCGCTGTGGTCTCGGCGTACAAGGGACCCTCCCCAAATGTGGGCAAACCGGATGCTCCGGATCCTTCGCCGATCCCGCTGCTGCCAAGACTCGTGCCGACGGATTTCACTCATTGGGGGTATCTGATGCCAACCTGTCGCCTCTGCGGGAGCGAGCTCACCGCCACGTTCGTGGACCTGGGGATGTCGCCGCCCTGCGAGAGCTTCGTGGCGGCCGACCAGCTGGACCAGGCCGAAGCCTTCTACCCGCTGCACGTGCGGATCTGCTCCACGTGCCTGCTGGTCCAGCTGCCGGCCTACCTGTCCGGGGAGGCGATCTTCAGCGACTACGCCTACTTCTCCTCCTTCTCCGACTCGTGGGTCCGGCACGCGGAGCGGTACGTCGAGCACGCCATCGCCCGACTCGGTCTCACCGGCGACTCCTTCGTGGTGGAGGTGGCCAGCAACGACGGCTACCTGCTGCAGCACACCGTCGCCCGCGGCATCCGCTCGCTGGGCATCGAGCCGGCGGCCAACGTCGCCGAGGCGGCGGTCGAGCGGGGCGTGCCGACCGAGGTGCTCTTCCTCGGCGAGGAGACCGGCTCGAAGGTCGCCGAGATCCACGGCCGCGCCGACCTGGTGGTCGCCAACAACGTCTTCGCGCACGTGCCGGACATCGTCGACTTCGCCCGCGGCCTGCGCGCCCTCGTCGCCGACGGCGGCACCGTGACGATCGAGATCCCGCACCTGCTGCGGCTGATCGAGGGCAACGAGTTCGACACGATCTATCACGAGCACTTCTCCTACCTCTCGCTGTTGACCACCCAGCGGGTGCTCGCGGCGGCGGGCCTGACGGTCGTCGACGTGGAGGAGTTGGAGTCGCACGGAGGCTCGCTGCGGACCTGGTCGATGCCCACGGAGAGCGGCGTGACGCCGAGCCCGGCCGTCGCCCGTGTCCTCGCCGACGAGGCGGCCGCCGGGCTGCACACGCTGGAGGGTCACGCCGGGTTCGCCGCCAAGGTCTCCCAGGTGCGCGACAACCTGGTGGAGTTCCTCATCGAGGCCTCCCGCGAGGGCAAGCTCGTCGCGGCGTACGGCGCCCCGGGCAAGGGCAACACCCTGCTGAACTACTGCGGGGTCAAGCCCGACCTGCTGGCCTTCGCGGTCGACCGCAACCCGGGCAAGCACGGCCGCTTCCTGCCCGGGACGCACATCCCGATCCGGCCGGTCGAGGCGCTCGCCGAGGCGCGTCCCGACTACGTCCTGGTGCTGCCGTGGAACCTGCGCCGGGAGATCAGTGAGCAGCTCGCCTACGTGAGCGAGTGGGGTGGGCGCCTCGTTGTCGCGCTGCCCCGTCTGGACGTCTTCGAGGCAGGAGAGATTCGATGAAGGTGGTGCTGTTCTGCGGCGGCCTGGGCATGCGCATGCGTGCCGACAACCAGTCGCTGCCCAAGCCGATGATGTCGATCGGCGACCGACCGGTGCTGTGGCACATCATGCGCTACTACGCGCACTACGGGCACACGGAGTTCATCCTCTGCCTCGGGTACGGCGCCCGCGCCGTCAAGGAGTACTTCCTCAACTACGAGGAGACCGCCTCCAACGACTTCGTCCTCACCAAGGGCTGCCAGCACGTCGACCTGATCGGCACCGACGTCAGCGAGTGGACGATCACCTTCGTCGACACCGGCATGGACACCGCCATCGGGGAGCGACTGCGCCGGGTCCGGCCCTATCTCGAGGACGACGAGTTCTTCCTGGCCAACTACGGCGACGTCCTCACCGACGCGCCGATCAACTCGCTCGTCGAGGAGCTGGCCGCCACCGATGCGGTCGGACAGTTCATCGCCGTCCGCCCGCAGGACTCCTTCCACGTCGTCGACATGGACTCCTCCGGCGCGGTCGCGGGCCTGATCCCCGCCGGCGACATGCCCTACCGGATCAACGGCGGCTACTTCGTCCTGCGGCAGGGCATCTTCGACTACCTCGACGAGGGTGACGACCTGGTCATGGACGCCTGCGTCAAGGCCGCCCACGCCGGCCAGATGCGTGCCGTTCCCTACGACGGGTTCTGGGCGCCGATGGACACGCTGAAGGAACGCACCTATCTCGAGGACCTGCACCGGCGCGGTACGGGGCCCTGGGAGATCTGGCAGCACGCCTGGGCCTGACCTGCTCGGGGTCGACTCGGGCCTCCGTCCGGGTCGACTCGGGCCTCAGACCAGGTCGTCGACCCGGCGTCGCGCCTTGTCCGCTTCAAGATCCGTCGGCATCGTCTGGCTGGCCCGCTCGGCGGCGACGCGGTGGAGATACCACTCGACCTGCCGCTCGGCCTCGGCGTCGTCCCAGCCGAGCTCGGCCGCCATCAGCCGCGCCACGCCGGGGGCCGCCGACACGCCCCGGTCGAAGGTCTCGATCGAGATCCGGGTCCGGCGGGTGAGGACGTCGTCGAGGTGGCGGGCACCCTCGTGGGTCACCGCGTAGACGACCTCGGCGGCGAGGTAGTCCTCGGCTCCCTCGAGCGGCGCGCCCAGCGGTCGCCGGTCGGCGATCAGGTCCAGCACCTCGTCGACGAGGCCGCCGTACCGGCGCAGGAGGTGATCGACGCGGGCCACGTGCAGGCCGGAGCGGCGTGCCAGCAGCACCCGCTGGTTGGCACGGATCTCGAAGCCGTCGGCGCCCAGCAGGCGGACCTTGTCGGTGATCGACTCCTGGATGTGGAGGTCGGTGGTGGTGCGCAGCGAGTGCACGGCCGCATCCACCGCGTCCTTGGCCATCACCCGGTACGTCGTCAGCTTGCCGCCGGCGATCATCACCAGCCCCGGCACCGGCGTGACGACGGTGTGCTCGCGGGAGATCTTCGAGGTCGGCTCCGACTCGCCGGACAGCAGCGGTCGCAGACCGGCGTACACCCCCTCGACGTCCTCGTGGCCGAGCGGCTCGCGCAGGATGGCGTTGACGTGGTCGAGCACGTACTCGATGTCGGCGCGGCTGGCCGCCGGGTGGGCGAGGTCGTAGGTCCACGGGGTGTCGGTGGTGCCGATGATCCAGTGTCGGCCCCACGGGATGACGAAGAGCACCGACTTCTCGGTGCGGACGATGAAGCCGGACTCGCTGCGGATCCGGTCGCGCGGGACGACCAGGTGGATGCCCTTCGACGCCTGCACGTGCAGTGCGCCGCGGCCACCGACGAGCTCCTGGATCTCGTCGGTCCACACGCCTGCCGCATTGACGACCGTCTTCGCCCGCACGCGGTGCTCGGTGCCGCGTTCCAGGTCGCGGGCCGTCACGCCGACCACCCGCTCCCCCTCGCGCAGGAAGCCGGTGACCCGCATCCGGGTGGCGAGGTGGGCGCCGTGGCGGGCCGCCGTCCGGGCGATCGTCATCACCAGCCGGGCATCGTCCACCTGCGCGTCGTAGTACTGGATCGCGCCGGTGATCGTGTCGGTGCGGAAGTCGGGGGCGATCCGGCTGACGGTCCTGCGGGTCAGGTGCCGGTGTCGCGGCAGACCCATGCCGCCCCGGCCGGCCAGCGCCATCCCGTCGTAGAGGGCCAGCCCGCTGCCGACGTACGCGCGCTCCCAGACCGGATGGGTCAGCGGGTAGAGGAACGGCACCGGCTGCACCAGGTGCGGCGCCAGCCGGGTGAGCAGCAGGCCGCGCTCCTGCAGCGCCTCGCGCACGAGCGCGAAGTCCATCATCTCCAGGTACCGCAGGCCGCCGTGGATCAGCTTGCTGCTGCGGCTGCTGGTGCCGGAAGCGAGATCCCGTTGCTCCAGCAGACCCGTCGCGAGACCGCGCGTGACCGCGTCCAGCGCCACGCCCGCACCCACCACGCCTCCGCCGACCACCAGCACGTCGAGCTCGGGCTCGCCCGCCGCGCCGGTCATCGCCGCCAGCGCCGTCGCGCGGGCGTCGGGGCTCAGCACTCCGGGCTGGGTCATGGGAGCCAGTCTGTCAGGCGGATCGACCATTCACCCGCCGCTCCGACCCATCTGCGGCAGACTTCACACATGCAGACCGCCGACCGAGCCGACGAGCGAGCCGACGAGCGGCCGGCGGCACTCCGGCGCGATCGCCGAGCCGTGGCCCGGGTCGCTGCGCTCGCGCTCCTGGCCGGCATCGCCGTCGCGGTCGTCCTGGCCCTGCACACCACCGACGCGTACGACCGCACCGGCGGCCACGAGATGCGGTTCGGGGCGCCGTTCGCCGCGCTGACCCAGGATCAGAGCGACTTCGATCCACCATCGGGGACGCGGCTCGGGCTCAGCTCACCCTGGGAGCACCCCACCCACGTGCGCGTGCTGCCGGCGGCAGCGGACATCGTCCTCCTCGCCGTCGCGGCGGCGGTGCTCCTCGGCGCGGGCCGCCTGCTCGTACGTCGGGCCCGCCGGACGACCCAGCCCGGACCCTCCCGGCCGCCCCATCCGGGGCGGACCGCCTGACCGGCCCCGCGCTAGACGGTCAGCCCCACCAGCTCCCCCAGCCGGGCCCGGTGGTGCCCCGGAAGCCCCAGCGCGAGCTGATCGGCCTTGGCCCGCTTGAGGTAGAGGTGGGTCGGGTGCTCCCAGGTCATGCCGATGCCGCCGTGCAGCTGGACCGCCTCCTCGGCGGCGAGGACCGCCACCTCCGAGCACCACGCGGCGGCGGTGTGCGCCGCGATCTCGGCCTCGACCGCAGCGGGGTCGGCGGCGAGCGCCGCCGCCGCGTAGCGAGCGGTCGCAGACGCTCCCTCGACGGCGGTGTAGAGGTCGGCGAGCCGGTGCTTGAGCGCCTGGAAGCCGCCCACGACGCGGCCGAACTGCCGGCGTTCTCGGAGGTAACCCACCGTCGAGGTCAGGCACCACTGGGCCAGGCCCACCTGTTCGGAGGCCAGCAGCACCGTGCCCGCGAGCAGCCCGGCGCGTACGGCGGCGGCGGCCTCGCCCGCGACAACGACGGCACCCGCGCCGGACTCGATCGTGACGTCGGCGAGCCGACGGCTCATGTCGAGCGAGACCACCGGCGTGATGCGCGCGTCGCTCGCCGGTAGCGCCCGCACCTCGATCCCGTCCTCGGACCTCACCGGTACCAGCAGGGTGTCGGCCTCCAGCGCCCCGGCCACGCTGCGGACGGAACCGGCGCCGGCATCGAGGACGGGCACGTCCGCGTCGAAGGCCGTCGTCAGCGGCACCACCAGGGCGGCGGTCCGGCTGCCCTCGGCCAGGCCGGCGAGCACCGCACGGCCCTCCTCGGTGAGGGCCGGCGCCGCGGCCAGCACGGTCGCGGCGAGGACGGCGCTGGTGAGGTAGGGCACCGGCGCCACCGACCGACCGAGCTCCTCCAGCACGATCGCCGCCTCACGGGCCCCCGCGCCCGCACCGCCGTACTCCTCGGGGACGAGCAGGCCGGCCAGGCCCAGCTCGCCGGCCAGACCACGCCACAGCGGCGCCACCACGTCCCCGTCGTCGTCGTAGAGCGCCACCACCGCGCTGGCGGGGCACCGGTCGGCCAGGAAGCCGGCCACGGTCGAGCGCAGGTCGCGGTCGTCGTCACTGTCGAGCAGCTCGAGCTCGTCGTAGGACACCACCGAGGAGACGGTGCGGTCGGAGGTCATCGGGGCACGTCCTTCCAGGCGACGTCCTTGTCGACGCGCGGCTCGGCAGGCAGGCCGAGCACGCGCTCGGCGACGATGTTGCGCAGGATCTCCGAGGTGCCGCCCTCGATCGAGTTCCCCTTGGCACGCAGGTAGCGGTAGACCGCGTCGCGGCCGGTGAAGTCGACCTGCTCGGGCCGGCGCATGGTCCAGCCCGGCTCGCTCTCGTACCGCAGCCCGTCCGCGCCCCTGATCTCCAGGTCGAGGCCGGAGAGCTGCTGGTTGAGCCGGGCGAAGGTCAGCTTCATGGTCGCGCCGGCCGGTCCGGGCTGCCCGAGGGCGAGCTGCTGGCGGAGCCGCTGACCGGTGTATCGGGCGACCTCGGCCTCGACGTAGAGCCTCATCATCCGGTCGTGCAGCTCGGCGGTGTGCTGCTCGGGGTGCTCACGCCACGACGCGGCGACCAGGCCGAGCATGCCGGCCTCGCGGGGCGCCGCGTGACCGCCGATCGCCACTCGCTCGTTGTTCAGCGTCCCGTTGGCGACCCGCCAGCCGTCACCGACCGCACCGACCCGCATCGCGTCGGGGATGCGTACGTCGGTCAGGAAGACCTCGTTGAACTCGGCCTCGCCGGTGATCTGGCGCAGCGGCCTGACCTCCACGCCCGGGTCGCTCATGTCCACCAGGAAGTAGGTGATGCCGCGATGCTTGGGCACCTCCGGGTCGGTGCGCGCGACCAGGATCGCGTAGTCCGCGTTGTGGGCGCCCGAGGTCCAGACCTTCTGCCCGTTGACCACCCACCCGTCCCCGTCTCGCACGGCGCGGGTGGCCAACCCGGCCAGGTCCGAGCCCGCCCCCGGCTCGGAGAAGAGCTGGCACCAGATCTCCTCGCCGCACCACAGCGGCTCCAAGAAGCGCTGCCGCTGCTCCTCGCTGGCGTACCCGAGCAGCGTCGGCGCGACCATGCCCAGTCCGATGCCGTTGGCGCGCGGGTTGTTGTCGGGCGCACCGGCCGCGGCGAAGAGGCTCTCGACCATCGGCTGCAGCCCGCGCGGCAGGCCGAGTCCGCCGTGCCCCTCGGGGAAGTGGACCCAGGCCAGGCCCGCGGCGTACCGGGCGTGCAGGAACGCCCCGCGCTCGGTCGAGGCCGGCGGGTGCTCGGCCAGGAACGCCGCCACCCGTGCCCGCAGGTCGGCCGCGCTCATCGCGCCGCCTCCGCCGTACGCCGGGCCTGCTGCCGGCGCAGCTCCGCCTTGGCGAGCGCGTTGCGGTGCACCTCGTCGGGCCCGTCGGCGAATCGCAGTGTGCGGATCCCGGCGTAGGCACGCGCCAGCGGGAAGTCCTGGGAGAGCCCGCCGGCGCCGTGCGCCTGGATCGCCTTGTCCAGGATCCACTGCACGGTGGCCGGCGTGGCGATCTTGATCGCCTGGATCTCGGTGTGTGCGCCCTTGTTGCCGACGGTGTCCATCAGCCAGGCCGTCTTGAGCACCAGCAGCCGCAGCTGCTCGATACGCACCCGCGACTCCGCGATCCACTCCCGGACGACGCCCTGGTCGGCCAGCGGCCGTCCGAACGCCACCCGCTCCTCGACCCGGGCGCACATCAGCTCGATCGCCCTCTCGGCCAGCCCGATGGAGCGCATGCAGTGGTGGATCCGACCGGGTCCCAACCGGGCCTGGGCGATGGCGAAGCCCATCCCCTCGGTCCCGATCAGGTTGCTCGCCGGCACCCGCACCTCGTCGAAGACGATCTCGGCGTGACCGCCGTGCTCGTGGTCGTCGTACCCGAAGACCTCCATCCCGCGCACGACGTGCACGCCGGGGCTCTCGCGCGGGACCAGGATCATCGACTGCTGCCGGTGCCGCTCGGCCTCCGGGTCGGTCTTGCCCATCACGATCAGGATCCGCGCGTTGGGGTTCATCGCGCCGGTGGTCCACCACTTGCGGCCGCTGACCACGTAGGCGTCCCCGTCGCGGGTGATCGAGGTGGCGATGTTGGTGGCGTCGGAGGAGGCGACGTCGGGCTCGGTCATCGCGAAGCCGGAGCGGATCTCACCGCTCAGCAACGGCTCGAGCCACTGCTTCTTCTGCTCCTCGGTGCCGAAGTCGTGGAGCAGCTCCATGTTGCCGGTGTCGGGCGCGGCGCAGTTGAAGACGGCGGGGGCGAGCGCGCACCGGCCGGTGATCTCGGCCAGCGGCGCGTACTGGAGGTTGGTCAGGCCGGGGCCGGCCTCACCCGGCAGGAAGAGGTTCCACAGGCCACGGCTGCGCGCCTCGGCACGCAGCTCGACCAGTGCGGGCACCGTGTCCCACGCCCAGGGATCGTCCTGGGCGGCCAGCTGCTGCTCGAAGATCTCCTCCGCGGGCTCGATCCGGCGGGCCGTGAAGTCGAGCAGCTGGGCACGCAGCTCCTCGGTCCGGGTGTCGTGGGCGAAGTCCATCGGATGCTCCTGGGGTCGGTGGTCTCAGTCGTGGTCGAGGGCGTCGAGCCCCGCGGCGAGCAGCGGATGGATCGCCTCGCCGATGTGCTCGAAGCCGGGCCCGACGGTCTGGCCGTGCAGGTAGCGGTAGTGGATCCCCTCCAGGATCACCGCGAGCTTGAAGGCGGCCAGGCCGAGGTAGAACCCGAAGCGGCTCAGGTCGCGGCCGCTGCCGGCGTCGTACCGCTGCAGGATCTCGGCCTCGCCGAGGTAGCCGGGCGCGTGGCCGACGTCGGAGACCAGGCTGCCCAGGTCCGCCCCGAGACGCTGGTAGAGCAGCATCAGGGCGAGGTCGGTGAGCGGGTCGCCCAGGGTCGCCATCTCCCAGTCGAGTACGGCGACGATCTCGTCGCGTTCGTCCACCAGCACGTTGTCCAGCCGGTAGTCCCCGTGCACGATCCCGGGGGCGGACTCCGGTGGCACGCTGGCGGCGAGCCGCGCGTGCAGCCGCTCGGCGGCGGGCAGGTCGCGGGTGTGGGAGGCGTCGAGCTGGGTCTTCCACCGCGCCACCTGCCGGGCCAGGAAGCCCTCGGCGCGGCCGAAGTCGGCCAGCCCGACGTCAGCGGGATCCACCGCGTGCAGCGTCGCGAGGGTGTCGACCAGGCGGGTGGAGATGCCGCGTACCCGGTCCGCGCCCAGCGGTGCCAGCTCCGCGGATCGGCGGTAGGGCGTGCCGACCACCTTCGCCATCACGTAGAACGGAGCGCCGATGACGTCGGTGTCCTGGCAGAGCGCGAAGGTCCGCGGCACCGGCACCGCCGTCGTGCTCAGCGCCGACATCACGCGGTGCTCGCGGCCCATGTCGTGAGCGGTCGCGAGCACGTGCCCCAGCGGCGGGCGACGCAGGATCCAGACCTGCGTGCCGTCGCCGACCTCGTAGGTGAGGTTCGACTTCCCGCCGGCGATCAGGGACGCCCGCAGGTCACCGGCCAGAGCACCGACGTGGTCGGGCCACCAGCCGGCGAGCCGGTCCAGGTCGAGCCCGGGCGGTGTCGGCTCGCCGGTCATGGGACGAACACCACCCGGCCGACGGTGCTGCCGTCCGCGAGTCGCTGGACGCCGTCGGCGACGCGGTCCAGCCCGAGCCGTTCGCTGACCAGCGGCCTGATCAGCCCTCGCGCGGCCAGGGCCGTCAGCTCGTCGTGGCACTCCCGGACGACAGCCGGGGCCTGGGTGTTGTACAGCCCCCAGTGCAGGCCGATGATCGAGTAGTTCTTGATCAGGGCGTGGTTGAGCGCCGCCTCCTGGATCCGGCCGCCGGCGAAGCCGATCACCAGGATCCGGCCCTCGAAGGCGATGCACTTGGTGGAGCGGTCGTAGGTGTCGCCACCGACGGGGTCGTAGACCACGTCCGCGCCGCGTCCGCCGGTGTGCTCCTTGACGACCGCCACGAAGTCCTCCCGGTGCCGGTCGACCACCACGTCGGCGCCGAGCCGGCGCGCGACCTCGGCCTTCTCCTCACCACCGACCACGCCGATCACCGTGGCCCCGGCCGCCTTGCCGAGCTGGACGGCGGCGCTGCCGACCCCGCCCGCCGCCGCGTGCACGAGCAGGGTCTCCCCGGGCTGCAGCGACGTACGCCGGTGCAGGGCGAACCAGCCCGTCTGATAGCCGATGAACAGCGCGGCGGCCTCCGCGTCGTCGAGCGCCGCCGGCGCCGGGAAGGTCATCGCCGCCTCCAGCACCGCGAGCTCGGCGAATCCGCCGTACGGCATGGTGGCGGCGCCGATCACCCGATCGCCGGGCGCGACGGTGGTGACGCCGGCGCCGACGGCCATCACCTCGCCGCACAGCTCCGCGCCCGGGGTGAACGGCAGCGCGGGCCGGACCTGGTAGAGACCGCGACACATCAGCGCGTCGGGGAAGTTCGCCGGCACGGCCAGCACCCGCACGACCACCTGTCCCGGGCCGGCGACCGGATCGGGGACGTCCTCGAGCCGGAGCACGTCCCGGGGTTCGCCGAGCTCTGCCACCCGCCATGCCTTCATCGCTGCACCTTCATGCCCGGGACTCCTCGATCTTGCGCTGCAGGCGGTTCATCCCGCCCAACCAGGCGTCGGTGTCGCCGGCGCGCGCGGTGTAGTAGGCCGCCACCTCGGGGTGCGGCAGGATCAGGAAACGGTCGTCGCCGAGTGCCGCCCACACGGTCTCGGCGACCGTCTCGGGGCTCAGCGCCTCGTCGCGGCTGAGCAGCTGCTGCAGCTCGCCCGAGCGCGCGAGCATGTCGGTGCGCACCCCCTGCGGGCAGAGCGCCTGCACCACGATCCCGCGGTGTCGGTAGGTCACCGAGAGCCATTCGGCGAAGGCGACGGCCGCGTGCTTGCTCACCGAGTAGGCCGGCGCCTCCAGCATCGTCAGGAGGCCGGCCGCCGAGGCCGTCACGACGAATCGGCCACCGCCCCGCTCGAGCCAGTCGGGGACCAGCAGCCGGGCGGCGCGCACGTGCGCCATCACGTTGAGCTCGTGCGACTCGGCCCACTCCGCCTCGCTCGCACCGAGGCCGCGGCCCCTGTCGATGCCGGCGTTGCCGAACCACGCGTCGATGGCACCGAGGTGCTCGCGGGCGGTCTCCACCAGGGCGGTCACGCCCTCGAGGGTGCTCACGTCCCCCGGTACGGCGAGGGCGTCGAGGCGCTGCCCCACCTCCGCCAGCGGCTCGCCGTCGCGGTCGGCGACGACCACCCGACAGCCGCCGGCGGCGAGTCGCGTCGCCAACGCACGGCCGATCCCCCGGGCGGCGCCGGTGACGACGACCCGGGTGCCGGGCGCCAGGCCGGCGCCGGGGGTCGGCATCAGATCGCCGCCGCCGCGACCGTGACCCCGCCGTCGACGGTCACCAGCTGGCCGGTCATCCAGCCCGCGTCCTCGGACAGCAGGAAGGAGACCACGCCGGCGATGTCGTCGGGCACACCGAGACGCTTGAGCGGGTACGGCTCGGCGACCTTCTCCTCGCGGCCCTCGTAGAGCAGCGTCGCGAACTGCGTCTTGACCACCGCCGGCAGCACCGCGTTGATCCGCACGTTCGGCCCGAGCTCGACGGCCAGCTCCTGGGTGATGTAGTTGAGCATCGACTTGCTGGCGCCGTACATCGCGATCAGCGGGGTGGGACCAAGACCGGCGATCGAGGAGACGTTGACGATCGCGCCGCCGTGCTCGGCCATCCAGGCGCGGTGGACCTGCTGGACCAGGCTGATCCCGGCGAAGCAGTTGACGTCGACCGTCTTGCGGGCGGCCTCCAGGTCGAGTTCCAGCAGGCCACCGGCGACCGGGTTGATGCCCGCGTTGTTGACCAGCAGGTCGGCGCCGCCGAAGGTCTCGACCGCCGTGGCGACCACCTCCGCCTGATGATCCACGTCGTCCACCCTGCCCGCGACGCCGCGGGCGACGTCGGGCCCGCCCAGGGCGGCGACCGCCTCGTCGAGCGGCTCGGGCTTGCGGGCGGTGATGACCACCCGGGCTCCGTCGGCGACCAACCGCTCGGCGATGCCGAGGCCGATGCCTCGGCTGGCTCCGGTGACGATCGCCGTCCTGCCCTCGAACCGTCCTGCCACGCGGATCCCCTTCCCGGGATGGTCAACTGACTAAGCGCTTGCTTAGGATGGCCACGATGCCGCAGGAAGCGGCCCGGGTCAACACCCGGATCGGACTCGAGGCGGGAGCGATGGGAGAGCCGACGCAGGGTGCCGGACGAGGCGATCTCACCCGTGCCCGGCTGCTCGACGCGGCCGTGCAGGTCTTCGGCGAGAAGGGCTTCCACGGCACGACGACGCGCGACATCGCCGCCGCCGCCGGGATGAGCCCGGCGGCCGTCTACGTGCACCACCGCTCCAAGGAGGAGCTCCTGCACGTCATCTCCCGCGAGGGGCACCGGACCACGCTGGAGCTGGTCCGCCGGGCCGGCGCGACCGGCCCACCGACGCAGCGACTGGCCTCGATCGCTCGCGACTTCGGCCGCCATCACGCCCAGGGGCACACCTGGGCCCGGATTGTGAACTACGAGCTCGAGGCGCTCTCCCCCGAGCACCGCGAGGAGATCCGCGCCCTGCGGATCGCCATCGAGCACGAGGTGCGCTCGGTCATCGAGGACGGGATGGCCTCGGGCGAGTTCGACGTGCCGGACGTCGGGATGGCGACCACCGCGGTGCTCTCGCTCGGCATCGACATCGCCCGGTGGTACCGCGACGACGGCCGCTGGACGGCCGGCGACGTCGGGGACCAGATGGCGGTGCTGGCGTTGCGGATCGTCGGCGGCCGCGCCACCTGACCGGCGTCAGGCCAGCACGACCTCCACCCGCTGGAACTCCTTGACGTCGGTGTAGCCGGTGGTCGCCATCGAGCGCTTGAGGGCACCGATCAGGTTCATCGTGCCGTCGGCGACGTGGCTGGGGCCGAGCAGGATCTCCTCGAAGCTGCCGACCGTCTCGAACTCCACCCGCTGGCCGCGCGGCAGGTCGTGGTGGTGAGCCTCGGCACCCCAGTGGAAGCCCCGGCCCGGGGCGTCGGTGGCACGGGCGAAGGGGCTGCCCACCATCACCGCGTCGGCACCGCACGCGATCGCCTTGGCGACGTCGCCCGACCGGCCGATGGAACCGTCCGCGATGACGTGGACGTAGCGGCCGCCGGACTCGTCGAGGTAGTCGCGACGCGCCGCCGCGACATCGGCGACGGCGCTCGCCATCGGCACGGCGACACCGAGCACGGTGCGGGTGGTGTGCGCGGCGCCGCCGCCGAAGCCGACGAGGACCCCGGCGGCGCCGGTGCGCATCAGGTGCAGCGCGGCCTGGTGGGTCGCACAGCCGCCGACGATGACGGGCACGTCGAGCTCGTAGATGAACTCCTTGAGGTTGAGCGGCTCGGCCTGGCCGCTCACGTGCTCGGCGCTGACGGTCGTGCCGCGGATGACGAACAGGTCGACGCCCGCGTCGGTGACGGTCTTGGCGAACTCCTTGGTGCGCTGGGGGCTGAGAGCCCCCGCGACGGTGACGCCGGCCTCGCGCACCTCACGGAGCCGCTCGGTGATCAGCTCGGCCCTGATCGGCTCGGCGTAGATCTCCTGCAGCCGGCGGGTGGCGTCGACGCCGCGCAGCTCGGCGACCTCGGCCAGCAGCGGCTCGGGGTCGGCGTACCGGGTCCAGATGCCCTCCAGGTTGAGCACGCCGAGACCGCCGAGCCGGCCGAGCTTGATCGCCGTGGCCGGCGACATGACCGAGTCCATCGGAGCGGCGAGCACCGGGATGTCGAACCGATAGGCGTCGATCTGCCAGTCGGTGCTGACCTCCTCCGGGTCGCGCGTGCGGCGGCTGGGCACGATCGCCACGTCATCGAAGGAGTAGGCCCGTCGCGCCCGCTTGGCACGTCCGATCTCGATCTCGGTCACCCGCCGATCCTAGTGGCTCAGGCGCGCTGCGCCGTCACCACGAGGTACTCCCAGGACATCCGGCCCTCGTCCAGGTGCCGGTCCCCCAGGTCGGCCAGCACCCGGTCCAGCGCGGCGATCCGCTCCGCATCCCCGCCCAGCGAGCGGTAGGCCACCAGCGTCGGCCCGTAGCTGGCCTTGAAGGCGTCGCGGAAGGCGGCGCCGGTGGTGAACGCGTCGACGACGAGCGCCCGCCGCTCGGCACGCAACCCCCTCACGCGGTCGCCGAACAGCCAGCGGACGTGCGACTCCTCGCCCCACAGCGGCGGCGGCTGCGCGCCCTCGGGCGGTGCGGGCGCGAACGGCTTCATCGCCGCGAACATCTGACCGATGAAGCCGGCCGGGGTCCAGCTCGCGACACCGATGCGACCACCGGGACGGGTGACCCGGAGCAGCTCCTCGGCAGCGGCCCGGTGGAACGGGGCGAACATGACGCCGATGGCGGAGAGCACCACGTCGAAGGACGCGTCGTCATAGGGCAGTGCCTCCGCGTCGGCCGTCTCCCAGGTGATCTCGAGGCCCGCCTCGGCCGCCCGTCGCCGCCCGATCTCCAGCAGCTCGGGCGTGAGGTCGCTGGCGGTCACGACACCACCGGCCAGCGCCGCGGGGATGGCCGCGTTGCCGGTGCC
Organism: Nocardioides sp. BP30; assembly: GCF_029873215.1. Lineage (NCBI taxonomy): Bacteria > Bacillati > Actinomycetota > Actinomycetes > Propionibacteriales > Nocardioidaceae > Nocardioides > Nocardioides lacus. Next base: position 1,186,935 of record NZ_CP123620.1, on the reverse strand, counting down.
GGCGCCGATGTCGAGCACGCGCTCGCCCGGCGCGATCCAGCAGGCGTCCGCGACGGCCCGACCGACGTCGGGGACGAGCTCGTCGGCGATCCGGGCGTAGTCGCCCGCAGCCCACATCGCGCGGTGACGGGCCTTGAGCTCGGGATGGGTGGTGGTGGTGGTCATGGCTCCCCCTTCGAGGACGGTGGTTGGAGCCACGATCCTCAGCCGCCGCGCTGGAGGCTCGATAGTGCGCGATCTGAACCGACGACGGTTCACGATCTGTACCGGTCCTGCGCTTGCCCCTCGCTCGCGGCGGGGGGTCTACTGCAGGAAGCGGTCGCGGATCGAGAGCAGGGAGGGGATCCGATGGCGTCGTACGGTCAGTTCTGCCCGATGGCCAAGGCGATGGAGGTGCTCGACGAGCGCTGGACGCTGCTGGTCGTGCGCGAGCTCCTTCTCGGGAGCACCCACTTCAACGAGTTGCGCCGCGGCGTACCGAAGATGTCACCGGCGCTGCTGTCCAAGCGGCTGCGCACGCTCGAGCGGGCCGGAGTGATCACCCGCCGAGGCTCCGGCCAGCGCACGTCCTACCACCTGACGGCCAGCGGCCAGGAGCTCGAGCCGGTGGTGCGGGCACTGCAGAGCTGGGGCACCCGCTGGGTGGGCGAGCTCGGTCAGGAGGACCTGGACCCGCACCTGCTGTTCTGGGACCTGCGCCGCACGCTGCACCTCGAGGAGTGGCCGCGTCGCCGGACGGTCGTCGCGTTCCTGCTCACCGACGTCGAGCCGCGTGTCTCGCACTGGTGGCTGGTGGTCTCGGCGGAGGGTGCCGACGTGTGCGACTTCGACCCCGGCTACCCGGTCGATGCGACGGTGCGCACACCGCTGCGGCTGCTCACCCGGGTCTGGCGCGGCGACTGCGGCTGGACCGAGGCCCTGTCCGGCGGTCAGCTCGACGTGCTCGGCACACGCGAGATGAGCGCCGCGCTCCCCCGCTGGATCGGCCAGAGCAGCGCCGCGCTGGTGCCGCGCCCCCGCGGTGTCGTGAGCACCAGCGCGGCGCACTGAGCCTCACACCACGGCTCAGGAGTGGTAGTTCGGTGCCTCGACGGTCATCTGCACGTCGTGCGGGTGGCTCTCCTTGAGCGAGGCGGACGTGATCCGCATGAAGCGGCCCTTGTCCTGCAGCTCGGCCACGGTGCGCGCGCCGACGTAGAACATCGTCTGGTGCAGGCCGCCGACCAGCTGGTGGGCGACGGTGGCGAGGGAGCCCTTGTAGGGGACCTGGCCCTCGATGCCCTCCGGCACGATCATGTCGTCGCTGGTGACCTCGGCCTGGAAGTAGCGGTCCTTGGAGTAGGACTTCTTGCCGCGGCTGGACATGGCGCCCATCGACCCCATCCCGCGGTAGGCCTTGAACTGCTTGCCGTTGATCAGCAGCAGGTCGCCGGGCGCCTCCTCGGTCCCGGCCAGCATCGAGCCGAGCATGACGGTGTCGGCACCGGCGACGATCGCCTTGCCGATCTCGCCGGAGTAGCGCAGGCCACCGTCGGCGATCACGGGTACGCCGGCGGGCTTGCACGCCAGCGACGCCTCGTAGACGGCGCTGACCTGCGGCACGCCGACCCCGGTGACGACGCGCGTGGTGCAGATGGAGCCCGGGCCCACCCCGACCTTGACCGCGTCGGCGCCCGCGTCGACGAACGACTGCGCACCCTCCTTGGTGGCGACGTTGCCGCCGATCACCTGGACGTGCTTGGTGGCCGGGTCGGTCTTGAGCCGCTTGACCATGTCGATGAGCATCCGCACGTTGCCGTGCGCGGTGTCGGCCACCAGGACGTCCACGCCGGCCTCGATCAGGGTGGTGGCGCGCAGCCAGGCGTCACCGAAGTAGCCGATCGCGGCGGCGACCAGGAGACGGCCCTGGGCGTCGTACGACGCGTCGGGGAACTGCTCGCCCTTGACGAAGTCCTTGACAGTGATCAGACCGGTCAGCTTGCCCTCGGCGTCGATCAGCGGCAGCCGCTCGCGCTTGTGCTGGCGCAGCAGGGCGGTGGCCTCCTCGCGGCTGATGCCGGCATCGCCGGTGATCAGTGGCATCGGGGTCATCACCTCGTCGACCTTGGTGGTGGCCCACTCGGCGACGGGGGTGAAGCGCAGGTCGCGGTTGGTGATCATGCCGATCAGCCGGTCCTCGGCGTCGACGACCGGGAACCCGGAGATCCGGTACTCACCGGCGAGCTTGTCGAGCTGCTCGAGCGTGGCGTCGGGGCCGATGGTGACCGGGTTGGAGATGATCCCGGTCTGGGTGCGCTTGACGAGATCGACCTGGTAGGCCTGGTCCTCGATCGAGAGGTTGCGGTGCAGCACGCCGATGCCGCCCTGGCGGGCCATCGCGATCGCCATCCGGGACTCGGTGACGGTGTCCATCGCCGCGGAGATGAGCGGCACCTTGAGCGAGATCTCGCGGGTCAGTCGGCTGGTGGTGTCGATCTCGGACGGCGCCAGATCCGAGTAGCCGGGCAGGAGGAGGACGTCGTCGTAGGTGAGGCCGAGCGTCGCGAACTTCTCCGGGATCTCCATGACGGGATCCTACGTTCAGACCGCTGGGGGCGGCCAAACGCCGAACGTGCTCTCGGCCCGATGTTCGCTCACAGCATGAGGGGCCGGAGCTTGTGCACCGGCACCCGCACCGTCAGCTCCCCGCCGGCCATCCGGATCAGCCCGCGCATGCCCGCCGCCAGCACCAGCGGCAGTACGGCCTGGTTGTCGGCGGTGGTGGTCAGCAGCAGCGCATCCGCACCGCGCGCCCGAGCCAGCCGGGAGACCTGGATCAGGAGCCTGGTGCCGATGCCCCGGCGACGCCATGCCGGCTCGACGCTCAGCGTCACCCGGTAGGCCTCCTCCCCGAGCGCACCCTCGATCGCGCCGTCCTCGTCGTGCACCGTCGCTCGACCCACCACCACGCCCTCCATCAGGGCGGTCACGGTGGGGCCGTCCACCACGTAGTCCGGGGCGACGGCGGCACCCGGCACCGGCTCGCTCGCCCAGCTCGCCGACGAGTCGCGGTCGCGGCGCAGGACGTCGGTCACCAGGTCGGCCAGGGCGGCGCTGCGGGCGTGCTCGGTGGCGGTGAACGGCGTACGTCGGCGCAGCTGCACCTCGACGTCGCCGACCGTCATCTCCATCACGTCGTCGGGACCCTCCGCGGGGACGTCGCCCCGAACCTCGGTGTCGGTGTCGAAGAGCCGTCCGACCACCTCCGGGAAGGACAGCGGCCGCTCCAGGATCATCTGCGCGGCGCGGATGTAGCGGGTGGGCTGGTCCACCAGGGCGGACTCCCGCGAGGGCAGCACGACCACGCCGCTGCCGCCGCTGTCCTCCAGCAGCTCGGCGACCTGGTCGGCCTCCCACCCCAGCGGCGTGCGCAGCACCAGCTCGTCGGTGACGTCCTCGACGCCGGGGAAGATCTGCAGGCCGAGGATGTTGACGCCTGACTCGCCGCAGCGCCGGGCCAGGACGGCGAGCGCGCCGGGACGGTCGGGGAGCGTGGTGCGGACCCGCCAGAGCATGAACCCGATCCTGCCGCCACGATGCGGCAGGGGTGTTGCACAGACGTTTCGGCGGCGCAACGCATCACCCGAGGCGCTCCGGTTAACCTCCGAACACATGGACTCCGTCCTCATCTGGTTGCGGCGGTCGCTGTGGGACACCGTCCCGCGCGATCACCGCGAGCCCCTGCCGAGGCTGCGGCGACGGCAGTGGACGACCGCCGCCTTCGCTCTGCTCGGCGCCGTCGTGCTCGGCCTGACCCTGCACCTGGAGCCCGGCAACGCCTGGTTCTACCCGGCCACGCTGGGGCTGGCGGCGGTCTGGATCACGGGAGCGTTCGCCTCGGGGCAGCTGCACCTGGGCCGGATCGCCACCACCCGCGGGCTGATGCGCCCATGGGTCGCGCCGGTGCTGCTCGGTCTCGCCCTGGCAGCGGTCTTCGCGGTGGGCGCGCTCATCGTCCGCGACATCCCCTACCTCGGCGATCGGGTCGCGGGCGTGCTCGACTACACGGGCTCGGGCTCGCTCCTGGTGCTGCTGCTGGTGACAGCGCTCAACGGGGTGGCCGAGGAGCTGTTCTTCCGCGGTGCCCTCTACGCGGCCGTGCCGTCGCGGCCGGTGCTGTGGACCACGATCGCCTACACCGTCGTCACCGCCGCGAGCGGGAACGTGATGCTCGCCCTGGCCGCGGTACTGCTGGGTCTGGTGGTGGGGCTGGAGCGACGCGCGTCCGGCGGCGTCCTGGCCCCGATCCTGACCCACGTGAGCTGGTCGGTCGTGGTGCTGCTGGTGCTACCGCCCCTGTTCTAGCGGATCGTCGCACTCGACATCGGGATCCAACCGCTGGTGGCCCTGCGCTCGTGAGCGCGTCAGTCCTGCTGCGGAGACTTCCCGAGCGCCCGCCGGACCGACTCGCGGTAGCCCAGCGGCTCACCCGGAACGAGCTCGCGGATGCCCTCGTCGTGTTGGAGGACCTCGTTGCCCATCGAGTCGATCAGGTTGCGCGCGGTGGTGGGGTCGACGTCGGTGACCAACGCGATCCAGTACGACGACAGCCGCGGGGTCAGCACCGGTACCTCCAGGATGGGCAGCGAGCGGCCGTGGAGCTCCTCGGCCGCCTGCTGCAGCATCGCGGTGTAGGTGAGCCGGTCGGCGCCGCCGAGCTCGAAGGTCCGGCCGAACGCCTTCTCGTTGCCCACCACACCGGCCAGGTAGCGGACGACGTCGTCGATGGCGATCGGCTGGGTGCGGGTGCTCGCCCAGCGCGGCACGACCATCGCCGGCAGGTTCTTCACCAGCTGCCGGGTCAGCTCCCAGGAGATCCCGCCCGCCCCCACCACGATGGCCGCGCGCAGCACGGTCAGCGGCACGCCGGAGGCAGCCAGCAGCTCCTCCACCTGCCGCCGCGACCGCAGGTGGGCGGAGAGCCCGTCCCGCTCCTCACCGAGACCGCCGAGGTAGACCAGCTGCCGGACGCCGGCGTCGCGGGCCGCGACCCCGAAGGCGCGCGCGGCGTCGGCATCGCGCTGCTCGAAGTCGGCCTCGCCGAGCGAGTGCACGAGATAGACGGCCACGTCGACGTCGGCCAGTGCGGCGGTGAGCGAGTCGGGCTCGCCGACGTCGCCGAAGACCGGCTCGCCGGCGCCCTCGTAGTCGTCGGGATGGCGGGTCATCGCGCGCACCCGGTGGCCGGCGCTGCTCAGGGCCGGGACCAGCCGGCTGCCGACGAAGCCGGTCGCCCCGGAGACCAGCACGGTCATGCCCTGCGCCGGCTCTCCGGCCGTCACGGCCTGTCCCCCACGGCCGACAGCGAGGCGAGCACTGCATGCGCCGCCCGGGCGCCGCTGACCAGGGCGCCCTGGCTGGAGGCGGTGTCGCGGTGGTCACCGCAGACGAGGGTGACCTCGTCGATCCGCTGCGGTGACCGGAAGCGCAAGGGGGCCGGCTGCACCGGCAGCGCGTGCGGTACGACGTCGCGCCGCAGCAGGCTCAGGCCGGCCTCGGGTGCACCGAGCATCGCCGCGGTGTGCCGGCGTACCTCGTGCTCCAGCGCAGGCTCGCTGCTCGCCGGCAGCAGGCTCGTCGCCTGCACGAGGTGGCGGCCGTGCGGCGCGTAGCTGGGGGCGGCCGCGGAGACGACGCAGGCGTTCACGGCGGGGCCGCGCTCGGCGCGGACGTCGAGGTGCAGGATGCCTGTCTCCTCGGGCGCCTCGTCGACGGTGTACCAGTCGGTGACCAGGCCCTTGGGCGTGGGGGCGGCGAGCCGGGAGCGGCCCAGCAGCGACTCCGCCGCCCACGGATCGGTGGCCACGACCACCCGATCCGCCGAGATCGTCGAGCCGGCGGTCCGGATCCGTGCGCCAGCGTCGCTGCGTTCGAGGCGGTCGACCTTCTCGCCGTAGCGGATCCGGCCGGCCAGCGGGGCGGCCAGCGCGTCGGGCAGCGCCTGCATCCCCGATCGTGGCAGGCCGGGCGTCCCGCGGACGAAGCTCCTGACCAGGAGCAGCGCGAACGCCGCCGACGTCTCGCCCTCGTCCTCCAGCACGACGCCGGCGAGGTAGCGCTCGAGGGTGGCGCGCAGCAGGCCGTGGGCACCGGCCCGATCCAGGGAGACCCGCAGCGACGCGTCGGGCCGACCCTGCAGCAGGTGCCTCGGCAGCCCGTGCTCCTTCTGCAGCCCCGTCAGCAGCGGCGCCGCCCACTTGCCCAGCGCCCACAGCTCCGCGGGTCGCGGCAGCGCCGACAGCGCGCTGGCACCGGCCAGCCGGAACGCCCGGAACGGATCCGCAAGGGTGTGGGTGCCGCCGTCGGCCAGCACCCGGGCGCCGGCCGGGAAGGGCTGCAGCTCCAGCGCGGAGACGTCCACGGCTGCGCGCAGTGCGTTGTAGGCGGGGTTGACCACCTGGAAGCCGCGGTCGAGCAGGAACCCGTCGACCCGGTCGGTGCGGATGCGCCCGCCGGCGCCGTCGCTCGCCTCGAGGACGACGACGTCACGACCGGCGGCGTGCAGCAGGGCGGCGCAGCGCAGCCCGGCCACGCCGGCACCGACCACTGCCACTTCGACGTCGTCCATGACCTCGCTGGTGCCCCGGCGAGGCACTCGCTACACCCCGCGGCGGTGGCGGCAAGGGACCCTCAGGCCGTCACCGGCGTCTGCTCCCCCGCCTCGACCGGGAAGGGCAGCCGGTTGCCCGGCGGCGGCAGCGGGCAGGTCGCGTGCGGCGTGTACGCGCACGGCAGGTTGGTCGCCCGGTTGAAGTCGATGACGACCGCGCCACCGGTCGCGGGTGCGTCGACGGTCAGGCTGCGGACCGCGCCGTACGTCGTGATGCCTGCGGTGGCGTCGCTGAACAGCACGGTCAGCGTGCCGGGGGCGAACCCCGGGAAGGCGGTCAGGGCATGGCGCTCGCCGGCATGCTCGAACTCCAGCCGCCCGACGGCGCCGTACACGTGCTCGAGTCCGTCCACGACCGAGCCGACAGTGGTCGGCACGGGCTCGTCGAAGGCGACGTAGCGCGCGGCGAGGGCCCACTGCGGGCTCGGCGCGAAGGCCGGCGTGCCCGCGAAGGACAGCCGCAGCGGGTTGTCCGGATGGCGAGGCCGGATCAGGTCGTTGCCACCGCGCTTGGCGACCTCCACGACCGCATCGCCGAACGCGGCCTCGACGCCCCCGCGCTCCGGGATGACGCCGAAGGCATGGCGGCCCGTCACGGGTACGCCGTCGACCACCAGCGACTCCCCGTCGGCGAGCTCGACCGAGACACCCTCGGGACCCGTCGACCAGGCGCCCGGCGCGTCCTCCCAGCGCTGCGCCTGCGCTGTCAGCCAGTGCAGGCCGGTCACGGCGAGGAAGCCGTGCGGCGAGGCGAGACGCTCGTCCTTGGCCCGGTGCCAGGCCTGCCACTCCTCGGTGAAGGCGTCGGTCTCCTGGATCGTCATGTGCTGCTCCTCTGCTCGAGCGCCGCTCTAGAAGGCGGGCTTGGGGTTGAACTCGGACTGGCTGATGCCGGAGCCGGCGACGCCCCACTTGGCGAAGATCTTCTCGTAGGTGCCGTCGTGGATGAGCTCGTTGACCGCGTCGACCAGGACGTGCGCGAGGGGCGAGCCCTTCGCGGTGACGAAGCCGACGTCGGTGGAGCTGACCTCGCCGAGGAACTTCAGGTTCGGCTGGTGGGCGACCAGGTACTTGTCGCCGAGGGTCGGTCCGAAGTACAGGTCGGTCTGTCCGTTCTGCAGACCGAGCAGGATCGAGGCGTTGTCGCTGTAGTACTTCGGGGTGTACGGCTTCAGGCCGGCCGCGCTGCACTCCTTCACGCCGGCATCCAGGATCTGCTGGAAGCTGGAGCCGGTGCCCGTGGAGACCGTGTGGCCGCAGACGTCGGTGAGCTTGGTGACGGCGCCCAGCGAGCTGTTCTTGGCGGCCACGAAGCCCTGGCCGTCCTTGAGGTAGGTGGCGAAGTCGACCACTGGCAGCCGGGCCGAGGTGACGGCGAAGTTGTCCTGGCCGACGTCGTACTTGCCGGACTGGACGCCGGGCACGATGGTCTCGAACGAGCCGTCGGAGATCTTCCAGCTCACGCCGAGCACCTTGGCGACCGCGTCGCGCAGGTCGACGTCGAGTCCGACCTGCTTGTTCGCGCTGTCGGAGCCGACGTGCGGCAGGCCGGCCTCACCGGTGGCCAGAGTGGTCCCGAGCGTCAGCACGCCGCTGGACCTCACCGCCGCCGGCAGCTTGTCGTGCAGCGCCGTCACGGTCTGCACCGACGAGACGACGTCCTCGGTGGGGATGGCGTCGGCGGAGGCCGAGGTGCTCGTCTGCGCTCCGACCTTCTTGTCCGCCGCGCTGAGCGTGTCGGACGAGCTGCCGCAGCCCGCGAGAGCGACCAGGGTCACGGCGAGCCCGGCCAGGGCGGTCGGCTTGAGGATCTTCACGGATGTTCCTTCTCTCGGGTGGGGTGGTACGCCGCCGTCGTCACAGCACGGCGGAGAGGAAGGCGCGGGCGCGCTCGTTCCTGGGGTTGGCGAGCACCTCGCCCGGAGGGCCGGACTCCACGATCCGCCCCCCGTCGAGGAAGACGACCTGGTCGGCCGCCTCCCGGGCGAAGCCGATCTCGTGGGTGACGACGATCATCGTCAGACCCTCGGCGGCGAGGTCCTTCATGACACCGAGCACCTCGCCGACCATCTCCGGGTCGAGGGCACTGGTCGGCTCGTCGAAGAGGATCAGCTCGACCTCGTTCGCCAGCGCCCGAGCGATGGCGACCCGCTGCTGCTGACCCCCGCTGAGCTGGCGGGGGTACGACGTCTCGCGGCCGGCCAGACCGACCCGGACCAGCAGCTCGCTGGCGCGCGACTCCGCTGCCTTGCGGCGTACGCCGGCGGCGAGCTGGCCCTCGATGATGTTCTCCAGCACCGTCTTGTGGGGGAAGAGGTTGAACTGCTGGAAGACCATGCCGATGCGGGCCCGCTGCCGGGTCACGGCCCGGTCGGGCAGCTCGCGCAGCCGGTCGCCGTCGCGCCGGTAGCCGATGATCTCCCCGCCCACCTCGACGAAGCCGGCGTCCGGCTTCTCGAGGTGGTTGATGCAGCGCAGCAACGTGGACTTGCCCGACCCTGACGGCCCGAGCAGGACGCTCACCGAGCCGGCCGGCACGTCCAGGTCGATGCTGCGCAGCACCTCGTGGCGACCGAAGTGCTTGCGCAGGCCGCGTACGCGCACCAGCGGGCGCTGGCCGGCCATGTCCTCGCGAGAGCGACCGACGGCCTGCTCGACCGGCGCGTTCACGACAGGGCCGCCAGGTCACGGCGCCGGAGGCCTGCGAACGGAAGGTTGCCGCGCGCCACCCGCCAGAGGCTCTCGCGCTGCTCGCCCTTGCCGCGGGCGTAGTAGCGCTCCACGAAGTACTGACCGATCGAGAGGATCGTGGTCAGGATGATGTACCAGATCGTCGCTACCAGCAGCAGCGGGATGATCAGGTAGTTCTGGCCGTAGATGAGCTGTGCCTTGTGCAGCAGGTCGTCGGCACCGAGCATGCTGATGATCGAGGTCGCCTTGAGCATCCCGATCACCATGTTGCCGCTGGCCGGGACGATCGCGGGCATCGCCTGCGGCAGCACGATCCGCCGGAAGATGCGGCCCTTGCCCAGCCCCAGCGACTTGGCCGCCTCGGTCTGACCGTGCTCGACCGACAGCAGGCCGCCACGGACGATCTCGCCGGAGAACGCCGCGACGTCCAGCGTCAGGCCGACGTAGGCGGCCAGCAGCGCGGTGAAGAGGTGCGCGGTGTGGACGCTCCCGAAGGGCGGCAGGAACGGGATGCCGAAGGAGAGCGTCGGGTAGAGCGAGGCCAGGTTGAACCACAGCAGCAGCTGCACCAGCGGTGGGACCGAGCGGAAGAACCAGGTGAAGGCGAAGCTGACCGTCGACAGCACCGGGTTGCCCGAGAGCCGCATCACCGCGACCACGATGCCCAGCAGGTAGCCCGAGATCACCACCGCCGCCGTGAGCCACAAGGTGAGCAGGAGGCCGTCGAGGATGGAGGGACGCAGGAAGAAGTAACGCACCACGTCCCACTGGAAGTGCGGATTGGTGAAGACGCTGCGCAGCAACGCCGCGACGGCCACGAGCGCGATGGCCGCGGAGATCCACTGTCCGGGCCTACGTCGGGGGACCAGCCGAGCGGCGACGAGCTCGTCGTCGCCCGAGCGTCGGTCGAGGGCGCCCGTCTCCACGGGCCCGGCCACAAGGCTCACGCTGCCTCCTCGGTAAAACATAAAGTCGATGGATATTATGCACTTACACGACAGATGCTAGTACCCCGGTCCAGATGGCGGCCGGTGACCCGGCAGACCGCTACTCCCCACCGCCGATCCGGCACGTCCACCCCGACGGTGTTGCGAACCCGACGGTCGCGGTCGAGTCACGTCGAGGACGACACGACCCGTCCATGCGGGTCCCGCGGGCGCGCCGCCGCGTCAGCGCGGGCTCGCGCCGGAAATGCACCGAGTCGGCGCCCGTTCGCTGTGAACGAGCGCCGACTCGGCGGTGCGATCCGAGGATCAGTGACCGTGGCCGTGACCGTGGCCGGCGGCAGCCGCCGGCTCCTCCTCCTCGGGCTTGTCCACGACGAGGGTCTCGGTGGTGAGCAGCATGCCGGCGATCGAGGTGGCGTTGACCAGCGCGGAGCGGGTCACCTTCACCGGGTCGATCACACCCTGGGCGACCAGGTCGCCATACTCCCCGGTGGCGCCGTTCCAGCCGTTGCCGACGCCGGCCTCGCGGACCTTGCTGACCACGACGTACCCGTTCTCGCCGCCGTTCTCGGCGATCCAGCGCAGCGGCTCGTCGGCGGCCTTGCGCACGATGCGCACGCCGGCGGCCTCGTCACCGGTGAGCCCGAGGTCGTCCTCGAGCTCGGCGACGGCGTGGACGAGGGCCGAGCCGCCGCCGGCGACGATGCCCTCCTCGATCGCCGCACGGGTGGCGGAGACGGCGTCCTCGATGCGGTGCTTCTTCTCCTTGAGCTCCACCTCGGTGTGGGCGCCGACCTTGATCACGCAGACACCGCCGGCGAGCTTGGCGAGGCGCTCCTGGAGCTTCTCGCGGTCCCAGTCGGAGTCGGTGTTCTCGATCTCGGCCTTGATCTGGTTGACCCGGCCGCTGACCGCTGCCGGGTCGCCGGCGCCGTCCACGATGGTGGTGTTGTCCTTCGTGACCACGACGCGACGGGCCCGACCCAGCACCTCGAGGCCGACCTGGTCGAGCTTGAGGCCGATCTCGGCGGCGATGACCTGACCGCCGGTGAGGATCGCGATGTCCTCCATGATCGCCTTGCGCCGGTCACCGAAGGCAGGGCTCTTGACGGCGACCGCGTTGAAGGTGCCGCGGATCTTGTTCACGACCAGGGTCGAGAGCGCCTCGCCCTCGACGTCCTCGGCCAGGATGAACAGCGGCTTGCCCGCCTGCATGACCTTCTCCAGGATCGGGAGGAGCTCCTGCACCGAGGAGACCTTCCCCTGGACGAGCAGGATGTAGGGGTCGTCGAGGACGGCCTCCATCCGCTCCGGGTCCGAGACGAAGTACGCCGAGATGTAGCCCTTGTCGAACTGCATGCCCTCGGTGAACTCGAGCTCGGTGCTCGGGGTGTTCGACTCCTCGACGGTGATGACGCCGTCCTTGCCGACCTTGCTGAAGGCCTCGGCGAGCAGCTCGCCGATGTGGCCGTCACGGCTGGAGATGGTCGCGACCGAGGCCATGTCGGACTCGTCGTTGACCGGACGGGCGGCCGCGCGCAGGGCGTCGCCGACCTTGGCGGCGGCGGCGTCCATGCCGCGCTTGAGGCCCATGGGGTTCACGCCGGCGGCGACCGCCCGCAGACCCTCGTGGACCATCGCCTGCGCGAGCACGGTGGCGGTGGTGGTGCCGTCACCGGCGACGTCGTTGGTCTTGGTGGCGACCTCCTTGGTGAGCTGGGCACCAAGGTTCTCGAACGGGTCGTCGAGCTCGATCTCACGGGCGACGGTGACACCGTCGTTGGTGATGGTCGGCGCGCCCCACTTCTTGTCGAGGACGACGTAGCGGCCCTTGGGGCCCAGCGTCACCTTGACGGCGTCGGCGAGCTTGTCGACACCGCGCTCGAGTGCGCGGCGGGCGTTCTCGTCGAACTCCAGGATCTTCGGCATGGATCTTCCCTCTGTCTGGCTCGGAAATGGATCCGGGACGTCATACGAGTGGCTGCCGGGGCGGCCGGTTCGTATGACGTCCCGGAGTCAGGCGCTGCGTCAGGCGATCACAGCGAGGATGTCGCGGGCGCTGAGGATGAGGAACTCCTCGCCGGCGTACTTGACCTCGGTGCCGCCGTACTTGCTGTAGATGACCTTGTCGCCGACGGCCACGTCGAGCGGGATGCGGTTGCCGTTGTCGTCGACACGACCCGGACCGACGGCCAGGACCTCGCCCTCCTGGGGCTTCTCCTTGGCGGTGTCCGGGATGACCAGGCCGGACGCGGTGGTCTGCTCAGCCTCGACCTGCTTGATGACGATGCGGTCCTCGAGAGGCTTGATGTTGATCGACACGGTGTCGACCTCCCCTTCACACTGATCTGCTGTTGGGTGATGAACGTGGATGCCTGGCGCCGCGAGCACGCCGTCGCGGGGGTCGTGCTCGTGTCGCAGGCGTTGGCACACTCGATGCGAGAGTGCCAAGTCAGACGTTAGCACTCAGCCACAACGAGTGCCAGGGCCGGTCGCTGAGAGGATGGACGGGTGGACCTCGACGCCTTCGCCTGGCTGCTCACCGACCCCGGCCAGACGCTGCTCGCCCGGGCGGTCGCACTCGGTGGGGAGGATCCGCTGCAGGCGCAGTCGGTGCTGCGACGGGAGTTCGCGGGTGTCGCCGCGCCGTACGTCGCCGTGGCGATGAGCCAGGCCGAGCTGCGTCGGCGCGCGGTGCCGAAGTTCGGCGCGGCGGCCGCGGCGATGTACTTCACCCCCGACGGCCTCGAGCAGGCCACCCGGCAGGCCGTGGCCGAGCACCGCGCCGCCCGGCTCGTGGCCTTCGGCGCCGGCTCGGCCATCGACCTGGGCTGTGGCATCGGAGGTGACCTGATCGCGATGGCGCGCGCCGGCATCACCTCCGCCGGCGTCGACCTGGACCCCGAGCGGGTCGCGGTGGCGCGGGCCAACCTCGACGCACTCGGCCTGCCCGGTGCCGTGTCCGTGGCGGACGCGACCGAGCTCGACCACACCGCCTTCGAGGTGGCCTTCGCCGACCCCGCCCGGCGCACCAACAACCGCTCGCGCGGGCGGTTGCTGGACACCGAGGGCTGGACGCCGCCGTGGCCGTTCGTCCTCAGCCTGCTGGCGCGCGACGCCTGCGTGAAGGTCGCGCCGGGCATTCCGCACGAGCTCGTCCCCGACGGGGTCGAGGCGGAGTTCGTCAGCGACCGTGGCGAGGTCAAGGAGGCCGCGCTCTGGTCGGGCCGGCTGGCCACCGTGCACCGCCGCGCGACAGTGATCGCTGACGGCGGCCTGGCGACGCTGACCGACGAGGACGCTCCGCCGCTGGGTGAGGGCGGCGTCGACGTACGGGCCGTCGGCGAGTTCCTCTACGAGCCCGACGGTGCCGTCATCCGGGCCGGCCTGGTCACGGCGGTGGCGGCAGGCGTGGGCGGCGGCCTGCTCGACGACCGGATCGCCTACGTCACCAGCGACCAGTCCTTCCGCACGCCGTTCGCACGCGGCTACCGGGTGCTGGAGGTGCTGCCCTATCGCGAGCGCGCGTTGCGCGCGGCGCTGCGCGAGCGCGGCGTCGGCCGGCTCACGATCAAGAAGCGCGGCGTCGCCGTGGTGCCCGAGGAGCTGCGCCGGCGGCTCGCCCCCCAGGGTCCCAACGAGGCGACGATCGTGCTGACCCGGGTGGCCGATGAGGGCACCTGTCTGCTCGTGCAGCCCTTCTGAGGCCGCCGTCCGTGACACATGTCAGGGGCGGCCCGTGAGGTTGGTCGTGAATCACCCTGGCGCACCCCTGAGATGCCCCTGAGCGGGGCGGAAATGTCACCGGGCTCGATTAGGTTGTGGTCATGTTCCGCGCCCTAGGCCGCACCGCGGCCCGTCGTCCTTGGTACATCATCGCAGCCTGGCTGGTCCTGACCGTGCTGGTGGTGGCGTTCGCCCCCAAGCTCAAGTCGACCACCGACCAGTCCGACTTCCTGCCCCAGCACTACGAGTCCATCAAGGCCAGCAACCTGATGTCCTCGGCGTTCCCGCAGCAGGACGACTCGGGCGCCACCATCGTCTTCTCCCGCACCGACGGCTCCCCGCTGTCGACGGCTGACCTGACGAAGGCCGGCGACATCGCGAAGGGCCTCAAGCTGGGCTCGGACTACACCTCGGTCGGGGAGGTCACCGCCTCGGACTCCCGGCAGGTGGCGATCGTCAACGTCGGCATGGCCGACAACGTCACCGGTCAGGACCAGAAGGACTTCGACCAGGTCACCGACATGCGTCACCAGCTCACCCAGGCCACCCACGGCACCGACCTCGAGGCGCAGACCACCGGCACCCTGCCGCAGTCCTACGATCAGTCGCAGTCGGGCAAGAACGCCGAGGCGATCGTCATGCTCGCCACCATCGTGCTGATCCTGGTCCTGCTCGGCATCATCTTCCGCAGCGTGATGGCGGCGCTCTCGCCGATCCTCATGGTCATCGTCGCCTTCCTGGTCGCCGACGGCTTCATCGGCATCGCCGCCAAGGTCTTCGACCTCAAGGCCGACAGCTCCCTCAACGTGATCCTGGGCGTGGTGCTGTTCGGCATCGGCACCGACTACTTCCTCTTCTACCTGTTCCGCTTCCGCGAGCTGCGGCGCAAGGGCGCCGATCACAAGACCGCCGTCATGGGAGCCGTGGAGCGCGCTGGCGAGGCGATCGCGTCCGCCGGCGGCGCGGTGATCGTCGCCTTCCTGACCCTGTCGCTGTCCTCGCTCGGACTGTTCCGCTCGATGGGCCCGGCGCTGGCGATCGCTGTCGCCGTCATGCTCGTCGCCGCCCTCACCCTGGTTCCGGCGGTGGTCAACGTGCTCGGCCGTGCGCTGTTCTGGCCCTCGAAGAAGTGGGACCAGGCGCCGAAGGACAGCCGCGGCTTCGGCGCGATCGGCAGCGCGCTCGGCAAGCACCCCACCCGCTTCGCCGCGGTCTCCGGCGGCCTGCTGGTCATCCTGACCCTGTTCATCTTCGTCGGCGGCGGCTACAACCCCACCTTCGACCTCAGCTCGTCCAACTCCGCATCGAACGTCGAGTCGGCCCAGGCCACCCAGACGATGGAGGACGGCGGCCTCTCCGCCGGCGCCACCCAGCCGACACCGATCGTGCTGACCTCCGACAGCGGCACTCCGCTGGACAAGGCCGACTTCACCGACTTCCAGGCGACGCTGTCGAAGGTGCCGGGAGTCGCCCAGGTCTCGCCCCAGGCGATCGGGTCCTCCGACGGCAAGACCGCGTTGTTCATGGTCACGTTGAAGAACGATCCCTCCTCCGACGCAGCGATCAGCACGGTGAAGGACGACCTGCGCCCGGCGGCGCACGACGCGGCACCGAAGGGCTCGACGGCGTACGTCGGGGGCCTGACCGGCGTCTACGTCGACTTCCAGGCCGCGATGAACAGGGACTACTCGGTCGTCTTCCCCGTCGCGGCGATCATCATCATGATCATCCTCGGGCTGGTGCTCCGCTCGCTGGTCGCGCCGTGGTACCTCATGCTCTCGGTCGCGCTCGGCTTCGGTGCGACCCTGGGCTCCGCGGTCATCGTCTTCCAGCGGATCAAGGGCGACGAGGGCCTGGTGTTCATGCTGCCGATCCTGATCTACCTGTTCGTCGTCGCGCTCGGCACCGACTACAACATCTTGATGCTCACCCGATTGCGGGAGGAGGCGCGCGAGGGCCGCGAACCCCGCGAGGCGGCCGCTGAGGCGGTCAAGCACGCCGGCCCGACCATCGCCGTGGCGGGCCTGATCCTGGCCGGCACCTTCGCCTCGCTGATGCTGGGTGGCAACAGCTTCCTGCTGACGCTCGGCTTCTCGGTCGCCTTCGGCATCGTGATGGCCGCGTTCGTGATGGCGATGTTCTTCACGCCGGCGCTGACCGCCCTGATCGGCCACGCCGCCTGGTGGCCCGGCCACGCCGACGCGAAGCACGACGAGGACAAGGAACTGGTCGGCGCCGCCGAGTAGTCACCTTCCGCGGGTCGAGGCGTCACTTTCGGGTGGCGCCTCGACCCATGTCGCCGCCCGCCGGCCGAGGGGATGCGAAGAGGCGCTGCGAGGAGTCACCTTCCGCGGGTCGAGGCGTCACTTTCGGGTGGCGCCTCGGCCCATGTCGCCGCCCGCCGGCCGAGGGGATGCGAAGAGGCGCTGCCGGACGACGCGCCGGACGAGGAGCGTCGCGCGGCGGTAGGCCTGCCTCGAGAGTGCCCTCGGACGCTGGAGGCGACATAGGCCGACTCAACCCGGACGCAGGCCCGACTCAACCCGGACGCAGGCCCGACTCAACCTCAGGCCAGGACCTCGGTGACCGGCTGGGAGGAGTCCGCGGGCAGGTCGAGCGCGGAGGGGGTACGGCCGCGGGCGACCATCTCGGCCCCCAGCGCCGCCACCATCGCGCCGTTGTCGGTGCACAGCCCCGGCCGCGGAACCCGCACCCGGATGCCCAGCGCGGCGGCCCGCTCCTCGGCCAGCACGCGCAGCCGGCTGTTCGCTGCCACGCCGCCGCCGATCACGATGTCCTCGATGCCCTGCGAGGAGGCGGCGTCGAGCGCCTTGCGGACGAGTACGTCGCAGACAGCCTCCTGGAACGATGCCGCCACGTCGGCGACCGGCACGGGCTCACCGGAGCGTTCCCTGGCCTCCACCCAGCGAGCGACGGCTGTCTTCAGCCCGGAGAAGGAGAAGTCGAACCGGTGCCGCTCCAGGTCGCGGCGCGAGCTGAGCCCGCGCGGGAAGTCGATGGCGATGCTCGAGCCGGAGGTGGCCGTCCGGTCGATCACCGGGCCCCCGGGGAACCCCAGGCCGAGCAGGCGGGCGACCTTGTCGAAGGCTTCCCCAGCGGCGTCGTCGATGGTGGCCCCGAGCGGCTCGATGTCGCCGGTGACGTCGCCGACGCGGAGCAGCGAGGAGTGACCTCCCGAGACCAGCATCGCCAGGCAGGGCTCGGGCAGGGCGCCGTGCTGGAGCTGGTCGACGGCCACGTGAGCCGCCAGGTGGTTGACGCCGTACAGCGGCTTGTCCAGCCCGATCGCGAGCGCCTTGGCCGCGGCGACGCCGACCAGCAGCGCCCCGGCCAGGCCGGGGCCGGCGGTGACGGCTATCGCATCGACGTCGCGCAGCGCGATCCCGGCGCTCTCGCAGGCGCGCTCGATGGTCGGCACCATCGCCTCCAGGTGGGCGCGCGAGGCGACCTCCGGGACGACGCCACCGAACCGGGCGTGCTCCTCGACGCTGCTGGCCACCGCGTCGGCGAGGAGCGTGTGCCCCCGCACGATGCCGACGCCGGTCTCGTCGCAGGACGTCTCGATGCCGAGGACAAGAGGCTCAGACGACGTCATGTGCCTATTGTGCCGGTCGGTGCGCGCCGCCCTGCAACGGACTGCTTCCGATCGTGACCCTTGCGACGCATCCCCGACACATGGTGTCTTTACCGTCAGTCCGTTCACCTCATGTTCATCTTGTCCCATTCCGGAGGCACCATGAGACTCACCCGTTCCACCGTCGCCATCGCCGCCTGTGCGGTGACCGCAACGGCCCTGGTCAGCGGCGCCCCGGCGCACGCCGCCGGCCAGCTCAACCCGGCCACCACCTTCACCTACACCGTCAACCAGGACGGCAGCGTCGTCGCCCCCACCAGCGGTGCGAACATCCCGAACATCGACTCGGTGAAGTCCACCATCAGGGCCTACTACGGCGCCGCCAAGGGCGCCAACCCCGCCCACGCGTTCGACAGCACCGCACCCGCGACGATCTACCTGCCCAACCTCGTCTCCTCCGCCTACGCGAAGAACACCGAGGCCGTGGCCCAGTCGCTGATCGACGGGCTGCCGACCACCGGCGCCGGCAAGGCGGTCGTCTTCGACGTCGACTCCACCCTCCTCTCGGACTACGCCAACGAGGAGGAGATGAACTACAACTACTCGGTCGCGCTGAACAACAACTGGGTCGACAACGAGCTCATGCCGGCCGTCCCCGGCATGGTCCAGGCGCTCGAGACCCTCGCGTCCGAGGGCTACGCCCTCTACGGCATCACCGGCCGACCGGCCCACCAGGAGGCCGCCACGATCGGCAACCTGACCAAGGTCGGGTTCACGACGGACGGCACCCCCGGCGGCACCCCGCTGTTCGACACCGACAACCTCTACACCAAGCCGGAGACCAACGCGGACCAGCCGGGCTACATCACCGGCTGCGCGATCGTGGCCACAGCCACGCTCAGCAAGTGCACCACCGTCCAGTACAAGGCGCAGACGCGCGCTCACATCGCCGCCGACGACGGCGTCGACATCGTGATGAACGTGGGCGACCAGTGGAGCGACCTCGAGGGCGGCTACGCGGACGGCCACACCAAGATCCCGAACCCGACGTACTTCCTCGGCTCCGCCGACCTGCCGGGCGTCAGCGACCCGACCATGGTGCCGCCGACGTCGTACACGATGAATCCGGACGGCTCCACCGGCGCCAGCGTCACCGACGGTGACACGATTCCCAACGAGGGCAACGTGGTCTCGCTCATCCGGGCCTACTACAAGGCCACCGGCGGCGTCGCGGACAAGACCAGCTCGCCCTACATCACCGAGCTCTCCTCGCTGGAGTCCACCTGGACGCCGCAGATCGTGACCTCCTGCCAGCAGCAGGCCGCCAAGGTCGCAGCGGCGAAGGCGGCGATCGCCGCCACCGGCACCACCCTCGGCCTGGACACCAAGAACGCCGCCAAGGCGAAGAAGGCCGTCACCCGGGCGAAGAAGAAGGTCAAAAGGGCCCACGGCCACGCCAAGAAGGTGGCCAAGAAGGAGCTCAAGGCTGCCAAGAAGGCCTACGCCTCCGCGATCGCGGCCATCGCCCACGACAAGACCACCGGCGCGGGCATCACCATCCCGAAGTCCCCGGCCGTCGTCTTCGACGCCGATGACACGACGCTGTGGAACTACGACCTCGAGGACGGCGCGATGGGCTTCACGTACTCGCCGGCCACCGCTGCGACCTGGATCCAGCAGCAGAAGTTCCCGGCGGTTCCCGGGATGGTCGCCCTCGCCAAGGCCGCCAAGGACGCCGGCTGCACGATCGTCGGACTGACCGGCCGGACCTCCGACCAGCAGGCCGACACCATCGCCAACCTCACCAAGGACGGCTACGTCGACGCCTCCGGCACGCCCCTGTTCACCGCTGCCAACTACTACACGAAGTGGACCAGCGGCGCGCAGCCGCCGGCCTACATGGACTGTGGGGACGACAAGGTGTGCTCCACGATCGAGTACAAGTCCGGGACGCGGGAGTACCTGGAGACCCAGAAGGGCCTCGACATCGTGGCCAACCTGGGTGACCAGTTCTCCGACCTGCACGGCGGGTACGCCGACGCGACGTACAAGATCCCGAACCCGACCTACTACCTGCCGTGAGGCAGGCACGGGTCACAGTGACAGCTGCAGGATGATCGCGGTGGTCCCGTCCCGGTAGTAGCGGGACCGCCGGTCGATCTCGACGAAGCCGGCGCGCTCGTAGAACGCGAGCGCGCCGGCGTTCGTCTCCCTGACCTCGAGCAGCAGCCGCTCGGCCCCCTTGCCGCGCGCGTCCTCCCGTACGGCGGACAGCAGCGCCCCGGCGAGGCCCCGGCGGCGCTGCTGCCGGGTCACCGCGATCCGCTGCAGCTCGGCGATCTCGTAGACGACCGAGGCGATCGCATGACCTACCACGACGCCCGCGTCCTCGGCCACCAGCACCACGACACTGTGCAACAACCCGGCGACGGCCTCGGTGAGGTAGCCGGCCGGCCAGGGGTCCTGCGGGAAGGACTCCGCCTCCAGGTCGGCGATCGCGTCGATGTCGGCAGCCCGCGCGGGCCGCACGACCACCGCCGCACCCCTCATCGCTGGGCGCTGGCCACCGCGTCGGGCCGACGCAGGTAGAGCGGCTCGGGGTCCATCAGCTCGACCAGCTCCTCCCCGACCGCGTGCGCCAGCCATCCGGCACCGGGCCGGGTCGGACCGAACGCGTGCGGGAAGGCGTCGGGATAGAGCAGCGCGCCCTCCCCCGCCGTCGGCTGCTCGGTGGCCGCGTCGGCCGGCCGAACCACGATCGGGCCCTCGAGCCGGCGGCCGTCGGCCGTGTAGGTGGCCAGGTAGACCTCCTTGCGCCGGGCGTCGGTGGCGACCGTGAAGGGCACCCCGGTCGTGCCGGCCCGGGCAGCCGCCTCGACGGCGATCACGTCCAGCGAGCAGGCGGCGTACACGGGGATGTCCAGGGCGTAGGCCAGGGTGCGGGCCGTGACCAGACCGACCCGCAGGCCGGTGAAGGGGCCCGGTCCGGCGCCGACAGCGACGGCCGTGAGGTCCTGCCGGACCGCACCGGCCTGCTCCAGCGCGGCGGCGATGAGCGGGGCGAGCTGCTCGCCGTGCTTCATCGCGCGGTCGGAGGCCAGCTCGACGACGGTGCGCTCGCCGTCGTGCAGGGCGACGCTCACCTGCGGGGTGGCGGTGTCGAAGGCGAGCAGGAGCGTCATGAGATCGCCTCGAAGGAGAGCGCGTGCCAGCGGGGGCCGACGGGCGTGAGCTCGACACGCCGCGGGTCCGCGTCGCCCTCGAGCTCCTCGACGGTCAGGGCACGCACGATCCGGATCTCCAGCCGCGACTCGGCCAGGCCCTCGGCCAGCCCCTCGCCCCACTCCACCACCGTGACAGCATCCTCGAGATCGGTGTCGAGGTCGAGGTCGTCGAGCTCGGCCATCCCACCCAGCCGGTAGGCGTCCACGTGCACCAGGGAAGGCCCGTCGGCCTGCGAGGGATGCACCCGGGCGATCACGAACGTCGGCGAGGTGACCTGGCCACGCACGCCGAGGCCCTCGCCCAGTCCCTGGGTGAACGTCGTCTTGCCCGCCCCCAGGTCGCCGGTGAGCACCAGCAGGTCGCCGCGCCGCAGCTGGCCGGCCAGCGACCGGCCGAGCCCCCGCATCGTCTCGGCGTCGGGCACCTCGGTGACCAAGGTGCGCAGCGGGCGGCGCATCTCGACGTACGGCGAGCGCCGGCCGATCTCGCGGAAGCCCTGCCGCCGCCAGAACCGCATCGTGCGGGGCAGCTCCTCGCGGGCGACGACCGTCAGGTCCTCGAAGCCGGCCGACTCCGCCACGGCCGCAGCGACCATGGCGTGGGCGATGCCGTGCCCCTGCCGATCGGGCAGCACCGCGAAGCGACGCAGGAACACCGAGCGTCCGACCGGGTCCAGGATCAGCGCACCGACCGGCTCACCGGCGGCGTACGCCAGCAGGCCACCGCCCTCGGCGAGCTGGATGCCGATCGACTCGACCGTCTCGTGCAGCGCGTCGGCCGGCGGGTCGAGCGTCGGCCGGGCACCGAAGGCGGCCAGCACGATGCGCAGGACGTCGCCGGCGGCCTCCGGCCCGACGCGGCGCACCTCGACCGCTGTGCTGGCCATGCCTTCCGGGGTCCCCGCGGCGTTCGGTGCGGAGCGAGGAGGTCGTGGGGTCATGCCCGCACCGCCGCGGAGATGAGCTGGTCGAGGGCGGCGTCGACCTGACCGTGCCGCTCCAGGATGACCATGTGACCGGCGCCCTCGCACTCGATCAGCGTCGAGCCCGGGATCCGGCTGTGCAGCTTGCGACTGTGGCCGACCGAGGTGAGCTTGTCGGAGGTGCCGCAGATGATCGTGGTCGGGATCGCGCCCAGCACGCCGACCGCCTCGAACTTGTCCATGTCCCGGAAGCCGGGGAAGAACTCCGCGACGACCTGGAACGGCGTCTGGGCGATCATGGCGTCCACGAAGTCGACGTAGTGCGCGGGCACCTTGTCGCCGAAGGCGAAGGCGTCCGTCACCACGGTGGCGAAGCCGGCGCCGAGGCGGCGCACACCGTCGACGGCGCGGTGACCGCGGGCGAGCGTCCTGATCGCGCCGTCGGCCAGCCCCGCGCCGAGCTTCACCGGCACCATCGGCATCAGGACGCGGGCCGGATCCAGGCCGCCCGCGGTGGTGCTGATGAGCGAGACGCCGATGATCCGCCCACCCTGGCTCCGCGGCGCGAACAGCTCCGGGTGCTGCTCGGCCAGCGCGACGATGGTCATGCCACCCATGGAGTGTCCGACGAGCACGATCGGCCCCTCGGGGACGAAGGCGTCCATGACGTGCAGCAGGTCCCGGCCGAGCTGGTCGATGGTGGCGTTCTCGTGCGGGGAGCGTCCACTGCGGCCGTGCGAGCGCTGGTCGTAGTAGACGCTGCGTACCAGGCCGCGGAACGCGGCACGCTGGAAGTGCCAGCAGTCCAGGTTGAGCGTGTAGCCGTGCACGAAGACCAGCGTGACCTCGGAGTCGGCCTCGTCGATCTCGACGTGCAGGTCGACGCCGTCCTCGGTGATCAGGGTGCGGGCGGGGGTGTTGAGGCTGCCGAACGGCGTGGATCGACCCGCCGCCTTCCCGTTGCGGTGCACGAGGTTGCGGCGCCGACGGGTCACGTCGAGCACGCCGCCCACCGCTGCCGCACCCGCGGCCCCGGCGGCCACCGCCGCGATCTTCTTGGTCATGCTCATCGCTTCCGCTCCCCCGGGGCATCGTGCCGGTCGTCGTGCCGGTCGTCGTGCGCGTGCTGGTCGGCGACACCGTCGACGTACCGCCGGGTCAGCCGGCCGCCGACCCTCGTCACGATCTCGTAGCTGATCGTGTCGCAGACCCGGGCCCAGTCCTCGGCCGTCGGCTCGCCGCGGGTCCCCGGTCCCCACAGGAGCACCTCGTCGCCCTCCGGAGGGGTGTCGCCGTCGAGGTCGACCACGAACTGGTCCATGCAGATCGCTCCCCGGATCGGCCGGCGGCGCTTCCCGACGAGCACCTCGGCGCCGCCATCACCACCACCGGCGGCGGCGTGGCGGGAGATGCCCTCGGCGTATCCGATCGGGACCAGGCCGAGGGTGGTCGGGGCGGTGGCGGTCCAGGTGTGGCCGTAGGAGACCGAGGCACCGGCGTCGATCTGCTTGACCAGCGCCAGGTCCGCGCGCACGGTCATCGCCGGGACGAGCGCGAGGTCGTGCCGGCCGGGGGCGGGATCGAGGCCGTACGACGCCAGGCCGCAGCGGACCAGGTCGTAGCGGCTGCTGGGCCGCAGCAGCGCGGCCGCCGAGTTCGCCAGGTGCCGGACCTCGGGCTGGAGGCCGGCTGCTGCCGCAACGGCGAGCGCCTCCTCGAAGGCCGCCTCCTGCTCGGCGTTGGCCGGGTCCTCGGGGATCTCGCTGGTGGAGAAGTGCGACCAGATGCCGGTGATCCGCCAGGTGCCGTCGCGCTCGCCGGCGCGGGCCCGGGCGACCACCTCGGGCCACTGCGCCGCTGTCGCACCGCCGCGGGAGAGCCCGGTGTCGACCTTGAGCTGGACGCGGGCCGGCCGGCCGGTGGCGCCCCGCCCGGCGCGGACGGCGGCCGCGGCCACGCGCTCGAGCCCCTCGACGGTGTAGGCGGTGACGTCGACGTCCGCCGCCAGCACCGGCGCGAGATCGTCGGCGGGGACGGTGAGCCAGCACAGCAGCCGGCCGCTGTCGCCGCCCGCGCGCAACGCGAGGGCCTCATCGATGGTGGCGACGCCGAGCCACTCCGAGCCGGCCTCGCGCGCCGCGCGGGCGCTGGCGAGCATGCCGTGCCCGTAGCCGTCGGCCTTGACGACCGTCATCATCGCGACGCCGGTGCGCTCGCGCAGGGCGCGGACGTTGCGCCGGATGGCGGCGAGGTCGACGACGATCTCGGCCCGGCTCATGCGCTCAGTGTTTCATCCCCGCAGGAGGTCCCGTAGCACCGGTGGCACGTGGTGGGCGATGTCACCGGCCACGATCGGGCCGCCCTCGCTGGCCGCCTGGGCCGCCGCGCCGTGCAGCCAGGCCCCGACGCTGGCCGCGTCGAACGGCGCGAGGCCGGCCGCGAGCAGGGCACCGACGAGGCCGCCCAGGACGTCGCCGGCGCCCGCCGTGGCCAGCCACGGCGTACCGGTGGTGTTGACCCGGACCCGCCCGTCGGGCCGCGCGACCAGCGTGCGCCGTCCCTTGAGCAGCACCACGGCGCCGTACGTCGAAGCCGCGGCGCGGGCGTGCTCCAGCGGACGTGCCTCGATCTCGGCCCGCTCGACCTCCAGCATCGCTGCCAGCTCGCCCGCGTGCGGGGTGAGCACGGCGTGCTCGCCGTCGCGTGCCCCGGACTTGTCGAGGCGCTCCTGCAGGTCCGGCACAGCAAGAGCGTCCGCGTCGATCACCACCGGCACCTCGTCCGCCAGCGCCCGCTGGAGGTGATCGGCGGCGTCGGCATCGGTGCCCGAGCCGACCACCCATGCCTGGACGCGACCCTCCCCCACCACCTCGGGGTGATGCTGCTTGACCACCTCGGCCGCCGAGCCGACGTAGCGGACCATGCCGGCCAGCCCGCAGGCGGCTCCGCTGACGCTCAGCAGCGCTGCACCCGGGTAGCGCGTGCTGCCGGCCCGCACGCCGACGACGCCGCGGCTGTACTTCTGCGCCTCCGGCGTGGGCCGCGGCAGCAGGGCCGCGACGTCGGCCGCCTGCAGGCTCTCGACCGGCGCCGTGGGCAGGTCCAGTCCGATGTCGACCAGCTCCACCACCCCGCAGGCACGCGCCGCGGGATCGACCAGGTGCGCGACCTTGTGGGTGCCGAACGTGACCGTCAGCGTGGCCTCCACGTGCGGACCGCCGACCTCGCCACTGTCGACCTCGATGCCGCTCGGCACGTCGACAGCGACCACCGGGATGCCGGCCAGGCGCTTCAGGAGCGCGGCGGCGTCCGGTCGCAACGGGCCCCGGCCACCGATCCCGGTGATGCCGTCGATGACCAGATCGACGTGGCGGGGTAGTCCGGGGCGGAAATCAGGCCCAGCGGCCGCCGCGGCCTGATCTGCGCCCCGGACTACCCCGCCGCCCGCGTTCCGCAGCGCCGCCAACCCACCCGCATGAGCACGATCGCCGAGCAGCCAGGCGCTCACCTGAACGCCCCGACGGGCCAGCAGTGCCCCCGCGTGGAGGGCGTCGCCGCCGTTGTCGCCGCTACCGACCAGCAGCAGCACCCGGCGGCCGTAGCCGCCGCCGAGCAGGTCGAGGACGGCGTAGGCCAGCCCCGTGGCCGCCCGCTGCATGAGCGTCCCCTCCGGCAGCGTCGCCAGGAGCGCTGCCTCCGCCGTACGGACCTGGGCGACGGTGTGTGCTGACCTCACGTGCCCACGCTAGCGGCGCGACCCACGGCACCCGGGGCCTCAGTCCTCCAGCACCACCATGGCGGAGGCCACCCCCGCATCGTGCGACAGCGACAGGTGCACCGACCGTACGCCGGCGGCGTCGGCCGCCGCGGCGACCGTCCCCCGCAGCTCGAACCGGGGTCGGCCGGACTCCTCGCAGACGACCTCGGCATCGTGCCACTCCAGGCCCGCGGGAGCGCCGAGCGCCTTGGCGAGGGCCTCCTTGGCGGCGAACCGCGCGGCCAGCGACGAGACCGGGCGACCCAGCTCGTCACCGACGAAGAGCTTGGCCGCCAGAGCCGGCGTGCGCTGCAGCGACGCTCCGAACCGCTCGATGTCGCACACGTCGATGCCGATCCCCAGGACGCTCACGGAGCCCCGACTCGACCCGGACGCAGGCCCGACTCGACCCGGACGCAGGCCCGACTCGACCCGGACGGAGGCCTCATTCGACGGTGACCGACTTGGCCAGGTTGCGCGGCTGGTCGACGTCGTGGCCCAGCGCTGTCGCCAACTCGCAGGCGAACAGCTGCAGCGGCACCGTGGCGACCAGGGGCTGCAGCAGCACCGGGACCTTCGGCAGCGCGATGATCTCGTCGGCGTACGGCGCGATCGAGGCGTCGCCCTCCTCGACCAGACAGATGGTGCGGGCGCCGCGGGCGCGGACCTCCTGGATCCCCGAGACCATCTTGTCGTGCAGGAAGTCCCGGCCTTCGGGCGGCACGACGCAGAACACCGGGAGCCCGTCGGCTACCAGGGCGATCGGGCCGTGCTTGAGCTCACCGGCGGCGAAGCCCTCGGCGTGCCGGTAGGCGAGCTCCTTGAGCTTGAGCGCCCCCTCCAGCGCGACCGGGTAGCCGGCATGGCGGCCCAGGAAGAGGAAGGTCGGGGTGTCCAGGTACTCCAGGGCCAGTCGCTTCATCGTCGCCGCCGAGCTCTCCAGCACGGCAGCGATCTGGGCCGGCGCCTCCTCCAGCTGCTCGACCACGGCGGTGATCTCCTCGCCGTAGCGGGTGCCCTTGACCTGCGCCAGGTAGAGCGCCAGCAGGTAGCAGGCGACCAGCTGGGTCAGGAAGCCCTTGGTCGAGGCGACGGCGATCTCCGGGCCGGCATGGGTGTAGATCACCGCGTCGGACTCGCGCGGGATGGTCGAGCCGTTGGTGTTGCAGATCGCCAGCACCTTCGAGCGCTGGGTGCGCGCGTGCCGGATCGCCTGCAGCGTGTCGGCCGTCTCCCCCGACTGCGAGATCGCCACCACCAGGGTGGAGTGGTCGAGGATCGGGTCTCGGTAGCGGAACTCCGAGGAGAGCTCGACCTCGACGGCGATGCGGCACCAGTGCTCGATCGCGTACTTGGCGACCAGGCCGGCGTACGACGACGTGCCGGCGGCGATGATGATGATCTTGGTGATCCCGCGCAGCTCGTCGTCGGAGAGCCGCATCTCATCGAGCTGGAGCTGCCCCTCGGCGTCGCGCCGGCCCAGCAGGGCATCCGCGACGGCACGCGGCTGCTCATGGATCTCCTTGCGCATGTACCAGTCGTAGCCGTCCTTCTGCGCGGCCGAGAGGTCCCAGTCGACGTGGTAGCGCCGGCCCTCGCCCGGCGAGCCGTCGAAGCCGCTGACGCTGACCCCGTCGCGGGTGATGGTGACGACCTGGTCCTGGTCGAGCTCCATCGCCTCGGTGGTGTGCTCGATGAAGGCGGCCACGTCGGAGCCGAGGAAGTTCTCGCCCTCGCCCAGGCCGACCACCAGCGGGCTGTTGCGGCGCGCGCCGACGATGCGGTCGGGGTCGTGCGCGTCGATGGCGACGAAGGTGAAGGCGCCCTCCAGTCGCCCGCAGACGCGCTGCATGGCCTCGGTCAGGTCGGCGCCGAGGTCCAGCTCGACCTCCAGCAGGTGCGCGGCGACCTCGGTGTCGGTCTGGGAGAGCAGCTCGTGACCGGCGGCCTCCAGCTCGGCACGCAGCTCGGCGAAGTTCTCGATGATGCCGTTGTGCACGACCGCGAGCCGGCCGCTGCGACCCAGATGCGGGTGCGCGTTGGCGTCGGTCGGGCCGCCATGGGTGGCCCAGCGGGTGTGGCCGATGCCGATGGTCGTCTCGGGGAGCGGCTCCTCGCCGATCAGCTTCTCCAGATTGGCCAGCTTGCCGGACCTCTTGCGTACGGCGAGGCGCTCGGTGTCGGCGTCGAGCAGCGCGATCCCGGCGGAGTCGTAGCCCCGATACTCCATCCGGCGCAGGCCCTCGACGACGACGTCTTGAGCAGAGCGCTTGCCGACGTAACCCACGATCCCGCACATGGACGCCGAGTCTACCGTCGTGGACCCCACGGCGTGGCCCACCTCGCAGGCTGCCAGAATCGAGGCATGTCGAGGACAGGGTCCACCCCGCGCCCCGCACCCGGGTCGACCACCGAGGACCACGGCGACGCCGATCAGCCTGCCGACCAGCCTGCCGCTCACCCTGCCGATCAGCACGCGGACCACCCCGCCGATCATCACCACGGGCACCACGGCACGCAGGAGTCCTCGCCGTACCTCGAGGTGGACCGTGCGACCTGGGCCACCCTCGCCGCGGAGACGCCGAACCCGCTCTCGGCCGAGGAGATCGCCCGACTGCAGGGCCTCGGCGACTCCATCGACCTGCACGAGGTGCAGGAGGTCTACCTGCCGCTGTCGCGGCTGCTGAGCCTGCGGGTCGAGGCGGCCGGGCGGCTGCACCGCGAGCAGGAGGAGTTCCTCCACCGCGAGATCCCGGCCCGCACGCCGTTCGTGATCGGGCTGGCCGGCTCGGTCGCGGTCGGCAAGTCCACGACCGCCCGCGTGCTGCAGCAGATGCTGGCGCACTGGCCCGAGCACCCCAACGTCGCGCTGGTCACCACCGACGGCTTCCTCTACCCGAACGCGGAGCTGGAGCGCCGCGGACTGATGCAGCGCAAGGGCTTCCCGGAGTCCTACGATCGGCGCGCGCTGCTGAAGTTCGTCGTCGACATCAAGTCGGGCAAGGAGGAGGTCGAGGCGCCGATCTACTCCCACCTGGTCTACGACGTCGTCCCGGACGAGCGGATCGTGGTCAAGCGGCCCGACATCGTGATCGTCGAGGGTCTCAACGTGCTGCAGCCCGCTCGCGCCCGCGAGGACGGCCGGACCGGCCTCGGCCTCTCGGACTTCTTCGACTTCTCCGTCTACGTCGACGCCGGCACCAGCTGCATCAAGGAGTGGTACGTCGAGCGCTTCCTGCGGCTGCGCGAGACGGCGTTCCGCGATCCCTCCTCCTACTTCGCCAAGTACGCCTCGCTCACCCGCGACGAGGCCGTTGCCGAAGCCTCCCGGATCTGGGACACGATCAACGGCCCGAACCTGCTGGAGAACGTGCTGCCGACCCGGTCGCGCGCCACGCTGGTGCTGCGCAAGGACCGCGACCACTCGGTGCGCTACGTGCGCTTGCGCAAGCTCTGACTCGCTGCGACCAGGCCGGCCAGAAGCCGCCCGGCGCTGGCCGCCTCGATCAGCTGGTCGGTGCCGTCCGGCGGTTCGAGCAGTCCGAGGTCTCCGCGCACCTCGCGACCCGCGAGAGCGGCCCGCAGCTCCTCGGCTCTCGCGCGCGCCCACTGCGCCACCTCCTGCGGTACGGCGCGCGTCGGTTCGGGCGACTCCCCGTCCAGCCAGGCCAGCGCCGAGCCGGCGACCTCCGGGCGCAGCGTGACGACCTGTCGCAACACGGCCAACTCCTCGTACGGGCGCACCGTGCCCGCCCGGATCTCGACCGGGCCCGCCGGCGGAAGCTCGATCCGGACGGCGGACAGCACGTCGGTCAGCTCGACGGCGTCGCCGGCGGCGAGCCGCTCCTGCCACGCGGCCAGCGCCTGATCCAGCGGCGGCACCACAGTGACGCGAGGCGCCTCGGCGCTCGGGCCGCGCCGCCACCACCGGCGCGACGACGGGGGCGGCGCCGCACCGGCGTCCCGATCCACCGCGGGCGCGGCGGGCGATGCTGCTGCCCGCGGGGCGGCGAGGACGACCGCGTCGTCGCCCAGCGAGGGCGCGTCCCGCAGCGCACCGCGCTCCACGACCGATGTCGCCGCGGCGACGACCTTGGCCGCTCCGAGCAGGAGCGGTCCCTCAGAGCTGGGGTCGGCGGCGGTCCCTCTCCCCTCGCCGACGGCCTGCCCGTTCCGCGGCGGCAGCAGCCAGTCGAGCTCTCCGACCACCCGCACCCCGAGCGAGTGGAGGTCGGCCCAGTGCTGCCGGGTCAGCTCCTCGACCTGCCCGTAGCGCGCGGGAGAGACCCGCGGCTTGCCCTCCGCCGGATCGGTCGGGAACGGCTTCAGCGCCACCTTGAGCCCGAAGCGGACGTAGTGCCGCAGCGCCGTGTCGCTCCAGCCGCGCTCGTTGAAGGCGAGGTTGAGGTGCCGCACCATCTCAGCCTCGGCCCACGACAGCGAGCGGTTCCGGTAGCGCGGGTCGTCGCCCACCCGGAGGAAGCCCTCGGGCAGACCCACCAGGCGCTCCATCACGCGCAGAAGCCAGCCCTGGTCCCGCTCGTTGACCACCACCACCGTGACCCGCTCGGGACCGACGACCTCCGCCCACCTGCGGGTGATGGTGGCGAAGCCGAACCGCTCCCAGAACTGGCCCTCGGGAGCATTCAGCGGTCGCCCGACGTACCGCTGCCAGTGCCGGTCGTAGCCGTCGACGATGCGCTGCTGCCACAGCGACGGGAGCAGGGTGTCGTAGCGGCGGATCATCCGGACGATCTGCACGCGCTCGGGGCCGAGGTCGTCGCGCAGCCGCGCGATCCGGTCGGGCTCGGCGCGACTGAACGATTCCGAGCTGATCAACACCCGATCCTCGCCGTACCGCTCGATCTCCCGGACCAGGCGCGGCCACGCCTCCGGATCGACCGCGCCGGTGCCACGGTGGCCGGCCGTCCCCGTCAGCGCGAGGGCGGGGCGGTAGACCTGCCACTGATCACCGGGATAGTGCACGCCGTACTCGCCGAGCCGGGCGCGGGCGTCGGCGAAGGCGCCCTGGATGGCGGTGGTACCGGTCTTGTGGGGCCCGATGTGGACGATCCGGCTGCCCTCGGGCAGCAGCAGGTCGTCGGTCCCGGACATGGCCACGACCCTAGCGTCCGGCAGAGGGCCGCGCCGCGTGCGGCCTCCTGCCGAGGTGGCCCTTCGGTGCGGCTCAGTTGCTCTTGTGCCGCATCAACACGGCGGCCGACGGCAAGGTCTGCGTCACCCGGCAGCTGCCGGACACGCTGCAGCGCACAATCGCCTGGGCGCGATAGGCACCGTCGCCGTCCTCATCGACCGTCACCTCGTCGCCGGCAGCGTGCACGAGCAGGGTGTCGTCGCTCTCCCACACCGGCTCCACGTCGGTGTCGTAGCCGAAGTGCCCCGAGAAGGTGTGCTCGATCCGGCCCGTGCGCGCGTGGCGCACTCGAAGCTCGCCCGCCATGGCCCAGGGAGCGTCCTGGTCGGCCGGGGCGATCTCGGAGATAGTGACCACCCGCTTGTCATCGGGCGAGAAGGACAGCACGTATTCGCCCGGGTCGGTGGTCCAGAGCCGCTTGCGCTGATGAGGCCGCAGATGCGCGTCGGCCATGGTGCGGACCTGGTCCTGGTCGCCGATCCGCGCCACGAACCGCTTCGCGCCGATGCTGGCCGGCGGAGTGATCGCGACATCGTCCGTGGCGGCCGCACGGTCCAGGCCCAGGGTACGGACGGCCTTGAGTGGATGGCCGGTGACCTGCCACGTCGACTCGCCTCCGGCCTCGTGCACCACGACGCGCCCTCGTCCGGCCGCCATCACTCCCGCCCCCCTGGAGAAGCCGTGTGCGGCGATGATGTGGCCATCACTGACGCGCATCACACGGACATGCTGGCGTCGCGTGACTCCGGTACCGTAAGGGTCGCTGCTCAACACGACCCAGCGCCCGTCGCTGGACGCCACGTCGGCGCCGTACGCAGAGTTCTTGGCCAGAACCCGCTTCCTGCCCCCGTAGCTGACGAATACCAGCGTGTAGTGATCGCCGTTCACGACGCTCTCGACGACGTACCCTCCCTTGACGTGCAGCAGCGCCGACGGGCTCGTGCCGCCCAGCTCCGTCTTGAGGCCGTTGGCGGGCTGGAGCAGCGTCGTGCCGCGCATCCAGGCGACCATCGGCTTGCCCCCGCTCGGCAGAGCGGCGGGGTCGACGCTGGTGGCGGGCGTGTCCGCTCGGGCCGTCGGGATCTGGCCGGAGGCGATCCCGGCCACGAGGCCGGAGACGAAGACGGCCGCGGCGACAGGTCGCAGCCAGGTCCGAGACAGGTTCATGGGTGCACCCTAAACCGGTCCCCCCAACCACGTGGCACCTTGGGGAAAGCTCTGCGGGTCGGTCCTTATGGAGCGGACGATCTCCTCGGCCGTGGCGGCGGACAGATCACCGGGCTGGCCGACGTCGCGCACCAGCACGAGCACCACCAGCCCGGCCCGGGTCGAGCGCCCGACCAGCGTCAGGTGAGCGGTCGTGGGCGCACAGGGCCCCGCCGGGACGGGTACGTCGACGTCCACGCGCGAGCCGACCCGCCCGCTGATGCCGTAGGCGCGCCCGGAGATGGCGTTCGTCCAGGTCGCCAGCTCATGCCCGAGCACCTGCGGGACGCTGCCGCCGGCCGGGGGCAGGATGCCGACGAAGGCGCGGCTGCTGCTCTGCGAGGAGGGGCAGAAGCCGGCGTCGAGCACGGCCGGGGAACGCACCACCGCGTCAGCGGAGTACCTGATCGCCGACGACGGCGGCTCCCGCTGCCAGCGCGACGCCGGGACCGCGACCTCGACGCCGTACGCATGCAGCCACTGCCGCGCCGCGGACGCCGGCGGGGAGGACCGGACGGTGATCGCCAGCGTCGCGCTCGCCATGACCGCGAGCACGGCGAGGACGCCGAGTACCCAGGCGATGCGCCGCATCCGACCCCCCGATCGTTCGACGGCATCCCGGCGCGGGGCCGGGTGACTAACCGAGCGACAGCCTACGGCGGACCACGCCCGCCAGCCGGTCGGCGACATCGTGGGCACGCTGCTGCGTCTCCGCCTCGACCATCACCCGTACCAGCGGCTCGGTGCCCGAGGCGCGCAGCAGGATCCTGCCCGCGTCGCCGAGGTCCCGCTCCTCCGCCGCCACGGCCGCGACGAGCTCGGCGTCGTCGGTGCGCGACTTGTCCACGCCCGGAACGTTGATCAGCACCTGCGGGAACCGGGTCATCACGCTCGCCAGCTCGGCGAGTGAGCGACCGGTCTCGATCATCCGCTGCAGCACCTGCAGCGCCGTCAGGGTGCCGTCGCCGGTGGTGGCGTGCTCGGAGAGGATGATGTGGCCGGACTGCTCGCCGCCCAGCCCGAAGCCGCCGGCGCGCATCTCCTCGCACACGTAGCGGTCGCCGACGGCCGTCTGCCGCACCGCGATGCCGCGCTGCTGCATGGCGCGCAGGAAGCCCAGGTTGCTCATCACGGTGACGACGACGGTGTCGTGCGGCAGCCTGCCCTGCTCCTGGAGCGCCTCGGCCATGATCGCGATCAGCTGGTCGCCGTCGACGATCGCGCCCCGGTGATCGACGCCGATGCAGCGGTCCGCGTCGCCGTCGAAGGCGAAGCCGCAGTCGGCGCCGTGCTCCACGACCGCGCGCTGCAGCGCCTCGACGTGGGTGGCGCCGGAGCCGTCGTTGATGTCGAGGCCGGTCGGGGTGTGGTGGATGGCGATCACCTTCGCCCCGGCGTTCTCGAACGCCAGCGGCGCCGACGTCGAGGCCGCGCCCTGGGCGCAGTCGATGACCACCGTGAGGCCCGCGAGCGGCTTGGTGAGGGTGCCGTCGAGGTGGGCGGCGTACTCGGCGACCGCCGTGGGGTGTTGCCGGATCCGGCCGACGTCGGCGCCGGTGGGGCGGTCGTCCTGCCGGCCGAGCAGCGCCTGGATCTCGTCCTCGAGGGCATCGTCGAGCTTGACCCCGCCACGCTGGAGGAACTTGATGCCGTTGTCGGGCATGGGGTTGTGCGACGCGGTGATGACGACACCGAGGTCGGCGTCCATCGCGTCGGTGAGGTGCGCGATCCCGGGCGTGGGGATCACGCCCAGGTCGACCACGTCGACGCCGGCGGAGGCCAGGCCGGCCATCACGGCGGACTGGAGGAACTCGCCGGAGATGCGGGTGTCCCGACCGACCACCGCCATCGGGCGGCCCGGCCGCTGGGACTGGTACTCGCGGTGGTTGAGCAGGACCCGGGCCGCAGAAAAGGAGAGGTCCAGGGCCAGCGAGGCGGTGAGGAGCTCACCGTTCGCCAGGCCCCGGACCCCGTCCGTGCCGAAGAGGCGTGCCATAGAGGCAGGGTGCCGGATCAGCGCTTGCTGAACTGCGACGCCTTGCGGGCCTTCTTCAGACCAGCCTTCTTGCGCTCGACGACGCGGGCGTCGCGGGTGAGCAGGCCGGCCTTCTTCAGGACCGGGCGGTTCGTCTCGACGTCGACGTCGTTGAGCGAGCGGGCCACGCCGAGGCGCAGCGCGCCGGCCTGGCCGGCGATGCCGCCACCGTGGATGCGTGCGATGACGTCGAAGCGACCCTCGAGCTGCAGGGCGGTGAAGGGCTCGCTGGCGATCTGGCGGTGCAGCGCGTTCGGGAAGTAGTCCTCGAACGAGCGGCCGTTGATGGTCCAGTTGCCGGTGCCCGGCACGATGCGGACGCGGGCGACGGCCTCCTTGCGACGACCCGTGGCGCGGGCCGGGGCGATGGTGGCCGGCCGGGCCGGGGTCTCGAGCGAAGCGTCGGACTCGGAGGTGTACGCAACGCCCTCGGCGTTGGTCTCGAAGGTCTCCTCGACCTCGGTGGTGTTCTCAGTCATGTCCTGGTCCTGGCTCACTGGGCGATCTGCTTGATCTCGAACGGAACGGCCTTCTGGGCCTGGTGCGGGTGCGTCGGGCCCGAGTAGACCTTCAGCTTCTTCAGCTGCTGGCGACCGAGCTTGTTCTTCGGGAGCATGCCCCACACGGCCTTCTCGATCGCCTTGCGAGCGTCCTTCTCGAGGATCTCGCCGATCGGGGTCGCCGTCAGACCGCCCGGGTAGCCCGAGTGGCGGTAGGCGACCTTGGTGGTCGCCTTGTCGCCGGAGAGGGAGACCTTCTCGGCGTTGATGACGATGACGAAGTCGCCGGTGTCGGCGTTGGGGGCGTAGATCGCCTTGTGCTTGCCGCGGAGCAGGTTCGCGATCTGGACCGACAGACGGCCCAGGCGGACGTCGGTCGCGTCGATCACGTGCCAGGCGCGCTCGATGTCGCCGGGCTTGGGAGCGTAAGTGCGCACGGGTGTGCCTCTTCGTTCGTTCGGCCTCCGGGACGGTCGCCGCGGAGGTGGTGCCTCATCGTGAATCTGACGAACACGGCCGGCTCCCCCGCTCCTGAAGGGAACGGGACCGGGCTGCCCCCTCGCGGGAGCGGCAGGAATCACGACCGGACAAGGCTACGCGGGCACCACGAGGCGGTCAAAACGCCGTACCACCGCCGCCGCACCGTCGAGCGGGGTGTGGAACGCGCCACGTCTTGGGACACCCGCTTACAGGTTGTCAACCGGTCAGGTTAACGTTGACTTCCGTGACTGATTCTCTCACCGTGCGTGACAACCGCACCGGGGTGGAGTACGACGTCCCGATCATCGACGGCACCATCCGCGCCGCCGATATCGGGAAGATCAAGGCCGCCGATGACGCACCCGGCCTGGCCGTCTACGACCCCGGGTTCGTGAACACCGCTTCGTGCCGCTCCTCCATCACCTACATCGATGGCGACCGCGGCATCCTGGAGTATCGGGGCTACCCGATCGAGCAGCTGGCGGAGAACTCCAGCTTCCTCGAGGTGGCCTACCTCCTCGTCCACGGCGAGCTGCCCAGCAAGGAGCAGTTCGAGCGGTGGGTGCACGAGATCACCTACCACACCTTCGTCCACGAGAACATCAAGGGCTTCATGCAGGGGTTCCGCTACGACGCGCACCCCATGGGCATGCTGATGGCCTCCGTCGGAGCCATGTCGACGTTCTATCCCGACGCCAGCCTCATCGGCGACCCGGACAACCGCCGTCTGCAGATCATCCGGATGATCGCCAAGATGCCGACGCTGGGTGCCTGGGCCTTCCGGCACGCCCAGGGCAAGCCGTACGTCTACCCCGACAACGAGCTGTCCTACACCGGCAACTTCCTCTCCATGCTGTTCAAGATGAGCGAGCCGCGCTACGCCGCCGACGAGCGCATCGAGAAGGCGCTGGACACGCTGTTCATCCTGCACGCCGACCACGAGCAGAACGCCTCGGCCAACGCCGTGCGCGCCGTCGGCTCGACCCAGGTCGACCCCTACTCGGCCGTCGCGGCCGGCATCGGCGCCCTCTACGGCCCGCTGCACGGTGGCGCCAACGAGGCGGTCCTGCGGATGCTCAAGCGGATCGGCTCGGTGGAGAACATCCCGGCGTTCATCGAGGGTGTCAAGAACGGCAACGAGCGCCTGATGGGCTTCGGTCACCGCGTCTACAAGAACTACGACCCGCGCGCGAAGCTGATCAAGAAGGCCTGCGACGACGTGTTCGAGGTCACCGGGGTCAACCCGCTGCTCAAGATCGCGCAGGAGCTGGAGAAGATCGCGCTCGAGGACGAGTACTTCGTCAAGCGCCGGCTCTACCCGAACGTCGACTTCTACTCCGGTCTCATCTACGAGGCTCTGCAGTTCCCGCCGGAGATGTTCACCGTGCTGTTCGCGATCGGCCGCACCCCCGGCTGGCTCGCGCAGTGGCTGGAGCTGACCACGGACAAGGAGCAGAAGATCGCTCGTCCCAAGCAGATCTACACCGGCGCGCGCCAGCTGACCTTCACGCCCGCCTCGCAGCGCTGGGCCTGAGCGTCCGGATGAACGAGGCGCCTCGACGGGCTCGGCGGACGAGCGCCGAGCCCGTCGAGGCGTCGGCCGGCCCCGTCGGGGTCGTCTTCGACTTCGGCGGAGTCCTCATCGACTGGGATCCGGAGCCGGCGGTGGCCGCCGGCGTCGGACCCGAGGAGGCCCGCCGGTTCTTCGCCGAGTTCGACTTCGGGAGTTGGAACCACGCCCAGGACGCCGGTCGAAGCTGGGACGACGCCCTGCTCGAGCTCGAGGCCACCCATCCCCACTTCCTGGCGCATGGCCGCGCCTACCGGGCGAACTTCGACCACGCCCTGCGCGGTGAGGTCCCCGGTACGGCGCAGGTCCTGCGCGACCTGCACACGGCCGGCGTACCGCTCCTCGGGCTGACGAACTGGTCCGACGAGCTGTTCCACGGCTTCGCACCCCAGCGCTTCGACTTCCTCGCGCTCTTCGAGGACATCGTCGTCTCCGGGACCGAGGGCCTGGCCAAGCCCGATCCGGCCATCTACCGCCTCGCGGTCGAGCGCATCGGGCTACCGGCCGGCCAGCTGGTCTTCATCGACGACCGCGCCGAGAACGTCGCCACCGCCCGAGCTCTCGGGATGCACGGCATCGTCTTCACCGACGCAGAGACGCTCCGCACCGCCCTGGCCGACCTCGGACTGCTCCGGCCGCCGTCATGAGCGACGTCGACTGGGACGCCTGGTACGTCGCCGGCTTCACGCCGTGGGACCTGGGCGGCCCGCTGCCGCTGCTGAGCGATGCGTTGGCCACCGGCCTGCTCGGTGAGCCTGGCACGGTGTTCGCCCCCGGCGCCGGCCGGGGCCACGACGCCGGTGCCCTGGCCGCAGCGGGCTGGGACACCACCGTCGTCGACATCTCCGCCACCGCCGTCGACTACGCCACCGAGCACTATCCCGACGTACGCGTCGTGCTCGGGGACGCACTCGACCCCGCCTTCGTGCTCGCCCAGACCGGCGGCCCGGTCGACCTCTGGTGGGACCACACGTTCTTCTGTGCCCTGCCGCCGCAGGTGCGGCCGCGCCTGGCCGCCGTCGCTGCTGCCGTGGTGCGGCCGGGCGGTCTCCTGGCCAGTGGCGTCTTCCCGATCGACAAGCCGCGCGAGGAGGAGGGTCCCCCGTGGTCCTACGCCCCCGAGGACCTCGAGAGCCTGCTCGAGGGCTTCGAGCGGGTGCACACCGGCGAGCCGGTCCACCTCAACCCGTCGTTCTCCTACCACCACCGGCTGGTGATCTGGCGGCGCGGCTGACGCCTCAGGTGATCGCGTCGCTGAGCGCGCCGCGATCGACGTACCACTGCTCGGTGTCCTTGCCCCGGACCAGCTCGGGCCGGCGGCGCACCCACCCGTCCACGATGCGCAGGGCCGTCCCCGCGTGGGTCAGCCCCGGCTGCAGGAACGCCTGCCGACCGGAGCTGCTGCGGATGACCAGTCGCGGGATCGTGCTCGTGCCCATCCGGCCGCGGTGAACGGTGGCATCGCGGAACACGATCTCGGTCATGTCCTCCAGACCGATGGTGTGCCAGCGCAGCACCCGCCGCGTTCGGACCCGGTCCCGGGCGAAGTCCATCCGCAGCCGGAAGACCAGGGCGCTGAGGTAGAAGAAGGCGAACTGGACCGGCCCCATCACCACCCAGAACACGATCTCGCCGCGGGTGCCCGGATCCAGCGTGCTGCGGATCTGCCAGCCGGGGTCACCGGAGACGATCGCCGCTGCGATCCCATACGCGAAGCCGACGTCGAGGAACAACAGGGCGATCAGGGCCGGGGTCTTGGGCAGGAGGTCGTTGCGGACGACCACGACCTCCTCCGGCGCCGGGACCATGACCCCAGCGTTCCCGGCGATCCGCCTGTGTAAACCGCGCCGACGGCGGGTAGGACGCGTCTGGAGGCTCACCAGGAGGAGACGCCATGACCGACATCAAGCTGGACCGCAGCGCGATCGAGCGCCATGCGGCACACCTGCGCACGGCGTCGTCGCAGACGTACGACGCCCACGCGACGGCCGCCGGCATCAACCTCGGCGACGGCAGCTTCGGCCTGATGTGCAGCTTCCTGCCGCCCATCATCAACGCCTGCCATCCCGACCACCTCGGCGTGATCAGCTCGGCGGCCGGGCTCCTCTCGGCCACCGCGGACGCGCTCGAGGCGGCTCTCGACGAGGTGGGCGCCACCGACGAGCAGGTCGCCACCACCATGAACCGGATCGAGTCGCGCCTGGGCGGTGCGTCATGACCGTCACCAGCGCCGACGTCAACAACGCCCTCTCGGGCACCGGCGTCATCAGCGACTACGCGCTCCTGGGCGAGACCCTGCTGCACCAGGACCCGACCGCCGCGCTGATCGCCGCCACGGGCGCGGCCGCTGACACGATCGCCGCTGTCTCCGACCCGATCGGCACCCTGCTCTCGGCCGGCGCCGGCTGGCTGATGGACCACCTCGACCCGCTCAAGAGCTGGCTCAACGACCTCACCGGCGACGCCGCGGCCGTCGAGGCGATGGCCGGGCGCTACGAGGACGTGGGCGGCAAGCTCGGCGACATCCGCGCCGACGTGAGCAGCTGGGTGAGCGGTGACCTCTCCGGGGAGACCGCCGAGCTGTTGGACGCCTACCGCGACTTCGCCCGCGAGACGCTGCTGGAAGCACTGGAGGCGGCCGGGGGCGCGCAGGAGGCGATGGCCTCGGCGGTGGAGAAGGCCGCCGCGGTGGTCGAGGTCGTGCACGGGCTGGTCCGCGACGCCCTCGCCGACCTCGTGGGACACATCCTGACCTGGCTCGGCGAGGAGGTCTTCAGCCTCGGGCTGGCCACCGGCTGGGTGGTCGAGCAGGTCAGCACCCAGGTCGGCAAGTGGGTGGCGAAGCTGTCGGGTGCCGTGCACGGCCTGGTGAGCGTGCTGCACGAGCTGTCCACGGCCGTCAAGGAGCTCGGTCGCGCCGGTGCGACGCTCTCCCGCGCGCTCGACCGGGCCGCCGGCCAGATGGGCCGGCTCGAGCACGCCCTGGACCGCACGGCGCAGAACCTGCACGACGCCAAGGCGCCCTGGCACCCCAAGGACGGCACCGGGAAGCACCGGTCGGAGGAGGAGCCGAGCAGCACCCCGAGCACCCACGACCCGCGGCACGCGATGTCGGCCACCGAGCAGGGCAGGAAGTTCGTCGTCCACGTCGGCGACAAGACCGTGGACATCATGAAGGAGCACCTGCCCACCTGGGTGGTCGCCGAGGGCGCGTACGCCGTGGCCAAGTACGTCGACTCCCACCGCGACCAGTACGGGCTCGGCTGAGCGCCGGCGCGCGGCATCGAGCGGTTTCGGCGCCGATCCGGCCGGGTAGCGTGACG
The DNA here is from genome assembly GCF_029873215.1 of Nocardioides sp. BP30. Lineage (NCBI taxonomy): Bacteria > Bacillati > Actinomycetota > Actinomycetes > Propionibacteriales > Nocardioidaceae > Nocardioides > Nocardioides lacus. The sequence continues at coordinate 1,147,154 of NZ_CP123620.1, read as the reverse complement.
CCCATGAGCCACTTGACGCCCGAGGACGTCCACCGGCGCATCGACCAGGACGTCGCGGCCGCCCAGGAGCGAGCCGCGCTGGCCACGCGGTTCCGGCAGACCGCGGACCAGCTGCGCGGCACCGCCACCGTGGACGGGGTCACCGCCACCGTCGACGCCAGCGGGGCGCTCACCGAGTTGACGCTCCCCGACCGCCTCGAGCACCGCCGCAGCACCGTCCTCGCGGCTCAGGTGCTGCGTGCGACGCGGGCGGCGTACGCGGACGTCACGGCCAAGGTCCAGCAGGCGGCCGGCGAGGCGTTCGGAGCCGACTCCCCGGTGACGGCACGGGTACGTGGCGAGCTCGATCGACGTGCCGAGGTGCTCGCCTCGAGCACCCCGCCGCCCCCGGACAACGTCCTGCGATGAGCAGCGCACTCATCCGGCGGTGGGTCGGCTTCCTGCTGCTGTGCGCGGCCGTCGCGGTGATCGCCGACCTGGTGCTGGTCGCCGCCTCCCCGGTGTGGCGGGACAACCTCCTGATGCGAACCCACCAGGTCGACGCCACCGTCACCGGCGTCACCGACGAGACGCCGACCGCTTCCTGCCGCCGGCACCACCACGTGCAGCTGCGCTGGACCGACGGCGGCTCCGAGCGCACCGGCTACCTGGACGCGTGCGGGCTCACGACCCCGGCCGAGGGCGCCCTGCTCTCGGTGTGGGCCGGCCATGCCGACCAGGTGACGACAGCGGCGCCTCAGCACCTGCTGGTCGAGGAGATCGGCGTGATCGCCGTGTTCGCGACGGTCTTCACCGCCTGGCGGACGTACCGGCTCTCCCGCCGCTCGACCGAGAGCGACGCCGACGCGGGGACGCCCACGGCTGCGTGACGGCGGCGCCCGACGAGGCGGTCAGGGCAGTGCCGGCAACGGCAGCCGGTGCAGCCATGCCTCGAACAGCTCGCCCAGGTCCCGCCCCGCCACCTCGGCGGCCAACGCCTCGAAGTCGGCGGTCGTGACGGTGCCTCCCTCGTGCCGGGCCACCCAGGTGCGCAGCACCCGGAAGAACGTCTCGTCCCCGACCGTCAGCCGCAGCGCGTGCAGGGTCAGGGCACCGCGCTTGTAGACCCGGTCGTCGAACATCAGGGCCGGACCGGGATCGGCGAGCAGCAGATCCTTGCCCAGCCGGTCGAGCCTGGCGTGGTGCCGTCGGGCCTGCACGTCGCACGATTCGTGACCGCCCGCCTCGGACCAGAGCCACTCGGCGTAGCAGGCGAAACCCTCGTGCAGCCAGATGTCCTTCCACGCCCGCAGCGTGACGGCGTTGCCGAACCACTGGTGGGCGAGCTCGTGCGCCACCAGCCGGACCTCCTCCCAGCGCCCGGTGAGGTAGTTGCGTCCGAAGGTCGACAGCGACTGCGACTCCAGCGGGATCTCGAGTGCGTCATCGGTGACCACCGCCGTGTACCGGCCGAACGGATAGGGCCCGAACGCCTCGGTGAAGTAGTCGAGCATCTCCCGCTGGCGGCCGAAGGAACGGGTGTAGCCGGCCAGGGCGCTCTCCGGCACCGCACCGAGGATCGGCGTGCCCTCGCCCTCGTCCTCGACGAGCCGGTAACGGCCGATCTGCACCGTGGCGAGATAGGTCGACATCGGCTCGTCCTGCTCATAGCGCCACGTCTCGCCGCTGCCCCGCCGGGTCCGACCGACCAGGAGGCCGTTGCTCACCACCGTGTAGTTGTGGGCGACCGTCACCGAGATGGCGTACGGCGCCTTGTCGTCGGGTCGGTCGTTGCACGGGAACCACGACGGCGCCCCGTGCGGCTGACCGGCCACGATCACACCGTCGCTGAGCTCCTCCCAGCCGGCGTCGCCGTGCGGAGCCAGCACGAGCGGACGCGGACGACCGGCGTACTTGACCTGGACGGTGAAGGCCTCGCCCGCCCGGAGGGCGCGCTTGAGCGTGAGCACCAGTCGATGGTCGCGATGCGCCCACTTCGCGGGCGGCCTGCCGTCGACGGTGACCTTCTGCACCTGCAGGTAGGCCAGGTCCAGCACCACCCGGTCGGTGTCCTGCTCGGCGACGGCGCGGACCACCGCCGTACCGGCCAGCCGGTTCGCGGCCAGGTCGTAGTCGAGGTCGAGCTCGTAGTGCGTGGCACCCCAGGAGGGGTCGCCGTGCCCGGGCAGGTAGGGATCGGCGGTCGGCAGAGAAGACATGGCTCCCCGAGGCTATCGAGCCGCCGTTCACCCCGTGTTTCGCGGGGGTTGCGGGCGGGAAGTAAAGAGACGACTCCCCCTACGACAAGGACTCCCATGACCCTGCGCACCACCCTCGCCCGCGCGCTCGCGCTGACGCTGCTGGCGGCCCCTGCCGCCGTACTCGCCGCCGGCGGGTCGGCTCAGGCAGCGACCACGAGTGGGACGACCAGCTCCCTGCAGCCCGTCTCCGGCACCGTCGTCTACGGCGGCACCGTCGACCTGTCCGGCCAGGTCAAGGCCGCCGACGGGTCCTACATCGGCAGCGGCTCGGGGACCGTGACGCTCCAGGCGGCGCCCTACCCGTTCACCTCGTGGCGCAACGTGGCCACCGCCTCCTCGCCGACGTACGCCGACTTCTACGACGTGAAGCCGACCATCACCACCCGCTACCGGATCGTCTACAGCGGCTACCGGTCCAGCAGCAATGAGAGCTACACCGCCTCGACCAGCGCCGTGGTCACGGTGCCGGTCGCCCACAGCTTCTCGCTGAAGTCCAAGGGCCTGCACCTGTGGGGCAAGGTCGCCCCCGCCGCGAAGGTCAAGCTCGTCTTCAAGAAGAAGTCGCACGGCAAGTACAAGAAGTGGTTCAAGGTCAAGACCACCAAGAAGGGCAAGTGGAGCACCCACCTGCACGGCGCGGCCGGCACCAAGGTCGAGATCATCCTGCCCGCGACGCCCGGCTACGCCGGAGCCGTGCGCACCGGACGGATCATCTGACCCGCTGCTGACCTCCGATCGGCCCCTGGACCTCCTCGGCCCAAGGGCCGATCGGATTTCCGATCCACAGCGTCTTGTCGGGGAGCGACTCGCCGCGCATCACCAGCGAGACGGGGCCGACGACGCTGTGCCGACCGAGGATGGCGGCCGGCAGGATCACCGAGTTCGGCCCGAGGGTCGCGCCCCGGCGCAGGGTGACCGTGTCGAGGGCGAGCATGCGGTCGTGGAACAGGTGGGTCTGCACGACCGTGCCGGCGTTGACCGTGGCTCCGTCACCGAGGTCGACCAGGTCGGTCTCGGGCAGCCAATGCGTCTCGATCCAGACGCCTCGGCCGATCCTCGCGCCCATCAGCCGGAACCACAGGTTCAGCACCGGGGTCCCGGCGACGGGATGAGCGAACCATGGCGCGGCCAGGACCTCCACGAAGGTGTCGGCCAGCTCGTTGCGCCACACGAACGAGCTCCACAACGGGTGCGTGCCCGGTCGCATCCTGCCCACCAGCAGCCACTTGGCCGCCACCGTGACCAGCGCCGCGACCGCGCCGGCGGCCGCCAGCAGCGGGCCGGCCACCACCAGCGCGACGACGACGTCCGTGGCGTGCCAGCACCGGATGATCAGGTAGCCCACCGCCGCGGGCACGAGGGCACCCAGGGTGGCGGGCACCAGCCGGCAGATCTCGATCACCGCCCGCGCGAGCTTGAGCCGCAGCGGTGGGCGGTAGGTACGGCCTGCGTCGGACTCGGCGGCCGTACGCCGCAGCGGCGCCGGTGGCGAGCCCAGGTAGCTGGCTCCGGCATGGGCCTTCTTGCGTCGGGGTGCGGCGCTGAGCACCGCGACCAGCGACGCCTTCGGCACCTTGCGGCCGGGAGCCGCCATCCCCGAGTTGCCCACGAACGCGCGCTTGCCGATCTTCACCCGCTCCACCCGCACCCAGCCCCCGTGCAGCTCGTAGCCGCCGATCAGGGTGTCGTCGGCGAGGAACGCCTCATCGTTGACCTGGGTCAGGCCCGGGATCATCAGCACTGTCGAGGCCTCGACGTCGTGCCCGATGCGGGCGCCCAACGCCCGCAGCCAGAGCGGGGTGAGCATCGAGGAGTAGAGCGGGAACAGCCACGTGCGGGCGTCGTCGAGCACCCGCATCGTCGCCCAGACCGCCAACCCGGCGGTGCTGCGCACCGCGTGCACGCCCGGCCTGATCAGCGCACCGGCCAGGCGCACCGTCACCAGGATCAGCAGCGCGAGGCCCAGGTAGCCGGCCAGCACTGCCACCGGGCTCCACGCCACCAGCGCCCCGACGTCACCGAGCGAGCCGGGCCGCCCGGCGAGCGCGACATCGACCAGGACACCGGCGGCGATGCCCACGGCGGGGAAGAGGGCGAGCACCACCGCTGCCACGCCGTACAGGCCCACCCACAGCCCGCTGCGATGCACCCGCTCCTCCCACGGCCCGCGGGCGGAGCGGCTGCCACGTGCGGCCGGTGAGCCGGACCAGTACTCGCCGTCGGGCACCGCACCGAAGACGGCGGAACCGGCGCCGATCTCGGCGTCGGCGCCCACGTCGGCACCGGGCAGCAGCATCGACCGCGCGCCGACCCGTGCTCCGGCGCCCACCCGGATCCTGCCGAGATGGACGACGTCCCCCTCGATCCAGAAGCCCGAGAGGTCGACCTCGGGCTCGATCGAGGCCCCGGCGCCCAGTCGCAGCATCCCGGTGACCGGCGGAAGGCTGTGCAGGTCGACGTCGTCGCCGATCCGCGCGCCGAGCAGACGGGCGTACCACGTCATCAGAGGCGCTCCGGCCAGCCCATGGGCGCCGAGCTCGTCCACCGCGTGGGCGGCCAGCCACAGGCGCAGGTGCACCTTGCCCCCGCGGGGGTGATCGCCGGGCTCGATGCCGCGCAGGATCAGCCGGGCCGCCCCGGCCGCCAGCAGCATCCGACCCGGCGGCGTCAGGAAGACCACGACGGCCGGCACCAGCAGCCACGGGCTGGGGTCGGGCAGGCCGATCGCGGCCAGGTCGTCGTCGCGCGCGGCCAACCAGCAGCCCACGGCGAGCCAGGTCAGCCAGCGCGGCGCCGCCAGGCAGCGCACCAGCAGCGTGCCCACGACCTGGCCGAGCTGGGTCTTGACCGGCACCACCGGCACCTCCCGGTCCGAGATCGCGCCGGAGGCGCCCATCGCGTCCAGGTACGCCGCCAGCTCGCCCAGCCGCGGATGGTCGTAGATGTCGCCCATGGCGACCTCGGGATAGCGCGCCCGGATACGGCTGACCATCTGGGCTGCGCTCAGGCTGCCGCCGCCCAGGTCGAAGAAGTCCTCCCGCGGGTCGGTCACGGCTGCCCCGAGCACCTCGTTCCACAGCTCGGCGACCCAGGCCTCGGTCTCGCTCAGTCCCGCCGGCGCGTCCGCCCGGGCGGGCAGCGGCCAGGGCAGCGCGTCGCGGTCGACCTTGCCGCTGGTCCGGGTGGGCAGCGTGTCGACCACGGCGATGCGCGGCACCAGCGCGGCCGGCATCTCGGCCCGGAGGTGGGCGAGCGCGGCGGCCTGGTCGAAGCTCGCGTCGACGGTGACGTACCCGACCAGCAGGCTGTTCCCGGCCTGCGTCTTGCGCACCGCCGCCGCGGCACTGACCACCCCCTGGACCTGGAGCAGCGCCGAGTCGATCTCACCGAGCTCGATGCGGCGGCCGCCGAGCTTGATCTGGTCGTCGGTGCGACCGCCGAACAGCAGGCCCTCGGGGTCGTAGACGACCAGATCCCCCGAGCGGTAGGCGCGGTCCCAGCCCAGCGTCGGCATCGGCGCGTACTTCTCCGCGTCCTTGATCGGATCCAGGTAGCGAGCCAGGCCCACGCCGCCGATGATCAGCTCGCCGGTCTCCCCCTCGGCGACCCGCCGGCCGCTCGCCGGGTCCACCACGGCCAGGTCCCACCCGGCCAGCGGCAGACCGATGCGCACCGGTCCCTCCCCCGTCATCAGGGCAGCGCAGGCCACCACCGTCGCCTCGGTGGGACCGTAGGTGTTCCAGACCTCGCGGCCGGGTGCCTGCAGCCGGGCGGCCAGCTCGGGCGGGCAGGCCTCGCCGCCCATGATGAGCAGCCGCACCTTGGCCAGCGACTCGGCCGGCCACAGCGCGACCAGGGTGGGCACCGTCGAGACGACGGTGATCCGGTTGGCGACGAGCCACGGTCCGACGTCCACCCCGCTGCGCACGAGGGCGCGCGGCGCCGGGACCAGGCAGGCGCCGTACCGCCAGGCGAGCCAGATCTCCTCACAGCTCGCGTCGAAGGCGACGGAGAGGCCGGCCATCACCCGGTCACCCACGCCGATCGGCTCCGCGGTGAGGAACAGCTGCGACTCGGCATCGACGAACGCCGCCGCGTTGCGGTGCGTCACCGCGACGCCCTTCGGCCTGCCGGTCGATCCCGAGGTGAAGATCACCCAGGCGTCGTCCTCCGGCTCCGGGTCCTCGGGCTCTCGTGCGGGCCTGGGTCGCCGTACGTCGATCTGCAGGTCGGCGCCGATCACCGCCGCCACCCCGGCCTCACCGAAGACCGTCCGGGCGCGTTCGTCGGGGTCGTCCGCGTCGACCGGGACGTAGGCGGCGCCGGCGAGCAGCACGCCCAGGATCGCCGTATAGAGCTCGGTGGTGCCGCTGGCCAGCCGGACGCCTACCTTGTCGCCGCGTCCGACACCGGCCCCGTTCAGCTCGACCGCGACGCTCTCGGCAGCCTCCTCGAGCTCGGCGTAGGTGAGCACGCCGTTGGCGGCGTCGAGCGCAGGCTCGTCCGCCGCCTGGGCGATCGTCTCGCGGATGACGTCGACCAGGGTGCGGGGCGAGGGGGCCTCCGCATGACGCAGCAACGGGTCAGGCACAGTCGGACCCTTTCGGGATCAGGTGAACGGAGGGTGACCGGCCCTCGGGTTGCGGCCTCGGTGTCGGCCGCGGGCGCGGTACCCCGCCGGTCCCCATCCTGCCTGTTTGGAGGAGGTGGAAGCATCGGTGGTCCAGGGTCCAGCACCGGGCGGCGTGAGATTGTGGAATCACGCAGCACCCTTTCAGGGAACCATCAGAGATCGCAGGCAGAGTGGACGACATGAACGACTTTCCTCCTCCGTCGGGTGACGACCGACCGGCCGGTGAGCCGACGGGCGAGCAGTTCGAGGAGCAGCGCGCTCAGCAGGCTCCCGAGACGCCCGCCGAGCAGCCCACCGAGCACACCACCGAATCCACACAGCCGCTCTTCGGCGCCCAGCAGCCCTCCCCCTACGGCGGCCAGTACGGCGGCCCCTCGGGCCCGCCGCCGCCCCCGCCGACCCAGCACCTCTTCGACAGCTTCGGTGGCTTCGGCAGCACGGCCGTCGCGGAGAAGCCCGCGACCGCCGCACGCCCGCGTCGACGCAACGCGGGCCTGGTGGCCGGAGCGGTGGCGGCGGCGCTGGTGATCGGCGGCGGTGCCGGCTATGCCGGCGCGGCGCTCTACCACCACAACGACGCCGACAGCGGCAGCGTCTTCAGCTCCTCGGGCACCACCTCCAACATCGCGAACGAGAAGGCCCCGACCGCCAGCCAGGGCACTGTCGAGGCGGTCGCGAAGAAGGTGCTGCCCTCGGTGGTCAAGATCGAGGTGTCCGGCTCCACCGAGGCCGGCTCGGGCTCCGGCATCATCCTCAGCTCCGCGGGCCTCATCATGACCAACAACCACGTGGTCGAGATCGCCGGCAAGACCGGCACCATCAAGGTCGACTTCAACGACGGCTCGCAGGCCAACGCGACGATCGTCGGCACCGACCCGCTGACCGACACAGCGGTGATCAAGGCCAGTGGCGTCTCCAACCTGACGCCCGCCACCATCGGCAAGTCCGGCCAGCTCGCCGTCGGCCAGAGCGTCGTGGCGATCGGGTCGCCGTTCGGCCTGGACTCCACCGTGACCTCGGGCATCGTCAGTGCGCTGAACCGGCCGGTGAACGTGGGCTCGGACAGTGACGGCAACGCCACGGTCTACCCCGCCATCCAGACCGACGCGGCCATCAACCCGGGCAACTCCGGTGGTGCCCTGGTCGACCTCAACGGCAACGTGGTCGGCATCAACGCCTCCATCCGCTCCACCACCTCCTCCAGCGACGAGGAGGCCGGCTCGATCGGCCTCGGCTTCGCGATCCCGGTCGACGAGGTGATGCCGATCATCGAGCAGATGATCAAGGGTCAGACGCCTACCCACGCCCGGCTGGGCATCTCGGTCGCCGACGTCCCCTCCACCACCAGCGGCTCCAGCGGCTCGGGCCAGAGCGACGGGTCCGGCGGCGGGTCCGGTGACGGCTCCGGCGGTGGCTCCGAGGGCCTGATCCCCGGCTTCCCGGGCTTCGGCGGGTCGGACGGCTCCGGCGGCTCCGGCGGGTCGGGTGGCTCCGGCGGCTCCGGCGGCTCGGGCGGCTCCGGCGGCGACAGCGAGTCCGATGTCTTCACGACGCTCGGCGCGCTGGTGAAGTCGGTCAACAAGGGCTCGGCGGCAGCCGACGCCGGCATCAAGGAGGGCGACATCATCACCAAGGTCGGCGAGCACGTGATCGCCGGCTCGGACTCCCTGGTGGCCACCATCCGCGCCTACCGCCCCGGCGACAAGGTCACCGTGACCTGGACCGACAGCGGCAAGACCAAGAGCGCACAGATCACCCTCGACTCGGACGCCTCGACCTCCACTTCCTGAGCCGTCCGTCTCAGGCGGCCCCGCAGCTAACTCCTTGGGCTGCGGGGCCGCTTGCTCGTTCCCCCGCCGACTCTCAGCGGGCCCGATCCACCCGCCGCTCGTCCCAGACCGGCTCAGGCGACTCGTAGACGCCCCCGTCCGCGCCGTACACGACGAACCGGTCGAAGCCGCGCGCGAACCAGCGGTCGTGGGTGACGGCGAGGACAGTCCCCTCGAACGCCGCCAGCCCTGCCTCCAGCGCCTCCGCGGACTGCACGTCGAGATTGTCCGTCGGCTCGTCGAGAAGCAGCAGGGTCGCCCCGGAGAGCTCGAGCAGGAGGATCTGGAAGCGCGCCTGCTGGCCGCCGGAGAGCGAGTCGAAGGTCTGCTCGGCGGCATGGGCCAGCTCGTAGCGGTCGAGCACCCGGCTGGCGGCCTCGCGGCCCATGCCGTCGCGTCCGCTGCCATCGGTGCGACCGTCGCCGCGATGCAGGATGTCGAGCAGCGTCCGACCGGTCAGCTCCGGGTGGGCGTGGGTCTGCACGAACCATCCCGGCCGCACGCGCGCACCCAACCGGGCCGTCCCGCGATGGGCCACCGGCTCGATCACGATGTCGCCGACCGGCTCGTGCTCGCGGTCAGGACGCGTCCCGCCGGCGGCGAGCAGCCGCAGGAAGTGCGACTTCCCCGACCCGTTGGAACCGAGCACGGCGACACGCTCGCCGTACCAGACCTCGAGGTCGAAGGGGCGCATCAGGCCGGTGAGCTCCAGGCTCTCGCACACCACCGCGCGCTTGCCGGTCCTGCCCCCGGCCAGCCGCATCACGACGTGCTGCTCGCGCGGCTGCTCGGTGGGCGGCCCGGCCTCCTCGAACCGGCGCAGACGGGTCTGCGCGGCCTGGTAGCGGCTCGCCATGTCGGCGTTGTAGGCGGCCTTCTGCTTGTACATCAGCATCTGGGCGCGGAGCTTGGCGTGCTCCTCGTCCCAGCGCTTGCGAAGCTCCTCGAAGCGGGCGAAGCGGTCCTGTCGGGCCTGGTGGTAGCTCGCGAAGCCGCCGGGGTGCGTCCAGACCAGGTTGCCCGCCTGGCCCAGCTCGACGGTGACGACGCGGGTGGCGGTGTTGGCGAGCAGCTCCCGGTCGTGGCTGACGTAGAGGATCGTCTTCTCGGACTCGCGGATGCGCTGCTCGAGCCAGATCTTGCCGGGTACGTCGAGGTAGTTGTCCGGCTCGTCGAGGAGCAGCACCTGGTCGGGTCCGCGCAGGAGGTACTCGAGCACCAGCCGTTTCTGCTCCCCACCCGAGAGGGTGTCGAGTGCGCGGTTCCTCGCTCGATCGAAGGGCACCCCGAGACCGGCCATCGTGCACACGTCCCAGGCGACTTCGAGGTCGTAGCCGCCGGCGTCGGCATACTCCGCCAGCGCCGTGGCGTAGCGCAGCTGGGTGGGCTCGTCGTCGGTGTCCATCATCGCCACCTCGCAGGCGTCGACCTGCTCGGCGGCGGCTCGGACGCGCGGTGGCGCGACGGAGAGCAGCAGCTCGCCGACGGTGGTCGAGCCCCGGCCGACCTGCTGGCGCATCACGCCCAGGCCGCCGGACCGGGTGACGACGCCGGCATGCGGGGCGAGCTCGCCGGTCACCAGCCGCAGCAGCGTCGTCTTGCCCGCGCCGTTGGCGCCGACCAGCGCCACCTTCGCGCCCTCGCCGACCCGGAACGACACATCCTCGAGCAGCACCCTCCCGTCCGGCAGCTGGTAGCGCACTCCGGCGACGTCGACATGGCCCACCCGCAGAGTCTGCGTCAGCCCACCCCTGTCAGGCATCTGCTTTACCCGGGTACCGTCGCCACCATGGACGCAGACGTGGTGGTGATCGGCACCGGTCCCGGTGGCGAGTCCCTGGCCAACAAGGCAGCCCGAGCGGGGCTGAAGGTGGTAGCGATCGAGAAGCACCTGGTCGGGGGCGAGTGCCCCTACTACGGCTGCATCCCCTCGAAGATGATGGTGCGCGCCGCCGACGCGCTGGCCGAGGCGCACCGCGCCGGGCAGCTGGCCGGCGACGTCACCATCACGCCGTCGTGGGCTCCGGTGGCCAAGCGGGTCGCCGAGGAGGCCACCGCCGACTGGAACGACGAGGCCGCCGTGCGCCGCCTGGAGGACGCCGGTGCCACGGTGCTGCGCGGAACGGGCCGGCTCGACGGGCCTCGACGGGTCGTCGTGACACCCAGCGACGGCTCCGCGGAGGTCACCATCGACGCCAGGGTCGGCGTCGTTCTCAATCCCGGGACACGGCCGGCCGCACCGCCGATCACCGGCCTGGACGGGACGCCGTACTGGACGAACCGGGAGGCGCTCCAGACCACCACCGTGCCCGCGGAGCTGATCGTCGTCGGTGGCGGCCCGATCGGCTGCGAGCTGACCCAGGTCTTCGCCCGCTTCGGCAGTCGCGTCACGCTCATCCAGCACGGGCCCCGACTGCTTCCCGGCGACGAGCCGGAGGCAGGGGCCCTGCTGGAGAAGGTGCTGGTCGCCGACGGCGTCCGGGTGCTGACCGGCGCGGAGCCCACCGAGGTGCAGTACGCCGAGGGCCGCTTCACGCTCCGTCTCGCCGACGGCGAGCAGGTCACCGGCGACCGGCTGCTGGTCGCCGCTGGCCGCACCCCGAACCTCGACGGCCTCGGCCTGGAGAGCGTCGGTCTCGACCCGTCGCGGATCGAGGTCGACGACCGGATGAGGGCCATCGGTGCCGACGGGGTGTGGATCATCGGCGACGTGACAGGTCACGGCGCCTTCACCCACATCTCGATGTACCAGTCCGACATCGCGCTGCGCGACCTGCAGGGCGCCGGCGGTGCGCCGGCGTACTACCACGCCGTCCCGCACACCACGTTCACCGATCCGGAGGTCGGCGGTGTCGGCCTGACCGAGGAGGCGGCCCGCAAGCAGGGGCTCCCGGTGCGGGTCGGCCAGGCCGACCTGGGTGCGTCCTCGCGCGGCTTCACCCACGGCCCCGGCGCCGTCGGGTTCATCAAGGTGGTCGAGGCCGACGGTGTCCTCGTCGGCGCTTCAGCCGTCGGCCCGGCCGGCGGCGAGATCCTGGCCGTGCTGACCCTGGCGGTGCACGCACGGGTGCCGGTGGAGACGCTGCGCACGATGATCTACGCCTACCCGACCTTCCACCGCACCATCGAGACAGCCCTGCAGGACCTCGACGACTGAGGTCCGGTCCCCGGGCTGCTCCTCCCGGCACGGCTCACACCGCTGCCAGGGCCTGCGTCGGCGCGAGCCGAGCGGCCCTGACAGCGGGGTAGAGACCGGCCACGGCGCCGACGATCAGCGCGCCGAGCAGCCCAGCACCCACTGCCGGCAGCGGAACCTCCGGCGGCCATCCGCGGACCATCGCGTAGCCGAGCGAGCCCACCAGCCCTCCCCCGAGACCGGCCAGGCCGCCCAGCCCGGAGAGCAGCACCGCCTCGGTGAGGAACTGCAGCCGTACGTCGCCCCGCGTCGCGCCCAGTGCTCGTCGCAGACCGATCTCGCGTCGCCGCTCCAGCACCGAGACGATCATCGTGTTGGCGACCCCGATGCCGCCGACGACCAGGGCCACCGCCGCCAGGCCGAGGAAGAGCGCCGAGAACGTGCCCTGGGTGGCTCGCTTCGCGGCGAGCGCCTCCGAGGGCCGGCTCACCGACACCAGCCCCGGCGCGGCGGGGTCGAGGGTGGCCGGGAGGACGTCACGGACCGCCTCGAGCTGTGACTCGACGGCGCGCAGGTAGACCACCGTCGGGTGGCCGCCGAAGCCGAGCTCGCTCCGGGCGGCGTCCCAACCGACCAGGACCGCCTGCTCCAGCTCGGGCGTCAGCGGCATCGGAGCGAGGATCCCGACGACGGTGAACCAGCCGGTGCCGACCCGGATCCTCGGTGCCTGGGCGGCGTCCACGGAGGTGATGCCGAGCCACTGCGCGGCGGTGTGACCGAGCACCACCGCCGGGAGGCGCTCGCTGGCCGCTGTCAGGAAGACTCCCGAGGACAGCGAGCCGTGCACAGCGGTGAGCAGGTCGGGTGTCGCGGCCAGGGCCGAGACGCCGGCGGTGTCGTTGGGGTCCGAGAGGTCGGTGCGCAGCACCCGCACGTTGAGGTTGGCGATCGCGGAGGCCCGCTCGACCGGACCGATCCGCCGCACCATCGCGGCCGCCGCGGTGGGCAACTCGACGGGCTGCTGGGAGACATCGCCGCCCTGCGCCTGGAGCACGTCGGTGCCCAGCGCCGTCAGCTGCCGATCGAGGGACGCCTGGCCGCTGGCGGGGATGCCGGTGACGAGCACCAGCGTGCCGATCCCCAGCGCCACCCCGAGGGCACTCATCACGGCCCGCGCCGGGCGGTTGCGCACGCCGAGCCAGCCCAGGGCCAGCGCATCGAGCAGCCGGGTCACCGGGGCTCCCCCCAGAGCCGACCGTCGCGGATCTCCACCCGCCGCGGGAAGGACGCCGCCACCCCCGGGTCGTGGGTGATCAGGGCGATCGTGGTGCCCTCGGCCCTGAGCTCGCCGAGCAGGTCGAGGATCTGCCGCCCGGTGGTCTGGTCCAGGGCGCCGGTCGGCTCGTCCGCAAGCACGAGCGCCGGTCGGTTCACCAGGGCCCGGGCGATGCCGACCCGCTGCCGCTCGCCGCCGGAGAGCTCGTGCGGGCGGTGCCCGCGACGGTGGGAGAGCCCCACCCGGTCCAGCGCGGCGCGGGCCAGCGGTCGGCGCTCCGAGCGCGGAACGCGGGCATAGAGCAGTCCGGTCGCGACGTTCTCCTCGGCGCTGAGCCGGTCGGCGAGATGCGAGTGCTGGAAGACGAAGCCCAGTCGCTGCGCACGCAGCCGGGACAGCTCGGCGTCGGTCAGCCTCGCCGTGTCGGAGCCCTCCACCTCGACCCGGCCGGCCGAGGGCCGGTCGAGGGTGCCCATCAGGTGCAACAGGGTCGACTTCCCCGAACCGGACGGACCCACGATCGCCACCGCCTCCCCGGCCTCGATCCTCAGGGAGACCTCGTGCAGGGCGACGACGCCGCCGGCGTACTCCTTGGTCACAGCGGTCAGCTCGAGGACACACCGGCCGGTCATCGGGCGATCACCACCCGGGTGCCGGCACTCACGCCGAAGACCTGGACCTCGCCGTCGGCGACCATCCCGATCGTGACGCGGACCAGCCCGCCGCCGGAGCGCTCCACCGCGTAGCCGCCGCCCGCGAGTGCCACCAGTGCCGCGATCGGCACGTGCAGCGCGTCCGGGACCGAGGCGGTCACCACGCGGGCGGTGACGGGCCCGAGCGCCACCCGGCGCAGGGCACCGGCCCGGACGGGGCGTACGACGACGGGCACCGACGGCGGGCCGCCGTCCCCGTCGCCCGCTGCCGTGCCGATGCTCTCGACCCGCGCGCCGACGGTGCGACCGTCGGGCAGCCGGACCCGGACCCGGTGACCGACCTTGATCGAGCCGGCGAGCGCGACCGGCGCCTGCAGCGTCACCTTCTTCGCGGTGCTCGTGACGGTCAGGACGGGCTGCTGGGCGTCGTCTCCCAGATGGGCGGTCACGCCGTCGACACGGATCGGCCCCCGTGCGACGACCACCTCGCGCGGGTCGATGACCCCACTCGGTTGCTCACCCAGCGCCCGCTGCCAGCGCTCGACGGCGTAGGTCAACGGCCAGCTGTAGGTCACCTCGCTGGTCGGGCCGTGGTAGAGGCCGAGTGCGGCGAGGTTGGCGGCGACGAGGTCGACGTCGCTGCCCCGCAGGAGCGGGGTGACGGGAGGCGGCTGGTCGGTGCCGCTGCCGGCGGCATCACCGCTGTCACCGCTATCGGCACCGTCACCGCTGTCACCGCCACCGGGCGCCCCCGGATGCGATGTCAGCGTGCGGTAGAGCGGCAGCGCTCCGTAGAGCAGCACCACCGGCCGGTCGTCGACGCGGTAGACCTGGTGGCCGCGGGTCACCGTCGTCTCCGTGGCGGGCAGCCAGGTGATGGTGCCCTCGCCGTGGCCGGTGACGGTGGTGGGCTGGCCGAATCCGAGGGCGCCGGTGAGCTCCTGGGCCTGGGCGAGCCGGCCGCGAGCGACTGCCACGGTGGCGCCTGCCGACCTCGTGGTGAGCGTGCCGCCGGACTGCCTGTGACCCAGCTCGAGGCCGGCGCCGGTGCCGCCCACCGCGACCAGACCCACCGCGGCTCCGATGGCGAGGGTGCGCAGCCGAGGTCGGCGCATCAGCTGAACGCCTCCATCAGGCAGGCCTGCTCGATGGCGGCGTTGTCCTCGGGGACGGGGTGACCCTCGGCGTAGGTCCAGTCCAGATCGTGGTTGTTGAGCAGCTCGACCCACTCACCGTGCTTGCGCAGGCACCCCACGTAAGCCAGGGACTGCTCGTGGAAGTGCGGGTTGGTCGCCGCCTCCACCTGCGGCGGCATCAGCGGGAGCCTGCTCGCGCAGGCAGCCTTGGCAGCCGTCGGCACCGGGTCGGCGACGGTGATGAACGGCACCCCGTCGCCGCCGGCCGGCACGATCTGCGGCGCCGACGACTCCCGCCCCGTCAACCGAGTCGCGCCGTGATCGATGAGGCACTGGCTGTAGGCGTTGATCAACGCCGTGCGCCGGGCGTCGGTGTCGTCGAGCCGGAACTGCGGGCGCCCCGGCGAGCCGTCCGCACCATCGCTGTCGCTCGTGCCGGTCCGCTCAACCGTTCCGGCCGACTCTGAGGTGGTGGTGCCGGAGGAGACGCCCGCGGGCAGGGCGGCGACGTGAGGCGATCCGGTGCTTCCACAGGCGGCGAGGACCGGCGCCACCAGCAGGGTGGCGATCAGCGGGTGGAGTGTCGTTCTCATGCCGGGGACGCTAGGAGCAGATTGTCAGCAACTCGTCAGGACGATGTTCGGCGCCGGTCAGCCTTCCTAGACTCGCTGCCGTGGCACGGATCCTGGTCGCCGAGGACGATCCCAAGCAGGCGGAGCTGATCAGGCGCTACGCCGTGGCCGAGGGACACACGGTGACGGTGGTGCAGGACGGACGTCGGGCGGTCGAGAGCGTCCGACGGGGGCCTGTCGGCCTGGTGGTGCTGGACGTGATGATGCCCGCGATGGACGGTCTCGACGTCTGTCGGGTGCTGCGCGCCGATCCCGCCACCGCCGACGTGCCGATCCTCATGCTGACCGCCCGCGCGAGCGAGGAGGATCTGCTGCTCGGCCTCGACCTCGGCGCGGACGACTACCTGACCAAGCCCTACAGCCCGCGCGAGCTGATGGCACGGGCCCGCGCCCTGCTGCGCCGCGCCTCCGTGGGCGGCGGTGCCGGTGCGCCCCGCACGCTCCACGTCGGTGACCTCGTCGTGAGCCCGGCCAGCCACGAGGTGTCGTTCCGTGGCCGGTCGGTGGAGTGCACGCCGGGCGAGTTCGCCCTGCTCGAGCTGCTGGCCGGCGAGCCGGACCGGGTCTTCAGCCGCGAGCAACTCCTGCGCCACCTGCACGGGGTGGATCGCTACGTCTCGCGGCGCACCATCGACGTCCACGTCGCCAACCTGCGCAAGAAGCTCGACCCGGCCATCGTCCGGACCGTCTACGGCGTCGGCTACGCCCTGCCGGCGACCCTCGGCACCGCACCCGAAGCATCGTGAGCGGCATGGGACGGCGCGCCCGAGACGCCCGGCTCGAGGATCGGGTGCGCTGGCACCACAGCCTGTTCCTGCGGCTCTTCGCGCTGGGAGCGGTGGTCGCCCTGGTCGCCGTGGTCGCCGCGACCTGGGCGACCGTCCGCTCGACGGCGGTGGCGGTCCACCAGGAGCAGCAGCAGTCGTTGCACGCCGACGCGACGACGTACGACTCGCTGATCGGCTACGCCGCGACGCACCGCTCCTGGACGGGTGCGAGCGGACTGGTCGACCGCCTCGCCGACCGGTCGGGCAGGCGGGTGACGGTCACCGACGAGAGCGGTCGGGTCCTCCTCGACTCCGGCCGCGGGACCACGCCGCGGCCCGTCTCCCAGGCCCGCGCGACGCTGGACGCGCTGGCGGTCGACACCGCCCTGCGCAGCCCTGCGACCACCACCGCGAGCGGCGCTCCCGTGCCCACCCCTGGCCCGGTGGCGACGGTGCCGTCGGCCTGCCGCACGACGCGCTGCCTGGAGATCGCCGTGCCACCGCTGCCGGCCATCGACGAGCGGGTCACGGGGCCGTTCGGCAGTACCGAGGACCGGACGTCCTGGGCGGAGCTCCAGCAGCGGGTGGATGCCTGCGTGGAACGCGCCGGCGTGCCGGCAGTCATCGGCATCAGAACCGACTTCACCGCCATCGTCGGCTACCCCGGACGGCACGCCCGGGTCGCCCGCTGCGTGGAGAGCTCACGCCGGGCGATGCTGCGTCCGTACGTCGCTCCGCGCGCGCTGTTGTTCATCGGCGGGGGCGATCCCAGCGCCGACGTGTCCTGGAGCCTCTCCGGCGCCGGCAGGCTCCGCGTGGGCGTGCTGGCCGTCGCTGTCCTGGTGGTGACCCTCCTGCTCTCGGCGCTGCTCGCCGGCTACGTCGTGCGACCGGTCCGCCGGCTCGCCGCTGCGGCCCAGGAGGCAGGCGAGGGCAACCTGCTGGTGCGGGTGGAGGAGCACAGGCGCGACGAGATCGGCCAGATGGCCCACGCGTTCAACCGGATGGCCGACCGTCGCCAGCAGCTGGAGGAGGCCCGCCGCCGACTGGTCAGCGACGTCTCGCACGAACTGCGCAACCCCCTGGCGAACATCCGCGGGTGGCTGGAGGCCGCTCAGGACGGCCTCGCCGTCCCCGACGAGCGGCTCCTGGAGAGCCTGCACGAGGAGACCACGCATCTGCAGCGGCTCGTCGAGGATCTGCACGACCTGTCGGTGGGCGATGCCGGCGAGCTGCGACTCTCCCCCGAGCCGATCGACCTCGGCTCCTTCTGCGACCAGGTCGCCGATGCCCACCGCGCGACGGCCGATGCGGCAGGCGTGGAGCTCCTTGCCTCGACCTCGCCGGGGGCGAGGATCCACGCCGACCCCGTGCGACTGCGCCAAGCGCTGGGCAACCTCCTCGTCAACGCGATCCGGCACACGCCTCGAGGCGGCCGCGTGCTGGTGCTCGGCGCCCCCGGGACGCTCCGGGTCGTCGACACCGGCGAGGGCATCGCGGCCGCCGAGCTGCCCCTGATCTTCGATCGCTTCCGCCGGGTCGATCCCTCGCGCAGCAGGGCCACCGGTGGCAGCGGACTGGGTCTGGCGATCGTGCGGCAGATCGTCGAGGCGCACGGAGGCACGGTCGAGGCCACCAGCGAGGTCGGGGCGGGCACGACCGTGACCATCGACCTCCGCGCTCGGCCCCGCCCCCTTGACGGCTCCGCCGAGCCGGCCTAACGTACAACCAAATGGTTGTACTTCACGAACTGAGCGAAGACGAGGTGGACCGGATCTTCCGGGCCCTCGCCGATGCGACCCGTCGCGACATCCTCCGCCGCACCCTCTCCGGTGAGGCATCGGTGTCGCGGCTGGCCGCGGCGTACGACATGTCCTTCGCGGCCGTGCAGAAGCACGTCGCCGTCCTGGAGGGGGCCGCCCTGGTGACCAAGCACCAGCAGGGCCGAGAACGCGTCGTGCGCGCTAACCCCGCGACGATCGAGCAGGCCAGGGCGCTGCTCGACCGCTACGAACAGATCTGGCGCGCCCGCGTCGCACGGCTCGACGCGCTCCTCGCCGACGAACCCGAAAGGCAGTGATCATGCCCGTCACCTCTGTGACCAAGGATCCGACAGCGTTGACCATGACCGTCGTCGCCGACTTCCCCGCCCCCGTCGAACGGCTCTGGGACGCCTACCTCGACCCCCGCCAGTTGGAGCTCTTCTGGGGACCTCCGACCTATCCCGCCCGCTTCACCCGCCACGACGCGGCCGCCGGAGGCCTGTCGCACTACGCCATGACCGGCCCGGAGGGAGAGGTCTCCCGCGGCTACTGGGAATGGCTCAGCGTCGAGGCCCATCGTGGCTTCGAGGTGCTGGACGGCTTCGCGCTGGAGAGTGGCGCGCCCAACCGGGAGATGCCCTCGATGCGGATGGTCTTCACCTTCGAGCCGACCGATGCCGGCTCGCGGGTGACCACCACGACCCACTTCAACACCGCCGAGGAGCTCGCCCAGCTGGTCGAGATGGGCATGGAGCAGGGCATGCGCGAGGCGATGGGCCAGATGGACCGCGTCCTGGCCGACCTGCGCACCTTCGCGGCCGACCTGCCGACCAGCACCCAGGTCCTCAGCGACACCCAGGTGCGGATCAGCCGGGTGATCAGCGGTTCGGTCGAGGCGGTCTGGCGCGCCCACCACGAGCCCGAGCTGCTGCAGCGGTGGCTGCTGGGACCCGACGGCTGGACGATGCCGGTGTGCCGGGTCGCGGACCGCGTCGGCGAGAGCTACCGCTACGAGTGGGAGAAGGGCTCGGACCGGTTCGGGTTCGAGGGCGAGCTGCTGGAGAGTGTCGCGCCGTACCGCTCGGTCACCAGCGAGCGGATGATCGGGCTCGACGCCCCGGGCAGCACCAACGAGCTCACCCTGACGCCGGTCGAGGGCGGCACGCTGCTCTCCCTGGTGATCACCTACCCCGATGCCGAGGTCCGCGACAGCGTGCTCGCCACCGGCATGACCGACGGGATGGAGGCCAGCTACCAGCGGCTGGAGTCGCAGGTGCTCACGGCCGCCTGATCGCCTCGTCCGCCGAGCCCGTCGAGACGCCTCGACAAGCTCGGCGGACGTCTCGCCGGACGCCTCCCGAACTCGCTGGTAACTTGGCGACATGCCGCTGGATCCCGAGCTCGCCGCCCTCCTCGACTTCCTCTCCGCCGCGGGCACGCCGCCGATGTCCGAGCAGACCCCCGCCGACGCGCGCGCCGGGTTCCGGACGCTCACGGTCGACCTGCGCGACCCGTCGCTGCTGCCCCCGATGGCGCAGGTGGAGGATTCCACCGTGCCGGGGCCGGCAGGCGACATCCCGATCCGCGTCTACCGCCCCGAGGCCGACGGACCGCTGCCCACCGTCGCGTTCTTCCACGGTGGCGGCTGGGTGATCGGCGACCTCGACACCCACGACCTGACCTGCCGCACACTGGCCGAGCAGAGCGCCGCGGTGGTCGTCTCGGTCGACTACCGGCTCGCACCCGAGCACCCGTTCCCCGCCGCCGTCGAGGACGCGCGCGCGGCGGCGACCTGGATCGCCGACCACCTCGCCGACCTGGGCGGCACGCAGATGCTCGGTGTGGCCGGCGACTCGGCCGGCGGCAACCTCGCGGCGGTCCTCGCCCAGGAGTTCCGTGACCGCGTCGGCGCCCAGCTGCTCATCTATCCCGCCACCGACGTACCCGGCGAGTACGCCTCGCGCGTCGCGAACGCCGAGGGCTACTTCCTGGACGCCAAGACGATGCTGTGGTTCCTCGAGCAATACGCCGGCACCGTCACCGACCCGACCGATCCCGCCCTCTCCCCGCTGTACGGCGAGCTCGACGGAGCACCGCCCGCGGTCGTGGTGGTGGCCGGCTTCGACCCGCTACGCGACGAGGGCCTGGCGTACGCCGCCGCGCTCGAGGCGGCCGGCGTGGCCGTGACGGTGCGCCGGTTCGACAGTCTCATCCACGGCTTCGTCGACATGGGGCGGCACTCCAAGGCCGCGCAGGACGCCGTGACCCAGACGTTCGCCCTCTTCTCCGACCTGCTCCACCGGTGACCTGGAGGGTGCGGTGAGGAGGTCCGGGTGCGACACGAGGCAACCCCGCATGGATATATCCGGTCGATACAAGCGACACTAGTGTCATGCTTCTGAGATCGGTGAGAGACCGGGTGCGCACGTTCGCCCTGCGCCGGGCGATGCGCAACAAGACCTCGGTGGTCCCCGACATCACCACCCTGCGCAAGATCCCCGAGCACCTCACCTACCCGTTGCGCCGCGACGGCGTGGACCCGGTCCCCGCCCTGGCCGAGGCTCGCGCCAAGGAGCCGGTGACGGTGCTGGGCAGCGTCCTGGGCCTGGACATCTTCCTGGTGACCGGTCACGAGGCCGCCAAGCAGGTGCTCGCCGACTCCCGCTCCTACAGCAACGACATGCGCCACCTGCTGGGCTCCCGACCGCGCACCGAGGCCGAGGAGATCGGCGGTCTGGGCATGACCGACGCGCCGGACCACACCCGGCTGCGCGGGCTGCTGACGCCCGAGTTCACCATGCGGCGGTTGCAGCGCCTCCAGGAGCCGATCGAGCGGATCGTCACCGAGGCGCTGGACCGGATGGAGGCCGAGGGTCCGGTCGTCGACCTGGTGGACGCGTTCGGCTTCGAGATCCCGTTCCAGGTGATCTGCGAGCTGCTCGGCCTCCCGACGGAGGTGCGCGAGGAGTTCCACGAGCTCGGCGTCGCCCGCTTCGACATCACCGAGGGTGGCGCCGGTGCCTTCGGCGCGGCAGCGGAGACCCGCACGTTCCTGATCGAGGCGGTGCGCCGGCAGCGCAGCGAGCCCGGCGACGGCCTGATCGGCGAGATCATCCGGACGAAGGGCGAGGAGTTCAGCGACCTCGAGCTCGGCGGCCTGGCCGACGGCGCCTTCCTGGGCGGCTACGAGACGTCGGCGGCGATGCTGTCGATGGGGACCTACGTGCTGCTCCAGCGACCGGAGATCTACGAGCTCCTGCGCACCGGTGACAAGGCGCAGGTCGACGCAGTGGTCGATGAGCTGCTGCGCTACCTGTGCCCCGTGCAGATCGCCTTCCCGCGCTTCGCGCGCGAGGACCACGACCTCTTCGGTCAGAAGGTCACCAAGGGCTCGGTGGTGATCGTCTCGCTCGCCGGCGCCAACCGCGACCCCGACGTCATGCCCAACCCCGAGCAGTTCGATCTGCGCAACACCGCGACGATGAACTTCGCGTTCGGCCACGGCATGCACCGCTGCGTCGGCGCCGAGCTGGCCCGGATGGAGCTGCGCGCCGCGCTGACCGCGCTGGCCAAGCGCTTCCCCCACCTGGCGATGGCGACCGACGACCCGGGCGAGCTCGGCTTCCGCGACCTGTCGATCGTCTACGGCCTCGACCGGCTGCCGGTGCGGCTGGACAGCACGCTCGAGCGCGTCTGACCTCCTCCTCTCAGGGCCGCACCGTCTCCAACACGCGGAAGCCCTTGGCGGAGGCCAGCCGCGTCGTCGGGTACCCCTGCTCACCCAGCCAGCGCTGCAGGCTGTCGGCGCCGAGGTTCTTGCCGACCACCATCACCGCCCGTCCCCCGCGGCGTAGTCGCGGCAGCCAGGTCAGCAGCAACTCGTGCAGCGCTTCCTTGCCGATCCTGATCGGCGGGTTGCTCCAGATCTCGTCGTACGTGGCCAGCGGGTCGACGTCGCCCGGCGTCGCGGCGCGGTAGCGCTCGCTCACCCCCAGCGACGCGGCGTTCTCGTTCGCCAGCAGCACCGCGCGCTCGTTGACGTCGACGGCCGTCACCTCGGCACCCGGGACCAGCGCAGCGACGGCCAACCCGATCACGCCGTAGCCGCACCCCAGGTCGAGGATGCGACCGGGCGCCGGCGGCTCCGTCTCCCGGAACAGGATCGCCGTACCGACGTCGAGGCGGCCCTTGGCGAAGACGCCCGAACCGCTGGTCAGCCGCAGGGTGGTGCCCCAGACCGATGCCTCGAGCGGGATCCGCTCGAAGGCCACGCTCGGGTCCGCGGAGAAGTAGTGCTCGTCCTCAGCCACGCCGCTCCACCTCGTGCTCGCCGCGCCGGGCCCTGGTGACCAACAGCCGAGCGGCCAGCTCCTCGTCGCTGGGATAGCCCACCTCCTCCAGCGTCAGCCCGCGGGCCGAGGCGATGTGGATCTCGGAGGAGCGCTCCGCACGGGCGAGCATCTCGCGGGCCCAGCCGACGTCGCGCCGGCCCTCCCCGATCGCCAGCAGGCACCCGACCAGCGCCCGCACCATCGAGTGGCAGAACGCGTCGGCGAGGACCGTCATGGTGGCGGTGCCCTGCTCGTCGCGGCTCCAGTCCAGCCGCTCGACACGGCGGATGCTGGTGGCGCCCTCACGGGCCTTGCAGAAGCTGGTGTAGTCGTTGAGGCCGAGCAGATCGACGGCCGCCAGGTTCATCGCCGCCAGATCGAGCGGACGCGGCCAGTGCAGCACGTGGTTGCGGGTCAGGGGGTCGTACGCCGGGGGCGCGTCAGCGACGCGGTAGGCGTAGCGCCGCCACAGTGCGGAGAAGCGGGCGTCGAAGGCGTCGGGGACGATCCTGGCGGCGTGCACCCGTACGTCGTCGTCCAGGATGCCGTTGAGCTTGCGCACGAGTGCCTCGACCGGCGGTCCCTGAGCCCGGCCCGCTCCGGCGACGAGCTCGTTCTCGGTGACGTCGAGGTGGACGACCTGGCCACGGGCGTGGACGCCGGTGTCGGTGCGCCCCGCGCACGTCACCCAGACCTCGTCGCGGCGCAGGGCCATCCCGAGGGCCCGCTGCACCTCACCCTGCACCGTGCGCAGACCGGGCTGGACGGCCCAGCCGTGGAAGTTGCTGCCGTCGTACGACAGGTCGATCCGGATGCGCACGGGGAGCATCCTCCCATCCCGGGGTACCTCGACCCACATGGACGGCGTGCACCTCGGCACCTCAGGCTGGACCTACGACCACTGGGCCGGGTCCTTCTACCCCGAGGGCCTGGCCCGGGCGCACTGGCGCGACTACTACGTGGCACGGTTCGACACCGTCGAGCTCAACGCGAGCTTCTACCGCTGGCCCGGCCTCAAGCCCTTCCAGGGCTGGTCGCGCAGCCTGCCCGACGGGTTCCGGATGGCGGTGAAGGCCTCGCGCTGGCTCAGCCACGGTCGGCGACTGCGCGACCCCGAGGGCGCCTGGGCGCATCGGCTCGTCGAGGCGGCCCACGCGCTGCGCCCGCATGCCGGTCCCGTCCTGGTGCAGCTGCCCGACGACCTCGAGCGCGACGACGAGCGGTTGGAGGCGTTCCTGGCGCGGATGCCCGGCGACGTCCCCGTGGCGATGGAGCTGCGCCACCCCTCGTGGGACCACGACGAGGTGGCTGCCGTCCTGGAGCGCCACCGGGCGGCGTTCGTCGTCACGCACGGCACCGGCCTGCACACGGTGCTGCGCACCACCGCGCCGTTCGTCTACTGCCGCTGGCACGGACCGACCGACCAGCCCCGGTACGCCGGGAAGTACTCCCCCGCCGAGCTGCGGCGCTGGGCCGAGCGGGTGCAGGCGTGGCGCCGCGAGGGCAGGGAGGTGTGGGGCTACTTCGACAACGACGGCGGCGGGCACGCCCCCGCTGACGCGCTCGGGCTGCGCGAGCTACTGACGCAGGCGTCAGGATGATCGGCCGTAGAACGGCGAGAGCCCGCCACCCTCGCGGGTGACGGGCTCCGGCTCGACTGCGTCAGGCCTCCGGGGTCTCCTCGACCTCGGTCGACTCCGCGGCGGTGGACTCGTCCGCAGCGGTCTCGGCGTCGGTGGCCTCGGTCGCGACGACCTCGGTCTCACCGGACTCGTCCGCGGCGACGACCTCGGCCGGCGCCTCCTCGGCGGGCTTCTCCACCTGGGCCGGGGCCTGCTTGGTGGTGGCCGGCTTCGGCTGGTAGGCCTCGGTGACGAGCTCGATCACGGCCATCGGTGCGTTGTCGCCCTTGCGGGGACCGATCTTCGTGATGCGGGTGTAGCCACCCGGACGCTCGGCGAACGTCTCGGCGATCTCGGTGAACAGGACGTGCACGACGGACTTGTCGCGGATGGTCTTGAGGACCTCGCGACGGTTGTGCAGATCACCCTTCTTGGCCTTGGTGATCAGCTTCTCCGCGAGCGGACGCAGCGTGCGCGCCTTGGTCTCGGTGGTGGTGATCCGGCCGTGCTCGAACAGCTGGGTGGCCAGGTTCGAGAGGATCAGCTTCTGGTGGGCCGGGCTGCCGCCGAGGCGGGCGCCCTTCTTGGGAGTGGGCATTGCTCTCTCATTTCTCCCCGGCCGTATCAGGTACCGGAGTAGATGGTGTCCTTGAGGTCAGACGTTGCGCCGGGGCGTGCCGGCGCAACGGCTGTCAGTACTGCTCGTCCTCGACGAAGGCGTCGTCGTCGTCGTCGCCGTACGCCGCGAGGGCGGCCGACGGGTCGAAGCCGGGGGCGCTGTCCTTCAGCGAGAGGCCCATCTCGTGCAGCTTCGCCTTGACCTCGTCGATCGACTTGGCGCCGAAGTTGCGGATGTCCAGCAGGTCCTGCTCCGAGCGGCTGATGAGCTCACCCACGGTGTGGATGCCCTCGCGCTTGAGGCAGTTGTACGACCGCACGGTCAGCTGCAGGTCCTCGACCGGGAGGGCGAGGTCGGCGGCGAGCTGCTCGTCGACCGGCGAGGGGCCGATGTCGATGCCCTCCGCCTCGACGTTCAGCTCGCGGGCCAGGCCGAAGAGCTCCACGAGCGTCTTGCCGGCCGAGGCGACGGCGTCCGAGGGGCGGATCGACGGCTTGGTCTCGACGTCGATGACCAGCTTGTCGAAGTCGGTGCGCTGCTCGACACGGGTGGCCTCGACCTTGTAGGAGACCTTGAGCACCGGGCTGTAGATCGAGTCGACCGGGATCCGGCCGATCTCGTTGTCCGCGCCCTTGTTCTGCACCGCCGAGACGTAGCCGCGGCCACGCTCGACGACGAGCTCGAGGTCGAGCTTGCCCTTGTCGGACAGGGTCGCGATCTTCAGGTCGGGGTTGTGCACCTCGACACCGGCCGGCGGCGCGATGTCGGCGGCGGTCACGTCACCGGCACCCGACTTGCGCAGGTACATCGTGACGGGCTCGTCGTGCTCGGAGGAGACGACCAGGCCCTTGAGGTTGAGGATGATCTCGGTGACGTCCTCCTTGACCCCCTCGACGGTGGAGAACTCGTGGAGCACGCCGTCGATCTTGATGCTGGTGACGGCGGCACCCGGGATCGAGGAGAGGAGGGTACGGCGCAGGGAGTTGCCCAGCGTGTAACCGAAGCCCGGCTCGAGGGGCTCGATCACGAAGCGCGAGCGGAACTCGTCGACGGTCTCTTCCGACAGGGTGGGGCGCTGTGCGATAAGCACTGATTCTTTCCTTCCCGGACCTACCCGCTATTTGACAGGCCCGAACTTCAGGTGTGACGGAAGTGGTGGTGCCGCCGCCCCGGGATGCTGCTCCGGGGCGACGGCGGGGTTCATCAGAGCTTCGAGTAGTACTCGACGATGAGCTGCTCCTGGACCGGGATGTCGATCTGGGCCCGGACGGGGAGCTGGTGGACGAGGATCCGCATGCGGTTGGGGAAGGCCTCCAGCCACGCGGGGACGACGCGCTCGCCGTGGGTCTCGCGAGCCACGATGAACGGGGTCATCTCCCAGGACTTCTCCCGCACGTCGATGACGTCGTGCGCCTCGACCTGGTAGGAGGGGATGTTGACCTTCTTGCCGTTGACCAGGAAGTGGCCGTGGACCACGAGCTGGCGGGCGTGCCGACGGGTACGGGCGAAGCCGGCACGGTAGACGACGTTGTCCAAGCGGCCCTCGAGCAGCTGGAGCAGGTTGTCACCGGTCTTGCCGGCACGACGGTGTGCCTCGGCGTAGTAGTTCGAGAACTGCTTCTCGAGCACGCCGTAGGTGAAGCGAGCCTTCTGCTTCTCACGAAGCTGGAGCAGGTACTCGCTCTCCTTGATCCGGCCGCGGCCGTGCTGGCCCGGCGGGTAGGGACGGCGCTCGTAGGACGAGTCGCCACCGACGAGGTCGACACCGAGACGGCGCGACTTCTTGGTCATGGGGCCGGTGTAACGGGCCATGTTCTAAGTCTCCTTCGATCGTCTCGGTGGGATCAAACGCGGCGGCGCTTGGGCGGGCGGCAGCCGTTGTGCGGGGTCGGCGTGACGTCCTGGATGGTGCCGACCTCGAGGCCGATGGCACCCAGCGAACGGATCGCCGTCTCGCGGCCCGAACCCGGGCCCTTCACGAAGACGTCGATCTTCTTCATGCCGTGGTCCATGGCCCGACGGCCGGCGGCCTCGGCGGCCATCTGCGCGGCGAACGGCGTGGACTTGCGCGAGCCCTTGAAGCCGACGGTGCCGGCGGAGGCCCACGAGATCACCGCTCCGGTCGGGTCGGTGATGGTGACGATGGTGTTGTTGAACGTGCTCTTGATGTGGGCTTCGCCCTGAGCGATGTTCTTCTTCTCCTTGCGGCGGACCTTGGTCTTCGCCGCAGCCTGACGGCTCTTCGGAGGCATTCAGTAACTCCTGGGTTGGCTGGTCGGTGAGATCTGCGAGAAGCAGGCGGTGGTCGACGCGCTCATGCGCGTCGGATCACTTGGCCTTCTTCTTGCCGGCGACGGTCCGCTTCGGACCCTTGCGGGTGCGGGCGTTGGTCTTGGTGCGCTGCCCGCGGACCGGAAGGCCCATGCGGTGGCGGCGACCCTGGTAGCTGCCGATCTCGATCTTGCGACGGATGTCGGCCTGCACCTCACGACGGAGGTCGCCCTCGATCGTCAGGTTGCGGGTCTCGATCTCCCTCGCGAGCTTGACCAGCTCGTCCTCGGAGAGAGCGTGGACGCGGGTGTTGCCATCAACACCGGTCGCGGCCAGGAGCTCCTTGGAGGTGGTACGGCCGATGCCGTAGATGTAGGTGAGAGCGATCTCCACGCGCTTCTCGCGCGGGAGGTCGACACCAACGAGGCGTGCCATGGTGTTCCTTCGTGTTCTCGCCAGAGGTGTCGGTCGGCGTACGTCTCGGGGTGGCGCCCCGGGCTCCGGCCTCTGGTCCGGAGGTGGTTCGGCCCTCCCGCAGGAGGAGGCCTAGTACGTCGATGAGTGATTCAGTTGTGCCGCGCGAGCGGAGCCGGGGCTCAGCCCTGGCGCTGCTTGTGACGCGGGTTCTCGCAGATGACCATGACGCGGCCGTGGCGACGGATCACCTTGCACTTGTCACAGATCGGCTTGACGCTCGGGTTGACCTTCATGTCAGCCCTTTCTTGATCGCTTCGGCTGGTTACTTGTACCGGTAGACGATCCGACCGCGGGTCAGGTCATAGGGGGACAGCTCCACCACCACACGGTCCTCGGGAAGGATCCGGATGTAGTGCTGACGCATCTTGCCGCTGATGTGGGCGAGAACCTTGTGGCCATTGCTCAGCTCGACGCGGAACATGGCATTCGGAAGGGCTTCCATGACGGTGCCCTCGATCTCGATCACGCCTTCTTTCTTCGGCATGCCCTCTGCAATCTGTTGGTCGGTGACTTACGGTTGGTGCGTCGACCCGCGAACCTCCGCCCGGCGGGAGCCGGGCCGGTGGACCTCGTGATGCCGCTCGTGCGCCCCATTCCCCCACCGAAGTGAGGACAGCCGCGAGACACGACGAGACAGACCCACGTTGGGCCGACACATCAGTCTATGCCGCGGCACAACCGATCTCCCAATCCGCGTGTCGGTCACGCCGTGGCGGCACTCGGCGTGCTGGTCACACCGCCGCGGCGAGCAGCCGCAGGGTCTCCTCGCGCGCCGGCGCCGCCGCCGGGTCGGTCCCGCGGGTCGCGCTGGCGATCGGGTTCACCATCACCTCGTCGACGCCGTAGGTCGCGGCCAGCTCCTTGAGCTGGAGGGCCGCCTGCTCCGGGCTGCCGATCACCCAGCGCCGCTCCATCGACTCGGCGATGGCCCGGTGTGCCTCGGGGAGCTCGACCTCGGCCGCGTCCTCCACCAGGCGCAGCTGCGAGAGCGGCGCCCCGGTGCGCAGCGCCACCATCGAGAGCAGTTGCGGGCGCGCCAGGCGCCTGGCCTCCTCCTCCGTCTCGGCGACGACGGCGTTCACGGTCAGGAAGGTCCGCGGCGCCTCGAGCTCGGGCGAGGGCCGGAACTGCGAGCGGTACAGGTCCAGCGCCTCCGCCGTCCCGGAGCCGGAGAAGTGGTGCGCGAAGACGTAGGGCAGACCCTCCTGCGCGGCGAGCCGTGCCGAGAAGTCGGAGGAGCCGAGCAACCACACCACCGGCTCGGACTGCGCCGCCGGCGTCGCCCGCAGCGCGTGCCGGCGCCCGCCCACCGACAGCGCCACACCCTCGGGGCTGAGCATAGCGAGGATGTTGTTCACGTACTCCGGGAAGTGCTCGGCCGCGTCGGCCTCCACAGGTCCTCCGTGGCGCAGCGCCCACGACGTCACCGGGTCGGTGCCCGGCGCGCGGCCCAGCCCGAGGTCGATCCGGTGCGGGAAGGCGGCCTCGAGGAGTGCGAACTGCTCCGCGACGACCAGGGGCGCGTGGTTGGGCAGCATCACGCCGCCGCTGCCGACCCTGATCCGCTGCGTGGCCCCGGCGATCATCGCGATCAGCACCGGCGGGTTCGTCGAGCCGACGGCGGGCATGTTGTGGTGCTCGGCGACCCAGAAGCGGTTGTAGCCCAGCTCGTCGGCCGTCCTCGCCAGCGACAGGGTGGCGGCGAGGGCGTCGGAGGAGGACTGGTCGGTGCGGACGGGGATCAGGTCGAGGACGGAGAGCTGCACATCGACTCAACCCTGGGGGGTGCGTGGATGTTCCGCGCGGCGGTGCCGGACGGCCGAGGGCGGCGCCAGGGGCAGGCCTACCGCCGCGCGGCGGCTCGTTCCTCGCCGGCGCGTCGTCCGGCAGCGCCCCTCGCGGCGCCCCCTCGACCACCCGCCCCGCGTCGTCCGGGAGCGCCCCGGGTCCAGCGATGGCGGAAGGTGGTGAGGCTGAGGGCTGCCTTGAGCCGCTGGAGGGGCGTGGCCGCGGCCGTGAGGCGGGCTCGCTCCGCATCGACGGTGCGCCAGTACTCGGCGGCCTGGTCGGGGGTGGGGGCCGTCGGTCCGAAGACGAGGGCGTCGGCGCCCTGGGCGAGGTCGTGGCCGGACGGTACGCCGAGAAGGCCTGCCTGCTCGCGGCGGGTGGGTCCGTCCACGGGCAGCCGGTGGCCGAGGTCACGGGCGTGGTCGACCAGCTCGCGCCATGCTCCGGCGACCCGGGCCGAGGTGCGCTGGGCCCCACGGCGGCGCCGACGGCGCAACGCCTTCGCCGCCAGGATCCCCCCGACGACGAGGGCGATGGCAAGCAACGGCACGCCCGCCGCGAGGGCTGCGACCTCGATCCAGCCGGGGATGCCCCCGTGGTGCTCGGTCGGGTGCTTGGTCACGCTGCGGGCCCGGAGCTGGGACTCGGCCGACTCCCCGGCGTTGGAGGGTGGCGGCACCGGAGCCGGCGGCGGGACCACGGAGCCGCTGAGCTGCTCCTGCTGCTGGGGCGGCTGGTCGGCCGGCTTGTCGTGGGACATGAACTGGTCGGTCGGCAACGTGCGCCACGTGCCGTCGGCGGCCCGGACCTCGACCCAGGCGTGCACGTCGGCGCCGGTGACCACGCCTCCGGCCGGGACGATCGCGCCCATCACCACGCGAGCGGGGACGCCGACCCGGTTCGCCATCAGCGCCATCACCGCGGCGTACTGCTCGTCGTCACCGACCATGATCGGCGCGTTGACGAAGTCGTCCGAGAGCCGCTTGACGTAGTGCCCGGCGTGGTAGATCCGCTCGGCGGGCGCCACCCCGTCGGAGTACTTGCCGTGGGTGCGCAGGTAGTCGGCGATCGCCAGCACCCGCTTCATCGGCTCGCTCACGCCCTGGGTCCACTGGGTCGCCTGGGTGTCGAGGAACGCTGCTGCCGTGCTGTTGTCGTCCAGGCGCGTAGAGGGCGGCGTATCGGCCGAGAGCGTGTCGTCGCCGAGCACCCCGGTGAAGTGGTAGCTGTCGCCGCTCCTCAGGCCGGTGGGCACGATGCCGGTGGAGGTGGCCAGGTCGTAGCGGAACGCGTCGGCCTTCGATGCCGGATCGTCGTTGTCGAAGTGCATCGACTGCAGCGCCCCCACGGTCGGCAGCCAGACGCCGTCGTACCCCTCCCCCAGGGTGACGTCGACGTCGAGGCGCTTGCCGGCGGCCGGGTTGTCGATCGTGCTCGACACCCGCTGGAACGAGTCGGCGCCGGCCTGCTGCGAGGCGCCCCACACGGTGCCGTCGTAGCGGTCGAGCGCGGCGAAACGCACCCGGGTGCCGGCCGGGACGCCGGTGATGGTGAAGAGGGTCTTGTCGTGCAGGTTCGCCGGGTCGGGCCTGCCCTGCTCGTCGACGTAGCGACGGAAGGAGGACAGCGGCGAGCCGTAGCGACCGACGTCGAACGGCGGCACCACGTGACTGCGCAGCACCGTGCGCTCGTCGCCCGCTGCCGCTCTGCCCAGCGGTAGCGCGACAGCACCGGCGACCACCAGCATCACCAGCCCGGCACCCGCCCGGCCGGCGACGACCGAGCGTCGTCGGCCGGTCGCGATCGCGCCGTCCTGGCCGCGCAGGGCCACCCAGGCCAGGGCGAGTACGGCGAACAGCGTGCCGTGCGTGAGCAACGACGACGTCCGGTCGACGCCGAGCAGGATGACTGCTCCGAGCAGCACCAGCGGCGCCAGCACCGGGGGCGCGGTCGCTCGCACGGCGAGCAGGAGCCCGCCGACGAGGCCGGTGACCAGACCGAGCAGCCACGGCAGCACCAGCAGGGGGCCGCTCCCGTCGACCGGGGGCAGGGTGGTGAGCAGGTCCTTCCATCCACCGATCGCCTGGTCGAGCATCGTCGCGGGGTCGAAGGCCGAGTGCAGGCACAGGGGGGCGCCGAGCAGCACGAACACGGCGAGCGTCACCAGCACCGAGGCGACGACGGGCCACCCCATCCGGCGGGCGACCTCGACCGAGCCCGCGCCCAGCACGAGGCCGGCCGCGCCGACCAGCAGGAACATCCCACCCGAGAACGTCGTCGCGAACCCGGACAGCGCCAGCACCCCGAGCACCAGCAGGAAGCCGACGTCGCGCCAGTGGGCGCGTCCGGTGTGGAGACCGGTGTGGAGACCGGTGGGGAGACCGGTGCTGCGGCCCGGGTGCTGGCCGGCGTGCCGGCCGGCCACCGCGCCGCTCCCCGGACCCGTTCCGCGCGTCATCCCAGGCTCCACCGCAGCAGACCGGCGAGGTCGTCGCGCGCGGCCAGGTGGAGCACGGTCAGGTCGTCGATGGCGCTCACCGAACTCTTCTCGACGGGCTCGACCCGGATCGCGATCCGGCGTACCTCCGGCTCGAAGCAGGCCGCCGCGCGGCGCAGCGTCTCCAGGGCGGTCCCCTCGCCCCCGAGCAGGAAGAGCAGGCTGGTGTCCGGGGCCGCCGAGGCGGCGGCGCGGGCGGCCGGGAGCAGTCCGGGACCACCCCATCCGGCACGGCACGCCGTGTCGAGGGCACGTCGGCCGTGACCGGCGTGCTCGCCGCACACCAGCGTGGTGCCGAACTCGTCGAGCAGTGCCCGCATCACGATCGAGGCGACCACCTCCATGGCCGTCTCGAAGTCGTCCTCGCTCGCCCAGTCCCCCTCGGCGTCGTCGACGACCAGGGTGGCGTGGCTGCGTCGGGTGTCGAGGTACTGCCGCACCAGCAGGCCGCCGCTACCGGAGCCGGCCAGCTTCGCCGAGGAGCGCCAGTGCACGTGCCGCAGATCATCGCCCGGGACGTACTCGCGCAGGGCGTGGAAGGCCAGGTCGGCCTGGGAGACGCTCTCGGTCGAGACGCCCTCGAGGTCACGCAGCAGTCCACCGCCGAGCGAGGCGAGTGCCACCACCTGCGGTCGCACCAGCACCTCGCGCACAGCCGAGGTGCGGACGTCCCGCGAGACCAGGCCCAGCGGGTCGGCACGCCGGGTGATCGCCGGCCCGACCGGGATCACCCCGCGACGCTGGGTGCGGATGGTGAACGTCTCCTCGTGATGCGCCCCCGGTGCCAGCCCGGGCAGGTCGTAGCGCTGCGTCGAGGCACCGACCGGCAGGTCGAGCAGCAGCGACCGGGTCCGCCGCTGCGCCCGGTTGGTCACCCCCAGGGATGCGGTGACAGTGCCACCGGCCGTCACCCGCTCGGGCTCGAGCAGGAGCTCCATCTCGACCCGGGTGCTCCCGAGGAGCCACGGCAGCGCCAGCAGGAGGACGACGAGGGCGGCCACGCCGAGGACCGCGAGCTCGGCCCACCCGAGAGCGACGCCGGCCAGGAGCAGGAGTACGCCGCCACCCAGGGCCACCCATCCGAGCGGCCGCACCATGCCGAGGAGGCCCGACGCTGATCGACGCATCAGGCGACCCGGTCGGTGGGCGGCACCACCTGCTGCAGCAGCCGCTCGATCACCGACTCCACGCTGATGCCGCTGAACTGCGCCTCGGCGTCCAGCAGCAGACGGTGACACAGCACCGGCTCGGCGAGCTGCTTCACGTCGTCGGGCACCACGTGGTCGCGACCGTCGGCCGCCGCCCAGGTCTTGGCCACCCGGATCAGTGCGAGGCAGCCTCGGGCCGACAGGCCGAGTCGGACGTGCTGGGCCCGGCGCGACTCCTCGGCCAGCTCGGCGACGTAGGAGATGACGGCTGGATCGACGTACACCTCGTCGGCCAGCTCGCTCATCTGGGCCAGCGCGGTGGCGGTGATCACCGGGGTCACCAGCGCCGCGCGGTCGCGGACCTTGGCCTCCACCAGCAGCTCGACGGTCGCCTGCCGGTCCGGGTAGCCGACGGATGTCTTCATCAAGAAGCGGTCCAGCTGTGCTTCGGGAAGCCGGTAGGTGCCGGCCTGCTCGATGGGGTTCTGGGTGGCGATCACGAGGAACGGACGCCCCACCTCACGGGCGACACCGTCCACGGTGACCCGGCCCTCCTCCATCACCTCCAGCAGCGCCGACTGCGTCTTGGGCGAGGCCCGGTTGATCTCGTCGGCCAGCACGATGGTGTGGAAGATCGGGCCCGGGTGGAACTCGAAGCCGCCCTTGTGCTGGTCGTAGACAGTGACCCCGGTGACGTCCGAGGGCAGCAGGTCGGGGGTGAACTGGATGCGCGAGTGACTGCCCTGCACCGAGTTGGCCAGCGCGCGCGCCAGCATCGTCTTGCCGGTGCCGGGGAAGTCCTCGAGCAGGATGTGGCCCTCGGACAGCAGGCAGGTCAGTGCCAACCGCACGACGTGTCGCTTGCCCAGCACCGCCTGCTCGATGGCATCGGTGAGGGTGTCGAAGGTCGTGCGGAACCAGGCGGCCTGGCCGTGGGTGATGGTCACGTGGTGCTCCTGTGCGGGGTCAGTTCGATGGCCAATTGCCGGAGAAGTCCCGGGCGGTACCGCTGCTGTCGGTGCACCTGCCGCTGAAGCTCTGGCCCGGCTCACCGTAGGACTGGGGCAGATCCTGGTCCACGTCGCCGGTGAAGGGCCCGAGCCGGCCGAACTGGCTGCTGTAGCAGCTCCAGCGCGTCGAGCCGGTGGCGTCGCCGTACCCCTGGGTGGTGATGTGGAGGTAGCCACACGACTGGTCGGTGCAGTTGTCGTCGTCCGTGCAGGCGGTGTCGGTCCCACCACCGCACTTCGCTCCGCGCCCCACGCTGATCTTCAGGTCGGGTGTCCGGCCGCTCGTCGCGGGCTTCTTGCCGCTACGACGCCCGGCGTCGCTGATCGTGGCGGTGACGCTCTGCGTGGCGTCATAGCCCAGGTACGTCGGGTCGACCTCGAAGGACTGCACGTCGACGTCGGTGGTGGTCCAGCTGCCGAGCTGGACGTTGTCCTGGTTCCTGAGCACCACGGAGACGCCCGACTTCCCGTTGCTGTCGACGGTGACCCGCCAGCCGACGTCGTACCCGCTCATGATCGGATCGACGCTGAGGATGTCGTTGTCGCCGAGCGGACCGTAGGTCGTCACCGACTTGGTGGAGGACTTGCTGCACTCGCCGTTCTCGTTGCAGACCTCGAGGTGGAACGAGTAGGGCTGGTCGTTGTCGGGGGTGTTGACCGTCACCGCCGGGGGCGGACTGGCCGAGGAGTAGACGACGTCGTCGCCGCGGACGACCTTGAACGTCGAGGTGCCTCCGTGCGAGTTCGGCACGCTGAAGCCGTGCACCGAGGCCTCCTCGTCGCTCCCGGTGGCGTCGAGCGACCATCCGCCCCACGGTGCCGGCAGGCCGACCGCCTTCCAGCTCCGCTTCGCACCGGTGGAACGCCGCGGCTGGCCGCCGGTGACCCCGCTGCCGGTGCCGGGGCTGAGAGCCTCGACCTCGAACTGGTACTGCGTGCCGTCGTAGGCGATGCTCGAGAAGGTGCAGGAGGTGCCGGTGATGCCGTCGGGATCCTGGGTGCAGGCGCCGCCGTCGGCGTAGGGCACCGCGATGACGCGGTAGCGCACCGGCCCGGGGCCGTTCGGGTCGACCTGGTTCCAGCTGACGGTGACCACTGCCGTGTCGTCGGCCGAGGGCGTGGTGGTGATCGTCGGCGCCGCCGGCGTCCCCGGCGACCCGACGGACTGGTACGGCGCCGACAGCGCGGGCTGGCTCTGCTGTCCCTTGGTGTTGGTCGCCACGATCGTGAACACGTAGGTGTTGTCGTTGCTCAACCCCGAGACGGTGGCCTCGGTCCGGGTGGTGTCGATGGGCGTGCCGCCCGGGTAGGTGACCGTGTAGGTCACCGCCGAGGTCTTGTTGCTGGGCTTGGTCCAGTGCAGGGTGATGGAGCCGTCACCGACCGCCGCCTCGGTGATGCCGGTCACCGGGAACGGCGCCACGTCGGGCGCCGCCGTCGACGAGCTCGGGCTCCAGGCCGAGGAGCCGACCGCGTTGGACGCGCGGACCTGGAAGCTGTAGTCGACCCCGTTGGTCAGGCCGGTCACGGTGCAGCTGGTGGTCGGGCACGTCACCGTCGGACCACCGTGGTCGGCCCGCACCTCGTAGGAGGTGATCGGTGATCCGTTGGCCGCGGGTGCGGTCCACGACAGCGGGACCGCGCCGTCGCCGCTCTTCCCCGGATGCGGGGCGGCGGGTGCGTCGGGGGTCGCTTGGAGCGAGAGGGTGAGCGTCCCTGCCACCGTCCGATTGGGTGGCGGGTTGCCGGCCACGTCCGACATCACCAGCCCGAAGGTCGCCTTGCCGAACGCCTTGGGGCCGGCGCTCAGCGTGACCGATGCCCCGTGCACGGTCGCGTGCACGTCGAGCGCCGTCGTCTGGGCGATCGACACGATCTGTGGCTGCGGCACCGGCACGCCCGCGTGGAGGTACGGCGCGAGGTCGATGGTGCGACTCTGGCCCGCCTTGAGGTCGGAGATGGAGATCGGGGCAAGCGTCGGCGGCGGCACCGCTACCACCGTGACGGGCAGGTAGGCGGGGTCGCTGCCGTTGGCCCGCAGCTGCAGCACCGCGCGCGTCCCCGGTGCGGCGTCGGCAGCGGCGGCGACACTGACCTGGGCGCCCTGCGCGTCCACGATGGCGAGACCGGCGGAGGAGGTCTTCCAGTCGGCGGCGTAGGACAGCGCCTGGCCGGCCTGCGCCGTCCAGACATGACAGATGCTCCCGACGTCGAGCAGGATCTTCTGTCCCTGGGCGACGGGCAGCGGATCGCTGGGGCAGCGCAGCACCGGCTTGGTCTCGCCGACCTGGACCGGCACCGAGAGGATCGCCGTCGACCGTCCGGTGGTGACCTCGAAGCTCACCGCCCCGGGGCCGGCGTAGTCCTTCGCGGCGTGCACGGTGAAGGTGCCCTTGCCGGTGATGCTGGCGCTGACCCCCGCGTCGGGCGCTGCCCAGACCCGGTCCTTGAGGGTGAACGTGAGGGGGCCGCGGGACGGGTTGACCACGTAGTCGGCGAGGTCGGCGGCGACGTCCTGCCCCGGAGGGACGTCGATCAGCGCATCGGCGCGCACGTAGGGCGTCGCGTCACCCTTCGCCGGGACGTAGAGGCGTGCGGTCGCCACCCCGCCGTCGCCGTCGGCGACCACGAAGGGCACCACCATCGGGCGACCGGCACGATCGATCGTGATGGTCCCGCCGCGCACCTGCGCGCGGATCCCGGCAGGTGCCGCGACGCTGGTGACCGTGAGCGCGGAGGCCGGGCCGTCGGGGTCGTAGGCGGTCTTGAGCACGTCGACGCTGACCCGGGCCGAGCCGGCACCGCCGGCGGCGTCCGTACCGTAGGCGTCCTCGATCACCGGCGGGTTGTCGTACCCGGACTGGGTGCGCAGCGTGACAGTCGCCTGCGAGCTGTGCACACCGTCGCTGATGGTGTAGTTGACCTGCACCTCCCGGCCGTCGGCCCTCGCCGGCGCCTTGATCCGCATCGCACCGGTCTCGGCGTCGACGCTGACACCGCCGGGGGCGGGACGCACCAGCGCCACCGTGACCCGGTCGGTCGCGGCCACCTGGTCGTTGGCGAGCACGTCGACCGTCATCGTGCGCCCCGGTGCCACCGTCGCCGTGTCGTCGACCGCCACCGGTGCCGCCGGCACCGCCGGTGGGACGACGCCGACCCGCACCGTGCCCGTCGCCGTACCGCCGTTGGGGTCGGCGACGGTGTAGGTGAAGTCATCGGTGCCCGCGCTGTCCGGGAACGCCTGGTAGACCAGCGAGTCGGCGCCCGCACGCAGCACGCGGCCGAGGCTGGGCGCCGACGAGATGCCGGTCAGTGTCACCGGGTCGCCGTCGGGATCGACGCCCGAACCCGGCAGCTGGAGGCGGACCTGGTCGCCCGCGACCACCCGTCCCTCGAGCACCGTCGGCTCGGGCGCCTGGTTAGGCTGGTCGGCCGGCAGGACGGTGACGCGCAGGGTGCCGGGAGCGGTGTCGCCGCGCTCGTTGGCCGCCACATAGGTCACCGTCTCGGTGATGGTGTCGGTGACAGACGCCGGGGCGTTGAAGCGCACCGTCCGCCCACTGACGAAGGCCTGACCGAGCGCACTCTTCTCGCCCGGAGCCTCCACGCCCAGCTGCCCGGCGGTGGTGCCCGCGACGGGGTCCGAGACCAGGTGCAGCTGCTCGCCGTCGGGGCTGTAGTCGTTGTCGAGGACCGACACCTGGGTGCCGCTGCCCGCCCGGACGGTGACCTGGTCGTCCTGGGTCACCGGGGTGTCGTCCTGAGGCTCCGGTCGCTGACTGACCACGATGTCGCCCTGGATGCCCGAGCGGTCGCCGTCGCTGATCGTGTAGTGCACGACCTGCGGGTTGGGGTTGATGTCGGGGCGAGCAGCGGAGATCCGCACCCAGCGGCCGCCGACGACGGCGACGTCGAGCTGACCGGTGGTGGTCGTCGCCGCTGTCTGCACCACCAGGAGCTGGCCGGCCGGATCCACGTCGTTGGCCAGGACGTCGACCATCCCGGCCGATTGTCCGTACAGCGTCAGGCTGTCCGGCATCGCCACCGGGGCCTTCGGCGGATGGTCGGCAGCCCGGACGTCGACCCGGATCCGCCCACGTGAGAAGGGCGCGTTGCCGAACGCGGCGTCGTAGTCGAGGAAGTAGGTCCGGGGAGCCGTGGACCGGAACGTGACCGTGCCGTTGGCCACGTCGGTGTCGACCTGGCCGCCGCCGGTCGAGGTGACCTTGCCGGCCAACTTGAGCGTCGCGTCCGGCGTGATCGGGTCCGACCCGGGCAGGTCGTTGTCCAGCGGATGGATCGTGATCGGCTTGCCCGCCTGGCCGACGACGACGTCGGGCTGGGCGGTGGCCGCGTGCGCCTGGTGGTCGGTCAGCGCCTGGACGTGCACGTGCACCTGCTCGCTGACCGGCGGCGCGATGCCGTCGGTGACGCCGTACTCGACGACCGCTTCACCCCCCTTGGTCGGCGCTGTGAAGCGCACCTGCCCCGAGGCCGTCACCCGTGCCGTCGCGCCCTGCGGCCCGGAGACGATCTTCGCCGAGGCCAGGCCGAGCGGGTCGCCGTCGGCGTCGTCGCGCCAGTCCGGCAGGACGGGCAGGGTGATCGCGCCCGCCGCCGGCACGTCCCATCGCAACGCCTGGTAGCCCTTGCGCAGCGCGGGGGGCC
Source organism: Nocardioides sp. BP30 (assembly GCF_029873215.1). NCBI lineage: Bacteria > Bacillati > Actinomycetota > Actinomycetes > Propionibacteriales > Nocardioidaceae > Nocardioides > Nocardioides lacus. The sequence continues at coordinate 1,108,658 of NZ_CP123620.1, read as the reverse complement.
TGTTCTGGGTCGCCGAGCGCGCGTCGACGGTGACGGTGGCGTGCGCCGAGACACCCTGGCGGCCATCGTTGACGTAGTACTCGAAGGTGGTCCTGGCCGCCGGCCTGGCGGGCATCGTGATCTCCACCGTCTGGCCGTCCGGACTCACCGAGACCGCCGCGCCCTGGGGACGGACGTCCTGCACCGCGGAGATGGCGAGCAGCCGCCCGGCCGGGGCGGCGTCGTTGTCGAGCGGGTGCAGCACGGTGGTCCGGCCCGGACGCGCGCCGAAGTGGTCGGGCTGGGCCTTCGGTGGGCTCCGGTCGGCGGAGGCCTGGTCCTTCTGCCGGTCGTCGGACTTGTGCTGCACGATCTTCTTCTGGAACGACTGCCAGTCGTCGAGCCGGGTCGGCTGCTTGTCGTCGACGTTCCAGACCGCTCCGGTGGTCGAGTCGTTGAGCACGATCGAGCCGCGGTTGACCCGGAACACGAGGTTCGTGCTCGTTCCAGCGCCCAGCTGGCCGACCTGGGCGGTGCCGCCGCCGCAGCGGGTGACGACCAGGCCGGCGGCGCCGCCCCAGGCGCCGTACTGGCAGTCACCGAGGCGGACCGGCCGGGCGGGCGTGCCGGCCAGGTCGTGCGCCAGGGTCGTGGTGGTGCCGTCGTCGAGGCCGACGGCGAGCAGCCGGCTGCCGTCGGCGACCAGCACCGAGTCGTCGGCCGGCCCGGGCTGCTGCAGCACCGCGTCGGCCCCGACCTGGGCGTGCGCGCCGGCCCGGCCATCGCTCAGCACCGTGACGGTCGAGGCCGCCGGGTCCAGCAACACCACCCGGTCCCCCACCGCCGTGAGGCTGAGCCCCTCTCCGGGACGTCGCGGCAGGGTGGCACTGGTCAGCGTGAACCGGCCGTGGTCGGGCGTGAGTGTCGTCAACCTCGTGGAGCCGGCCGCGGCCAGGACCACCCGGCCGCTCGCCGTCACCGTCATCGCGGCGTTGGCGCCCACGGTCGCCAGCGGCTTGCTCCCGGCGTCGATGCCGCTCACCAGCGGGTCGCCCGCCTCGTCGTCCACCGGCATCGCCCACACCTTGCCGGTGCCGGGATCGAGTACGGCGAGGGTTCCGCCGTACAGCACGACCTGGCCGCCGACCGGGATCTGGGCGCTCGCCCCACCGGGCACCGCGACGGTGGCGGGGTCGATGGTCGACACGCTCCCGCCGGCGGCGTCGACGCCGACCACTGCGGCCCCCTCCTGGACGATGTCGAGGGTGGCGTCGGTCCGCGCGAACAGCGCACCGTCCAGCTGCCCGATCGGCTTGTTCACCCGGCCGTAGTAGCCCAGTCGCGAGTCGGTGACCCAGATCCCGCCGTCGTTGAGCTCGGCCTTGTGGGTCTGGAAGCCCTGGGCCTGCACCGCGAAGACGACCACCCCGGCGACCACGAGCACCAGGGCGAGGTACGGCGCGAGCCACGCCCGTCCCCCGCCCCTGAATCCCACGCAGGGCTTTTACCTCAACCCCGCTCTTCGAAACCTGCGCGGCTCAGGTGATCTGGACCAGTCGGGTCAGGGTCGCGCGGGCAGCAGCCTGACCGAGTCGAGCATGTGGTCGAACACGGGCAGGTCGCGCTCCTCGTGGGCCACCGAGGTGGAGGCGCTGAAGGAGTACATCCGCGTGCTGCCCGCCCAGATCCACGCCTGCAGCTGGGTGGTCTCGGGGACGCGGGGGTCGGCGGACTCCCAGTGGGCCGTGACGGCGTACACCTCGGCGTCCAGCGAGGAGAGCCGGAACTCGCGCTGCCCGACCAGCTCGAACCCGGGCGAGCTGTCGATGAGGTGCCCGACGATCTGCTCGGTGAAGTCGAGCCACCAGTCGTGTCCCGGCTCCTCCGGCTCGCCCTCCTGGAGCGTGACCGTCGGGGTGTAGTCCTCGTCGGAGGGGCCGCGCAGGGTGACCGCGTACTCCTCCGGCTCGGCCTCCCAGCCGTCGGGGACCTGCAGCGAGAGCAGCAGGTCGCTCAGGGTGACGTTGGCCCAGGTGGGGGCGTTCTCGGTGGTCACAGCGTGATGAACCTCGTCGACTCGATGGCGATGTCCCAGACGGTGAAGCTGGCCGCCGCGTTCCCGCGGCCGGCGAAGGTGAGCAGTCGGCCGTCGGCGGCCGCGGCGCTCAGGTGCAGGTAGGACCCGTCGCGCTCGATCTCGACGGTGGTGACCGGACACTGGTCCACGACCCGGTCGGTCCGGCCGAGCAGGATGCCGGAGCCGGCCAGCTGGTCGGCCAACCGGGCCACCGTGGCGGCGCCGTCCGGATCCTGCTCCGGTACGGCGCCGACGACCCGGATCTGGAGCGCTGGCGTCTGCGGCCCGACCGCGGCGGCGTCGCCGAGCTCGGCGTAGGTCGCGGTGGTCTCGCCGTCCTCGACCTGCTCGAAGCCGGCGGGCAGCTCCAGCGAGACGCCGGTGCCGTAGGCGTAGAAGTGCACGCGCTCGCTCATTTGCCCTTCAGCTTGAACTTCTTGACCTTGCCGTCGGTGACGACCAGGGTCTCGATGGTGCCGGCGTCGAACCCGGCCTCGATGGCCTGCTTGATGCCCTCGTCGCGCTCCTCGGTCTTGAAGCGCATCGCGTGCTTGTCCACCACCCGCTGCAGGGTGTCGGGCCGTCGCAGCTTGATCCCGGCGCTGCGGATCTCCTGGGTGATGGCAGCGCTGGCGGCGCCCTTGCCGGTGCCGTTCCTGCGGTCGTTGGCCAGCTTCTGACCCCAGCCGGGCTGCTCGACCAGCGTGAGCTGGAGATTCTCGACCCTCGTCCTGTCGGCGTCGACCATCGGGAAGCGCTCGACGATCGCCTGGTGGATGGCACCGTCGCCGACGGCACCGCGCACGTCCTTGGCCACCGACTTCATGGCCTTGTCGATGATGGCCTGGAGCGCCGCCTGGTCCAGCTTCATGCCCGGCGAGGCGATCACGGCGCGCATGTGGCTCTGCTGGTACGCCGTCAGCGGATCGCGCAGCTTGTCCATCACCATGCTGCGCCGGACGTTGTCCAGCTCCGCGCCACCCTGGAGGATGGCCTTGCCGTCCTCCTTGCGACGCTTCTTGGCCTCCATCATCCCCGGCACGACCGGGTCGAGGCTCAGCTGCCCGTTGACGACGGTGACGGTGCCCTGCACCGGGGCGAGCGCCTCCTCGACCCACGCCTTGATCTCGGCGTCCCGGGCGCCGCCGGCCAGTGCGGCCGAGATCGGACCGGTGGCCTCCTTGAGGCGCTTGTTGATGCCGTCCTTCTTGACGCCGTGGTCACCCTGGCCGGTCTTGCGCTCCAGGTAGGCCGAGATCGAGGAGATGACCTTCTTCTTCACCGCCTCGGTCGCGGCGTCGGCCTGCATCCGGGTGATGTTCGTGCTGGCCATGGTCAGCGTCTCGATCTTGCAATCCTTGGTCGTGACCACGTCCACCGCCTCACCCAGCGCGGACTTGACCGTATGGGCGATGACGTCGTTGAGCCCGGGGGTGTTCGTCTTCAGCTTGGCCGCGTGCGTGGCGACGATCTTGACCACCCCGGGCCCGGTGAACTCCTTCTTCTTCGCCATGCCCTGGCTCAGATAGGACTTCAGGTCGGACTCGAGGTCGTTGAGCTGGCCGAGCATCGAGCGCATGGCCGTGCTGGTCTTGTACTCGTCCTTGATGTTCTTCGAGCCGGCGTCGTCGATCTTGGCCGTCGTCAGCAGCTTGCCCTGTGCGTCGACGCCGAAGCTGCCGGCCTCGAAGTACTTGTCCATCCGGGCGAGCTCGGCGGCGTACTTCACCAGCTCGGGGGCGTCTGCGCCGAACACGGTCGCCAGCTCGGCCCAGTGCTTGTCGATGATGGCCTGGACCTTCTCGCGCTTGACGCCGTGATCGCCCTTGGTCTCCTTCTTGGAGGCGTATTCGGCGAAGGCGTTGCGGAGCTTGTCGCGGCTCTTGCGCCAGCTCTCCTCCTGCTTCATCCGGCCCTTGAAGTCGGTGACGTCGGTGTCCGACTCGTCGACCCACTTCTTGATCTGGCCGGCCTCGATCTCGACCTCCTTGACCTGGCCGCGGAAGGCGTCCTTCGCGGCCTGGCTCATGCCCTTGTCGGTCTCCTTGTACGTGAAGTAGGGCCGGAGCAGGGGATTGATCTCGTCCAGCATGGTCTGGACCTTGTCGCGCTTGACGCCGTTGTTGCCCTTCACGGCCTTGGTCTGCGCGTAGGCCTTGAAGCTGGGGAAGACGCCCTCGTAGCCCTTCTTGAACATCCGCTTGGCCATCGGGTGATCCGCCGGCAGGTCCTCGCGCTTGAAGTCCGGGCCCATCCGGTCCAGCGACTTCTTGTCGTCGCTGCGGCCGAGCTCGGTGATGCCGACGATGATGACCTCGCCGATGCCGGCCAGGTCGAGCTCGGCCTCGAGGTCGACGGAGGCACCGATGCCGAGCGCGGCACCGAGCGCGCCGCCGAACTTCATCGTGCCGTCCTTGTCAATCTCGAACGGCGCCTTGACGTCGTCGTCCTTCGCGCCGTACGCCGAGGACTTGCGCTCGGACTCGCTGTAGGTGCCGGCGCCCTTGCCCGCCTTCGACCAGTCGCCTCCCATGCCGAAGCTGCCCTTGGCCTTGCCGCCGACGCCGGCGTAGACCTCGATCTCGCCCTTGATGCTGACCAGCTTGCGTCCCCGGATGCGGATGCCCGCCTTGCCGCCGATCGAGGCCTTGGCGCCCGCGAAGGCGGACGCCTCGAACTTCGCCTGGATGCCGGTCAGGGAGACCCTGAAGCCTGCCTCGAACTTGCCCTGGACGCCGGCGAAGGCGGCCGCCTCGGCGCTGACGTCGAAGCCCAGCGGGCCGAGGTCCACCGACCCGGCCACCGAGCCCTCGACCCCGGCACCGGCCTGGGCCTTGGCCTCGAGCGAGGCGCCGATGCCTTGCGCGGCGTTGGCGAAGACCTCGGCCTTGAAGTCGGCCTGCGCTCCGGCCCAGGCCTCGATCTTGGCGGCGACCATGAAGGCGAGCGGCCCGAGTTTGGCGACACCCTTGGCGGACGCGCTCCCCCAGATACCGGCCTTGATCCCGGCCTCGATGGCCGCGGCCAGCTGGGGGATCCGCTTGCTGCGGTCGATGCTGGCCTCGGCCTTCAGCTCGGCCTGGACACCGGCCCCGCCCTCGGCCTCGGCCTTGCCGGCGACGGATGCCTTCCCGTAGCGCGCGCTGCCCTCGGCGGAGGCCTTGCCGAAGGCGCCGGCCCGGGCCAGCATCTCGACGGCGACCTTGAGCTCCTCGTCGGAGACCCGGGCGAGCGCCTCGAGCTTGACCTGCGCCCCGGCGAGCGCCTCGGTCTCGGTCTTGGAGGTCCTCACCCCGCCGCCCGAGCCGACGACCATGCTCTCGTGCCCGGACTCCGACAGGGTGCCGACCGAGGCCTCCTTCGTGGTCTTCTTGTCCACGCCGTTGGGGATGCCGTCGGCGTTGTAGGTGTTCTCGGTCGTGGTCTCGCTCGAGGAGTGCCGACCGTACGTCGTCTCGGGGGCGCCGTGCTTCTCGGCGAGCTCCTCGATGGCCGTCTTCGGGGCACCGGCGTCCTCGGGAGCACCGCCGCTGATCGACTGGAGCCCGATGTTCTCGGTCCGCCACCGCTTCGGCGCCGGCGGCGTGCTCATCGTCGGGGTCGGCGGCGGAGGCGTGGTGGGGCGCGAGGAGCCCTGCACCGGCGGCGTGAGGGTGGGCGTCGAGGTGGGCCCCTGGGTGTTCGCGCGCTTGCGCGGCGGGACCGGGGGCGGCGTCTTCTTGGTCGGGGTGGGGGTCGTGGTCATCAGTGCTCCTGCCCGCAGCCGCAGTTCTTCGTCTGGCGACGGAGCGCGCCCATGACGTCGTGTGCGGTCGACTCGGCCTCGTGCTCGAGTGGATCGTTCGCCTTCCCGACCGTGCCGCTCGTGCCTCGGTCGCGGCCCTGGCGCTGCTGGACCACGTGGGTCAGCTCGTGCGCGAGGGTGTGCATCCCGGACTCGCTGGCCAGGTCGGTGCCGTTCCCGAGAACGATGTTGTTGCCCGAGCTGTAGGCCCGGGCCGATACGTCTGCCGCCGACCGCTCGGCGGCACCGCCGGTGTGCAGGCGCACCGCCGAGAAGTCGGTGCCCAGGGACTGCTCCATGGTGCGGCGCACGCCGGCCGGCAGCGGCGACCCGCCGGCGCGCAGGACAGCGCTCACCGAGGCCGGCGCCGCGGCACCGCCCATCGGGTCGGCGCCGTCGACGGGACGGCTCAGACCGGCCAGCGGCCTGCTCGGCTCGACCTCGCGCTCGCCGACGATGCTCTCCGAGCCGGAGCGAGCCGGGGCAGGCTCGGGAACGGCGTGCTGCTGCTCCTGCACCGCCAGCTCGCTCATCGCTCCCTCAGCCCTGTCGTGGGCACGGCCGTGCGACACCGTGCGCCTGCTGGCCGGCATCGTGGCCGGACCGGGCCCATTATGTCGGCACTCGGGCCGCCGGGAGGCGGAATCGCTCAGGACGCTCGGCCGGACTCGTCGGGACCGTGTGCCGCACCGTCCCGACCCTGTCCCGGGCAGCTCAGCCGCGGCGGAAGTGGTGATCGGGCACCATCCGGCCGAGCTTGCGGTACTCCCGGACCGCCGCGTTGGCGACGTGCCGCTGACCCACGGCCCCGTGCGTCCCCGGTACGGCGCCGGCAGCGGCGTGGTAGGCCGCCGCGAGGACGATGTTGCGGATGTCGCCGCCGGCGACCTCGGCGGTCTCGGCCAGCAGCGTCACGTCGACCGGGTCGTCGGCGTCCAGCGCAGGCAGCTGCGCGAGGTGGTGCTCCCAGAGTCGGGCCCGCGTGGCGGCGTCGGGGTCGGGGAAGTTCACGATGAAGCTCATCCGGCGGCTGAAGGCCTTGTCGAGGTTGCCGCGCAGGTTGGTCGACAGGACCGTGATGCCGTCGAAGTTCTCCATCCGCTGCAAGAGGTAGGCGACCTCCTGGTTGGCATAGCGGTCGCGGGCGTCGCTGACGTCGGAGCGCTTGCCGAACAGCGAGTCGGCCTCGTCGAAGAAGAGCACCACGTCGAGCGCCTCGGCGGCCTGGAAGACCCGTTCCAGATTCTTCTCGGTCTCGCCGATGTACTTGTCCACGATGCTGGACAGGTCGACCTGGTAGAGCTCGATCGCGAGCTCCTCGGCGATCACGTGGGCGGCCAGGGTCTTGCCGGTGCCCGGGTTGCCGGTGAACAGCGCTGAGATGCCCCGGCCCCGGCCACGCAGGATGCCGGTGGCGCCGAGACTGTCGCGGTGGCGGGCCCAGCTGACGATGTTGTGCAGCTCCTCGGTGGTGCTCGAGGGCAGCACGAGGTCGGCGAAGGTGGGCCCGCGCCCGGTGGCCAGGCCGGAGAACCTGTCGCCGCCGCCGGCGCCACCCACCCGGCGCGCTGCCTCGCGGATCTCCGCCGGGCCGAGGTCGGTGTGCCGCGCTGCGGCGACCTCGCGGGCGTAGCGGGCCGCCTCGACGATGCCCTCCCCCGGCAGCCGGAGACCGAGCAGCTGCTCGCGCAGGCCGGCCTGGTCGTCGACCTCGTCGCCCAGCTCACGGGCCCAGAGCTCGACCCTGTCCTCGGGGGTGAACGGCTCGGCCTCGACCAGCAGCGGCATCTGCGCACCCCAGTTCGCGTTCCAGGCCTTGCCGCTGACCACCACCACCGGCGTCGCGGCGGCGGTCAGGACGTCGAAGACGCCACGCTCGGCGCTCTCGGCAGCCGCCTCGCCGCCGAGGACCACCAGCCCCCAGCCGCGCAGGCCGGCGTTGCGGGCGGCCGCGGTGAGCACCTCGGAGAGGCGCTGGGACGGGTCGTGGCGGTGCAGGTCGATGGCCATCCAGTGCAGGCGCAGCCAGGCGAACGCGCCGGCGGCCACCGCCGAGCCGCTGTGCGCCGACGCCGAACGGACCCACACCAGCGGCACGTCGGCCGAGAGCGCGTCGGCGACCAGGGCGGTCGTCTCACCGGCGACCGGGGCCAGCTCGATGCGCAGCCGGTCGACCTCGGGATCGGTGGGCAGGCCGCCGGCGAGCGTTGCGAGCACCGGCTCGGGGCAGCGCAGCTCGGCGAGGAGCCACGGCACCGAGGCGTCGACCACCTCGACGAGACGGTGACGGCGCAATCGCGACGACGAACCGAGCAGGGCGAAGGCGTCGCCGCTCGCCGTCGGGATGCCGGCGAGCTCGAGCGCGAGCGCGACGGTGACCCGTCCGCTGGTGAGGATGCCCCGCAGCAGCCCGTAGGCGATCCCGGAGTTCGCGTCCAGGTCGGGAGCGGCCACCGCCCACAGCAGGGCGGCCTCCGCGCGGCTCAGGCCGAAGACGTCGGCGATCCGCTCCAGCGGCTCGGCACCGATGTCCGGCAGTCCCTCGGCCTGCCGGTGCTCCTCGGCCATGGTCGCCAGGCACTCCGCGAAGGCGAGGCTGTAGCTCCAGTCCCCACCCGAGCGTCGGCCCCCGGCCAGGTCCAGGCGCGCCCGCAGATCGAGCATCGGCGATCCCTCGACGGGCACGAGGCCCTCCGATGCCGGCTGCCGCAACGAGACCATGACACCGCAGCATGCCTTATCGAGGACGCTCACCTTGCCGGAACCGGCGGTTGAGCGCCTCGGATCCGGACATGATGGTGCCGTGGACGACGAGGACGGGCTGATCATCGAGGTGCCGGCGCACCTGCGAGGCCAGTCCGCCCCTCCCCCGCGGCTGCGGCACGAACCCGTCGGCGACGGATCCGACGAGTCGCAGCCCCGGCCGACGCCGGGGCCGACGCCGGGGCCGACGCCGGGGCCGGCCGGCGGCGAGCCCGAAAGCCGCACCCGGGCGCGTGCCGGCGCCGCGCACGCCACCGGCGCACTGCGCCAACCGACAGGTGCGACGGTGCCGGCGGTGTGGTGTCCGGCCGGACACTTCTCGCCGCCTGCTGCGCCGTACTGTCGCTGCTGTGGGGAGCCCGTGCCGCCGCAGGAGCCGATCCGGGTGCCACGCCCGCCCCTGGGCATGCTGCACCTGCCCGAAGGGGTGCGGGTGCTGCTCGACCGCGCCGCGGTGCTCGGGCGCCGCCCGGTGCCGCTGCCCGGTGGCGAGCCCTGGCCGCACCTGGTGGAGCTGCCGGCCGACCTGACGCACCTGTCGCGCCACCACCTCGCGGTCGAGCTCGACGGCTGGCACGTGCTGGCCCGCGACCTCGGCTCCAGCGGAGGTACGGCGCTGCATGCGCCCGGGCGGCCGCCGGTCCGGCTGCGACCGCACGACCCGCACGTCCTCGAACCCGGCTGCGCGCTCGTCCTGTCCGGCGACTTCACCGTGACCTTCCTGGTCGAGACCACCTGAGCACCCGCGAGAGGAAGTTCGTGTCCCAACCCCAGATCCCCGGCTTCACCTTCGTGCAGCACCTCGGGACGGGCGGCTTCGCCGACGTCCTCCTCTACGAGCAGGAGTGGCCGCGCCAGCGGGTCGCGGTCAAGGTGGTCCGCGCCGACCTGGTGCTCTCCGAGCGCGAGAAGGAGCTGTTCCGCAGCGAGGCCGACGCGATGGCCCGGCTGGCCGACCACCCCTACATCGTCTCGGTCCTGACCGCCGGTCAGACCACCGACGGGCGTCCCTACCTCGTGATGCGCTACTGCCCGCCACCGGACCTCGGCGCCCGGGTCCGGGTGACGCCCCTGAGCGTCGCGGAGACGCTGTCCACCGGCGTGAAGCTGGCCAGCGCGGTGGAGACCGCTCACCGTTCGGGCATCCTGCACCGCGACATCAAGCCGTCCAACGTGCTCGTCACGACCTACTCCGAGCCCGCGCTGACCGACTTCGGCATCGCGGGACTCGTGCACGAGGTCGAGTCCGAGGGCGAGGTGAGGATGTCCTACCCGTGGGCCCCGCCGGAGCTGATCGAGGGCCGCTCGCACGGCTCGATCGCCTCCGACGTCTACTCCCTCGGCGCGACCGTGTGGAACCTCCTGGTCGGCCGCTCCCCCTTCGCGGCGCCGCACGGCGACAACTCCGATCGGGCCCTGGTGGCGCGGATCCTGCACGCGCCGCCACCGGCCACCCAGCGCCCCGACGTACCGCCCGCGCTGGACCGGCTGCTGCAGCAGTGCCTGGCCAAGGACCCCTCCCACCGCCCGCAGTCGGCGCTGGAGGTGGCGCGCTCGTTGCAGCGGATCGAGGCCGAGCTCGGCTTCGGCCGGACGGCTGTCGCGGTGGAGTCCGGCCAGACCTACGCCGCGACGCCCTCGGACGACGCCACCCGGGTCAAGCCCGTCAGCATCGCCGGCTCGCAGTCCGCCTCGCAGCCAGGCGCCGTCGTACCGGGAGCCGAGGCGGAGCCGGTCGGGACCGGGCCGAGCGAGCGCGGTCGCGGGTGGCTGTGGCCGGCCGCGGCGGTCGTGGTGGCGGCTGCGGTGCTGGTCGGGCTCTTCATCCGCGGTGGCGGCAAGGGCGATCAGGGTGGCGAACCGTCCCTGGGCCCCTCTGCCTCGGCAGCCGTCACTGAGACGGTCCGGCCGCCCACACCGGTGGTCACGGGCGATGTGGCGGGCGGGAAGGTCCGGTTCAGCTGGTCGGTACCGGGCGGGGCCCAGGACGGTGACGCGTTCGTCTGGCGGGAGAGCACGACCGGACGCGAGGGCCGGATCGAGCGCACCGACCTCGCCCTGCCGCACCGGGGCGAGCGATGCCTCCAGGTGACGCTGCTGCGCGGCGCCGGAGCGACGGCGGCGCAGTCCGCGCCGTCCTCACCCCTCTGCGCCGGTTGACGCCCGACCTCGGGAGCGCCGTGCCGGGGCGTGCGAGCCCCTTCGAGGAGGGATCAGCTTCCGCCGAACGGGACGCCCAGGCTGGTCAGCATCTCCTCGCCGCCGTCCAGGGCGGTGAGCACCCACACCCCTGTCCGGGTGACGGTCATGGTGTGCTCGAAGTGGGCCGCCCACGATCCGTCCGCGGTGATGACCGTCCAGTCGTCGTCGAGGACGACGCTCTCCTTGGTGCCGAGGGTGATCATCGGCTCGATCGCGAGCGCGAGACCCTCGACGATCTTGGGGCCCTTGCCCGCGCGACCGAAGTTGGGGACGTTCGGCGGCTGGTGCATCTGGGAGCCGATGCCGTGCCCGACGTAGTCCTCGACGATGCCGTACCGCCCGCTCCGCTTCACGAAGCCCTCGACCGCGTGCGAGATGTCCGTGACGCGGCCGCCGAGCCGGGCGGCGGCGATCCCCCGCCACATGGCCCCCTCGGTCACCTCCATCAGCGCGGTGACCTCGGCCGGGACCTCGCCCACCGCCACGCTGATCGCGGCGTCGCCGTGCCAGCCGTCCACGATCGCGCCGCAGTCCAGCGAGACGAGGTCGCCGGGCGCCAGCACCCGCTCGCCGGGGATGCCGTGCACGACCTCGTCGTTGACCGACGCGCAGATCGAGCCGGTGAAGCCCTCGTACCCGAGGAAGGACGGCGTCGCCCCGCGACTGCGGATGGCGTCCTCGGCGATCGCGTCCAGCTCACCCGTCGAGATCCCCGGGCGTACGGCGGAGCGCAGCGTCTCCAACGTCTCGCCGACGACCACACCGGCGCGCCGCATTGCCGCGATCTGCTCAGCGGTCTTGATCTCGACACCGCTGCCGAACAGACCCACGTTCAGGACTCCCGGACGACGTCCAGGGCGTCGAAGATGCGCTTGGTGACGTCATCGACCTCACCGAGACCGTCGATCTCGTGCACGAGACCGCGCTCCTTGTAGACCTCGATCAGGGGCTGCGTCTGCTCCACGTAGACCTCCTGGCGGCGACGGATGACGTCCTCGGTGTCGTCGGCGCGGCCCTCGGTCTGGGCGCGCTGCAGCAACCGCTGGACGATCTCCTCCTGGTCCACCGTGAGCACCACGACGGCGTCGAGCTGGTGGCCGGTGAACTTGATCATCCCGTCCAGCTCCTCCACCTGCGCCAGGGTGCGGGGGTAGCCGTCGAGGAGGAAGCCGTGGCTCGCGTCGGGCTCGTCGATGCGGTTGCGCACCATCCGGTTGGTGACCTCGTCAGGCACGTACTCGCCGGCGTCCATGTAGCGCTTGGCCTCGACGCCGAGCGGGGTGCCCTGGGACACGTTCGCCCGGAAGATGTCGCCCGTCGAGATCGCCGGGATACCGAAGTGGTCGGCGATGAACTTCGCCTGCGTGCCCTTGCCCGCACCTGGCGGGCCCATGATCAGCAACCTCATCAGCGGAGGAATCCTTCGTAGTTGCGCTGCTGGAGCTGGCTCTCGATCTGCTTCACCGTATCGAGGGCGACACCGACCATGATGAGGATCGATGTACCGCCGAAGGGGAAGTTGTTGTTGGCGTTGATCAGCGCGAGTGCGATCAGCGGGATGAGCGCGATCAGACCAAGGTACAAAGAGCCCGGCAGCGTGATGCGGGAGAGGACGTAGGACAGGTAGTCCTCGGTCGGCTTGCCCGCCCGGATCCCGGGGATGAAGCCGCCGTACTTCTTCATGTTGTCGGCCACCTCGACGGGGTTGAAGGTGATCGAGACATAGAAGTAGGTGAAGAAGACGATCAGCAGGAAGAAGATCGCCATGTAGAGCGGGTGGTCACCACGCACGAGGTAGTTGTTCACCCAGTCGACCCAGCCCGGCGGGTTCGACGAGTTCGCCTGGAACTGTGCCGCCATGGCCGGCAGGTAGAGCAGCGAGCTGGCGAAGATCACGGGGATCACGCCGGCCTGGTTCACCTTGAGCGGGATGTAGGTCGAGGAACCACCGAACATCCGCCGCCCGACCATCCGCCGTGCGTACTGCACCGGGATGCGGCGCTGCGCCTGCTCGATGAAGATGACGGCGGCGACCAGCGCCAGCCCGATCACCATCACCACGCCGAACGTCCACCAGCCGTGGTCCTGCTTCACGGCCCACATCGTCGCGGGGAACGTGGCGACGACCTGGGTGAAGATGAGGATCGACATGCCGTTGCCGATGCCGCGCTCGGTGACGAGCTCGCCGAGCCACATGATGACGGCCGTACCGGCGGTCATCGTGATCACCATGACCAGGAACGTCTTGGTGTCGTCGGAGTGCAGCAGCGGGTGGGTGTCGGTGTCGCAGCCCTGCAGCAGGCTGCCGGACCGGGCGAGTGCGACGATGCCGGTCGCCTGCAGCACTGCCAGGCCGAGGGTGAGGTAGCGCGTGTACTGGGTGATCTTCGTCTGCCCGGCCTGGCCCTCGTTCTTCAGGGCCTCCAGGCGCGGGATCACCACGACCAGCAACTGCAGGATGATGCTCGCTGTGATGTAGGGCATGATGCCCAGCGCGAAGATGGTGAGCTTGAGCAGCGCTCCGCCGGAGAAGAGATTGACGAGGTTGTACAGGCCCGCTCCCGAGCCCGACTTCGTCAGGTCGATGCAGTCGCGCACGTTGGCGACGTCGACGCCTGGTGCAGGGATCTGCGAGCCCGCCCGGAAGATCACGATGATCAGCAGGACGAACAGCAGTTTGCGACGCAGGTCCGGGGTACGGAATGCGTGTGCGAACGCGCCAAGCACGAGAGTTCCTCTTTCGACAACCAGCAAGGGGGCCTCTGCAGGGCGTACCGGCGAGAAACCCCGGGAAGCCTAACAGGCCCTAGGACGACCCGAGCGCGACAGGGGCAGTCTTACGACAGCCCCGGCCGCGCTCGCGTTGGATCTGTACCTCTCAGAGAACCGTGACGGTTCCGCCGGCGGCCTCGATCTTCTCCTTGGCGGAGCCCGAGAACGCGTCGGCGCTGACCTCGACCTTGACGGTCAGCTCGCCCTGGCCGAGGACCTTCACCGGCTGGCCCTTGCGGACGGCGCCCTTGGTGACGAGGCTCTCGGGGGTGACGGCGCCACCCTCGGGGAACAGCTCGCTGATCTTGTCGAGGTTGACCACCTGGAACTCCACCTTGAAGGGGTTCTTGAAGCCCTTCAGCTTGGGGAGCCGCATGTGGATCGGCATCTGGCCACCCTCGAAGGCGACCGGAACCTGGTAACGAGCCTTCGTACCCTTGGTACCGCGGCCCGCGGTCTTGCCCTTGGAGCCCTCACCGCGACCCACACGGTTCTTGGCGGTCTTGGCGCCCGGCGCGGGACGCAAGTGGTGCAGCTTGAGCGTCATGTCAGTCGACCTCCTCGACCGTCACGAGGTGACGGACGGTGTTGACCATGCCACGGATCTCGGGGCGGTCCTCCTTGACGACCACGTCGTTGATCCGCTTGAGACCGAGCGTGCGCAGGGTCTCGCGCTGGTTCTTCTTCAGGCCCACGAGGCCCTTGTGCTGGGTGACCTTGAGCTGAGCCATCAGGCCGACACCTCCGCAGCGGCGGGAGCGACCTCGGCGCGTGCCTTGAGCAGCGCGGCCGGGGCGACCTCCTCGACCGGGAGACCACGACGGGCCGCGACAGCCTCGGGCTGCTCGAGCTGCTGGAGGGCAGCCACCGTCGCGTGCACGATGTTGATCTGGTTGGACGAGCCGAGCGACTTGCTCAGCACGTCGTGGATGCCCGCGCACTCCAGGACGGCGCGCACCGGACCGCCGGCGATCACACCGGTACCGGGAGCGGCCGGACGCAGAAGGACCACACCAGCGGCCTTCTCACCCTGCACGGGGTGCGGGATCGTGCCCTGGATGCGAGGGACGCGGAAGAAGTGCTTCTTCGCCTCCTCGACACCCTTGGCGATCGCCGCGGGAACTTCCTTCGCCTTGCCGTAGCCGACGCCGACCAGACCCTCACCGTCACCGACGATCACGAGGGCGGTGAAGCTGAAGCGACGACCACCCTTCACGACCTTGGCGACACGGTTGATCGCAACGACGCGCTCGATGTAGGCGGTCTTCTCAGCACCCTGGTTGCGACGATCGTCGCGACCACGGCGCTCGCCACCACGCTGTCCGCGCTGGGCTCCGCTCATGAGACTTTCCTCTACTCTCTCTGTCTTGCGATCAGAAGGACAGGCCGGCCTCGCGCGCCGCGTCAGCGAGCGCCGCGATGCGACCGGTGTACTTGTTGCCGGCACGGTCGAAGACGACAGCCTCGACGCCCGCGGCCTTGGCACGCGACGCGACCAGCTCGCCGACCTGCTTGGCCTTGGCGGTCTTGTCGCCCGCGGTCGCCCGCAGGTCCGCCTCCATGGTGGAGGCGTACGCGATGGTCTTGCCCAGCTGGTCGTCGACGAGCTGCACGCTGAGGTGCTTGGCCGACTTGGTGACCACCAGGCGCGGACGCTCGGCGGTACCGGCGACCCGCTTGCGGCCGCGGACCTGGCGCTTGAGGCGCGCCTTGACCTTGGCGGCGGTGTGCTTGTTGTTCGACAGCGAGATGGCCATCACTTACCAGCCTTTCCGACCTTGCGGCGGACGTTCTCGCCGGCGTAACGGACGCCCTTGCCCTTGTACGGCTCGGGCTTGCGCAGCTTGCGGATGTTGGCGGCGACCTCGCCGACCTGCTGCTTGTCGATGCCGGAGACACCGAACCGGGTGGCGCTCTCGACCGTGAAGCTGATGCCCTCGGGCGCCTTGAAGTTGATCGGGTGCGAGTAACCCAGCTGGAACTCCAGCTCGGTCGGGCCCTTCGACAGGACGCGGTAACCGACGCCCACGATCTCGAGCTTCTTCTCGTAGCCCTCGGTCACACCGACGACCATGTTGTTGACCAGCGTGCGGGTCAGGCCGTGGAGGGCCTTGCTCTTGCGCTCGTCGTCGGGGCGCTTGACGTCCAGGACGCCCTCGCCCTTCTCGATGGTGATCGGCTCGGCGACCGTGTGGGTCAGGGTGCCCTTGGGGCCCTTGACGGTCACGACAGCCCCATCGATCTGGACGTCGACGCCGGTCGGGACCGCGACGGGGAGCTTGCCAATGCGCGACATGCTTCTTCTCTCCTATCTCGGTCTCAGGTCACCAGACGTAGGCGAGGACTTCCCCACCCACGCCCTTCTGGTTCGCCTGGCGGTCGGTCAGCAGACCCTGGCTCGTCGAGATGATCGCGACGCCCAGGCCGCCCAGCACCTTCGGCAGGCCGGTGTGCTTGGCGTAGACGCGCAGACCGGGCTTGCTGATGCGGCGGACGCCGGCGATCGAGCGCTCACGGTTGCGGCCGTACTTCAGGGTGATCGTCAGCGTCTTGCCGACCTCGCCCTCGGTGGGCTCGACCACGTCGTAGGACGTGATGTAGCCCTCCTGCTTGAGGATGTCAGCAACGCCCTGCTTGAGCTTGCTGTACGGCATGGACACCGCGTCGTGGTACGCCTGGTTGGCGTTGCGCAGACGAGTCAGCATGTCTGCGATCGGGTCAGTCATCGTCATGGCCGAATTGGCCCTTTCTCGTTGTGGTTTCCGCCCGCTTGCGCGGAGCGGACCTTCAGCGTCAGTTGGAGGTGGTGAACCGGGTCACCAGGAGGACTTGGTCACGCCGGGGAGCTCGCCGCGGTGGGCCATCTCGCGCAGGCAGATACGGCACAGGCCGAACTTGCGGAACACAGCCTTCGGGCGGCCGCAGCGCTGGCAGCGGGTGTAGCCGCGGACAGCGAACTTCGGCTTGCGCGCGGCCTTGACCTTGAGCGCGGTCTTCGCCATGTCAGTTCTCCTTGAACGGGAAGCCGAGCGCCTTGAGGAGCGCGCGACCCTGGTCGTCGTTGGTGGCCGTCGTCACGAGGGTGATGTCCATGCCTCGCGTGCGGTCGATCCGGTCCTGGTCGATCTCGTGGAACATGACCTGCTCGGTCAGACCGAAGGTGTAGTTGCCACGGCCGTCGAACTGGTTGCCGTTGAGGCCGCGGAAGTCGCGGATGCGCGGCAGGGCCAGCGAGAGCAGGCGGTCCAGGAACTCCCACATGCGGTCGCCACGCAGCGTGACGTGCGCGCCGATCGGCATGCCCTCACGCAGCTTGAACTGGGCGATCGACTTCTTGGCCCGGTTCACCAGCGGCTTCTGGCCGGTGATGGCGGTCAGGTCCTTGACCGCACCCTCGATCAGCTTGGAGTCGCGGGCGGCCTCGCCCACACCCATGTTGACCACGATCTTGGTCAGGCCGGGGACCTGCATGACGTTCGCGATGTCGAACTGCTCGCGCAGGGCGGGAGCGATCTCCTCGCGGTACTTGGTCTTGAGGCGCGGGGTCGTCGGAGCCGACGAAGCCGGACGCTCGGTGGTGGTCTCGGTCATCTCAGATCTCCTTCCCGGTCTTGCGGGAGATGCGGACGCTGCGCTCGCCGGCGTAGGTCGAGCCGTCGGGGCGGCGCTTGGTCACGGTCTCGCGCTTGAAGCCCACGCGGACCGGCTTGCCGTCCTCGAGCAGCATCACGTTGGACACGTGGATCGGGGCCTCGGTGGTCACGATGCCGCCGGTGGTACCGGCGCGGCCGCCCTGGTCCTGGACCTTGGTGTGCTTCTTGATGCGGTTGACGCCCTCGACGATGACGCGCTCGTCCTCGATGAGCACGGCGATGACCTTGCCCTCGGCGCCCTTGTCCTTGCCGGCGATCACCTTGACGGTGTCGCCCTTCTTGATGTTCAGGCCCTTACCCATCACAGCACCTCCGGAGCGAGCGAGATGATCTTCATGAACTTCTTCTCGCGCAGCTCACGGCCCACCGGACCGAAGATGCGGGTGCCTCGCGGCTCGCCGTCGTTCTTGAGGATGACGGCGGCGTTCTCGTCGAAGCGGATGTAGGAGCCGTCGGGACGACGGCGCTCCTTGACGGTGCGCACGATGACGGCCTTGACGACGTCGCCCTTCTTGACGTTGCCGCCCGGGATCGCGTCCTTGACGGTGGCGACGATGACGTCACCGATGCCGGCGTAGCGACGGCCAGAGCCACCGAGCACACGGATGCAGAGGATCTCCTTCGCACCCGTGTTGTCGGCGACCTTGAGTCGCGACTCCTGCTGGATCATTACTTCTCCTTGTCGAGCTGGTTCTCATCCGCGTCGCGGCAGATGAGCCTTGCCGAACCGATATGGCCCCAGAAAGTGGGATTCGTGGCGGGCGACAGGCCCAGCCACCAATGGTCGCTGGGCCTGCCCCCCAGGGTCAATTTGGCGCTGTACGGCGACATCGAGCGCGTCGCCGTACAGCGTCGATCACTTGGCCTTCTCGAGGATCTCGACGACGCGCCAGCGCTTCGACTTCGACAGCGGCCGGGTCTCCATGACCAGGACGCGGTCGCCGATGCCGGCCTCGTTGTTCTCGTCGTGCGCCTTCAGCTTGGAACTGCGCCGCATGACCTTGCCGTAGAGCGCGTGCTTCACGCGGTCCTCGACCTCGACCACGACGGTCTTGTCCATCTTGTCGCTGACGACCAGACCCTCGCGGACCTTCCGGTCGTTGCGCTTGACTGCAGTCTGCTCGCTCATGCGGCACCATCCTCGTTGCTAGCACCCGGCGCCGTGCGGATCCCAAGCTCGCGCTCGCGAACGACGGTGTAGATCCGGGCGATGTCCTTCTTGACCGTACGGAGACGGCCGTGGCTCTCCAGCTGGCCGGTCGCGGCCTGGAACCGGAGGTTGAACAGCTCCTCCTTGGCCTCGCGGAGCTTGGCCTCCAGGTCGACGGCGTTGAGCTCGTCGAGCTCGTGAGCCTTCAGGTCGTTCGCCATCAGAACTCACCTGCCTCTCGCGTGATGAAACGGCACTTCATGGGGAGCTTGTGGATCGCGCGGCGCATCGCCTCGCGGGCCACGTCCTCCGGAACACCGGAGAGCTCGAACATGACGCGACCGGGCTTGACGTTGGCGACCCACCACTCCGGGGAGCCCTTACCCGAACCCATGCGGGTCTCGGCGGGCTTCTTGGTCAGCGGGCGGTCCGGGTAGATGTTGATCCAGACCTTGCCGCCACGCTTGATGTGACGGGTCATGGCGATACGAGCCGACTCGATCTGTCGGTTGGTCACGTAGTGACCCTCGAGCGCCTGGATCCCGAACTCGCCGAAGGCGAGCGAGGTGCCGCCCTTGGCCGCACCGGTCCGCTTCGGGTGGTGCTGCTTGCGGTGCTTGACGCGACGGGGCATCAGCATGACTCTCAGCCCTCCTGGCTCTGCTGCTCGGCGGGAGTGGCGGCCGCGGCGGTCTCGCCACCGGCCGGGGCCTCGGTCACCGCGGGTGCCTCGGCGGCGCGCTCGCCACGAGCCGGGCGCGAGCCACGGTTCGGACGGTCACCGCCGCGGCTCGGCCGGCCGCTGCGACCGGGGACACCGGCGCGGGCAGCCTGCTGAGCCTGGCGCTCGGCACGGGTGCCGGCGACCTCGCCCTTGTAGATCCAGACCTTCACGCCGATGCGGCCGAAGGTCGTGCGGGCCTCGTAGAAGCCGTAGTCGATGTCGGCACGCAGCGTGTGCAGCGGAACGCGGCCCTCGCGGTAGAACTCGGTGCGCGACATCTCGGCGCCGTTGAGGCGGCCCGAGCACTGGATCCGGATGCCCTTGGCACCCGAGCGCATCGTGGTCTGCATGGCCTTGCGCATCGCGCGGCGGAACTGCACGCGACCGGAGAGCTGCTCGGCGACACCCTGGGCGACCAGCTGCGCGTCGACCTCGGGGTTCTTCACCTCGAGGATGTTCAGCTGGACCTGCTTGCCGGTGAGCTTCTCGAGCTCGCCGCGGATGCGGTCGGCCTCGGCGCCGCGGCGACCGATCACGATGCCCGGACGCGCGGTGTGGATGTCCACCCGGACGCGGTCGCGGGTGCGCTCGATCTCGACCTTGGCGATGCCGGCGCGCTCCATGCCCTTGCTGAGCAGCTTGCGGATGGCGACGTCCTCGCCGACGTACGACTTGTAGAGCTTGTCGGCGTACCAGCGGGACTTGTGG
Organism: Nocardioides sp. BP30; assembly: GCF_029873215.1. Taxonomy (NCBI): domain Bacteria; kingdom Bacillati; phylum Actinomycetota; class Actinomycetes; order Propionibacteriales; family Nocardioidaceae; genus Nocardioides; species Nocardioides lacus. The sequence goes on along the minus strand of NZ_CP123620.1, from coordinate 1,088,846 downwards.
TCCGTGGAGATGCCGAGGCGGAAGCCGTTCGGGTTGATCTTCTGGCCCATGACTTACTTGCCACCCTTCTTGGCCTTGACCACATCGGCCGGCTGAACGGCCAGGGTGATGTGGCTGGTGCGCTTGTTGATCCGCGTCGCACGACCCTGGGCACGGGGGCGCCAGCGCTTCATGGTCGGACCCTCGTCCACCTGGGCGACGGAGACGACCAGGGCACCGCGGTCGAGACCCTCAGTGGTCTCGGCGTTGGCGACGGCGCTCTCCAGCACCTTGTAGACGGTCTCCGAGGCGGCCTGCGGTGCGAAGGCGAGCAGCGAGAGCGCCTCGTCCACGGGCAGACCGCGGACCAGGTCGACGACACGGCGGGCCTTCAGGGGCGTGATCCGCTGGTAGCGGGCACTCGCGAAGGCGCCCGGCTGGTCGCCGAGGAGCGACTCGCGACGCGCGCTGACGCGCTGACGGTCGGTGCTGGTCATCGACGACGTCCCTTCCGGTCTTCCTTGACGTGACCCTTGTACGTGCGGGTCGGGGCGAACTCGCCCAGCTTGTGACCGACCATGGAGTCGGTGACGAAGACCGGGACGTGCTTGCGACCGTCGTGCACGGCGATGGTGTGACCGATCATGTCCGGCACGATCATCGAGCGGCGCGACCAGGTCTTGATGACGTTGTGGGTGCCCTTCTCGTTCTCGGCGTCCACCTTCTTCTGAAGGTGGTCGTCGATGAAGGGGCCCTTCTTCAGGCTGCGAGGCATGTCGGTTACTTCCTACCCTTGCCGCTCTTGCGGCGGCGGATGATCTGCGAGTCGGAGGCCTTGCGCTTGCGCGTGCGGCCCTCGGGCTTGCCCCACGGGGTCACAGGGTTACGACCACCGGAGGTCTTGCCCTCACCACCACCGTGCGGGTGATCGACCGGGTTCATCACGACACCACGGACGGTCGGGCGGACGCCCTTCCAGCGCATGCGGCCGGCCTTGCCCCAGTTGATGTTCGACTGCTCGGCGTTGCCGACCTCGCCGACCGTGGCACGGCAGCGGATGTCGACGAACCGCATCTCACCCGAGGGCAGACGCAGCGTCGCGCGGGTGCCCTCACGGGCGACCAGCTGAGCCGAGTTGCCGGCCGAGCGAGCCATCTTGGCACCGCCGCCGGGGCGGAGCTCGATGTTGTGGATCGTCGTACCGACCGGGATGTTGCGCAGCGGCAGGTTGTTGCCGATCTTGATGTCGGCGTTGACGCCCGACTCCACGATCTGACCCTGCTCGATGCCCTTCGGCGCGATGATGTAGCGCTTCTCGCCGTCCACGTAGTGCAGCAGCGCGATGCGAGCGGTGCGGTTGGGGTCGTACTCGATGTGAGCGACCTTGGCCGGGACCCCGTCCTTGTCGTAGCGACGGAAGTCGATGATGCGGTACGCACGCTTGTGACCGCCACCGATGTGCCGGGTGGTGATCCGGCCCTGGTTGTTGCGGCCACCCGTCTTGGGCAGCGGGCGGGTCAGCGACTTCTCGGGGGTCGTCCGGGTGATCTCGACGAAGTCGGCCACCGAGGAGCCACGACGGCCCGGGGTGGTCGGCTTGTACTTGCGGATAGCCATGTCAGTCAGTCCTTGTCTTCAGCCCGGTCAGGAGACCGGACCCCCGAAGATGTCGATGCGGTCGCCCTCGGCCAGGCTCACGATCGCGCGCTTGGTGTCCTTGCGCTTGCCGAGACCGACGCGCGTACGGCGCGTCTTGCCCTTGCGGTTGATCGTGTTGACCGAGGTCACCTTGACGTTGAACACCTTCTCGACCGCGATCTTGATCTCGGTCTTGTTGGCGTCCGGGCGGACGATGAAGGTGTACTTGTTGGCGTCGAGGAGGCCGTAGCTCTTCTCGGACACCACCGGCGCCAACAGGATGTCGCGCGGGTCGTAGTGCAGCGTGCTCATGCTCAGGCCTCCTCGGCAGCGGTCTCGTCAGCCGCGGCAGCCTTGGCCGGAGCCTTCTTGGCGGCCGTCTTCTTCGCAGCGGTCTTCTTCGCCGGGGCGAGCGTCACCTCAGCGCCGGTGAAGGCGGAGTAGGCGGCGGTGGAGAAGACCACGTCGTCGGCGGCCAGCACGTCGTAGGTGTTCAGCTGGTCGGCGGCGACGATGTGCACCTCGGGCAGGTTGCGCAGCGAGAGCCACGCGGCCGACTCGGCGCGGTCCAGGACGACGAGGAACTTGGTGCGCTCGGTCAGGCCGGCGAGACCGGCGGCGGCCGCCTTGGTCGACGGCTTCTCGAGGGCGAACTCCACGACGTGGACGCGGCCGCTCTGGGCGCGGTCCGAGAGGGCACCGCGGAGCGCGGCGGCCTTCATCTTCTTGGGGGTGCGCTGGCTGTAGTCGCGCGGCTGCGGGCCGTGCACGACGCCACCGCCGCGGTGCTCGGGCGCACGGACCGAACCCTGGCGGCTGCGGCCGGTGCCCTTCTGCTTGAACGGCTTGACGCCCGAACCGGAGACCTCGCCCCGGTTCTTCGTCTTGTGGGTGCCCTGGCGAGCAGCGGCCTGCTGGGCGATGACGACCTGGTGGATCAGCGGAACGTTGACGGCAACGTCGAAGATCTCGGCGGGCAGGTCGACCTTGACAGTGTTCAGAGCCATGATCAGGCCTCCTTGCCAGACGTCGGGTTCAGCTTCGCGGCCGAGCGCAGGACGACGAGGCCACCCTTGGGGCCGGGAACGGCGCCCTTGACCAGGATCAGGCCCTTCTCGGCGTCGACGGCGTGCACGGTCAGGTTCTGGGTGGTGACGGTGTCGGTACCCATCTGGCCGGCCATGCGGACGCCCTTGAACACGCGACCCGGGGTGGCGCACGCGCCGATCGAACCCGGCTTGCGGTGGTTGCGGTGGGCACCGTGCGAGGCGGAGACGCCGGCGAAGCCGTGACGCTTCATCGTGCCGGCGAAGCCCTTGCCCTTGCTGGTGCCGGTGACGTCGATCTCCTGGCCCGCGGCGAACGTCTCGACCGGGAGCTCCTGGCCCACGGTGTACGACGAGGCGTCGGCGGTGCGGATCTCGACGACGTGGCGCCGCGGGGTGGTGCCGGCCTTGGCGAACTGCCCGGCCTGCGGCTTGTTCACCTTGCGGCCCTCGATCTCGCCGAACCCGACCTGGACGGCGTTGTAGCCGTCGGTCTCGGGGGTGCGGATCTGGGTGACCACGTTGGTGCCCGCGGCGATGACGGTGACAGGGACGACGCGGTTGTTCTCGTCCCAGAGCTGGGTCATGCCGAGCTTGGTGCCCAGCAGGCCCTTCACGTTGCGTTCGATCGTCATGTCGTCTGCCCTCAGAGCTTGATCTCGATGTCGACGCCGGCCGGCAGGTCAAGCCGCATCAGCGAGTCGACGGTCTTCGGGGTGGGGTCGATGATGTCGATGAGGCGCTTGTGGGTGCGCATCTCGAAGTGCTCGCGGGAGTCCTTGTACTTGTGGGGCGAGCGGATGACGCAGTACACGTTCTTCTCGGTCGGCAGCGGCACCGGGCCGGCGACCTTGGCACCCGTGCGGGTGACGGTGTCCACGATCTTGCGCGCCGAGGTGTCGATCACCTCGTGGTCATAGGCCTTGAGCCTGATGCGGATCTTCTGTCCCGCCATCTGTCTCTCTCGTCCTTCTCGTCTGCGTTGCCGCGTGCGTACTCAGGACGTCCTCGGGGTTGAGTCGGTCCAGCCCAGCTACTCGCCGCCCCGCAGACCTTCGACCCCCGCGGTCGGGCGTGTCGCACTGAGTGCCAGCACTCTGCGACACTGGCCCTCGACCAGGATCTCCACTCTGCGGTTGTTTCGGCAGCTCCCGACGGTTCGTCGGGTGCGAATCGGGCCTCCCGGTGCGGCGCGGACACAACTGACCACCGACCGACACCCCGGGCCTCGTGGAGGCCCTGACGGGGAGACGCGATTCAGTAATCAAGATGTGCCGCACCCCGGCAGCCCGCCGGAGCAACTAGAGAATCTTGGCAGACGACGGCGCTGAGACCAAATTCGGCGCAACAGCTTGGTCTCGGGCACTTGTGGGAGCGCTCCCAATCTGATGTGATGCGCGTTACGCAGCCGTGACGGCCACGCACTTTCGGAGCCTTGATCCGCAAGAGCCTGAACGGATTGCATCTTCGATGTACGGAGCGGACGCCCGGTCGGCCAACCGACCGCTGCTCTCCAGATGAGAGGAAGTAAGCAGATGCGTGCAGGCAAGACGCGTCGTAGTGCGGCGGTTGCTGCCGTCGTGGCGAGCGCCGCGCTCGTCCTCGCCGGTTGTGCCAGCTCGAACGACGACAGCTCCAAGGTGTCCGGTACCTGGCCGGGGGCGAAGCTGTCGGAGTGCTCCGGCCTCAGTCAGCTCTCGCAGTACGGCGACCTGACCGGCAAGACGATCGAGGCCTACACCTCGATCACCGCGCCGGAGGGTGACGCCCAGGTCCGCTCCTACGCGCTGTTCGAGAAGTGCACCGGCGCCAAGATCAAGTACAACGCGAACAAGGACTTCGAGAAGAACGTGCTCGTACGCGCCCAGGGCAACGACCTGCCCGACGTCGCGTACGTGCCGCAGCCGGGGCTGCTCAAGCAGCTCGTCGACACCGGCACGGTGGTCAAGCCGCCGAAGGACGTCGAGACGAACGTCGACAAGTTCTGGAGCACCGACTGGAAGAACTACGGCACCGTCGACGGCACGTTCTACGCCGCCCCGCTCGGCGCCAACGTGAAGTCCTTCGTGTGGTACTCCCCCTCGACGTTCGCCAAGAACGGGTGGAAGGTGCCCACCACCTGGGACGACCTCATGAAGCTGACCGACCAGATCCAGAAGTCCGGCACGACCCCCTGGTGCGCCGGCTTCGAGTCGGGCGACGCGTCCGGCTGGCCGGGCACCGACTGGCTGGAGGAGCTCATGCTCCGCACGGCCGGTCCCGACGTGTACGACCAGTGGGTCGCGCACAAGATCCCGTTCAACGACCCCCAGGTCGCCAAGGCGCTCGACATGGTCGGCACCATCTTGAAGAACCCGAAGTACGTCAACGGCGGCATCGGTGACGTCAAGTCGATCGCCGGTACGGCGTTCGGGGACGCGGGGCTGCCGATCCTGAAGAACAAGTGCGCCATGATGCAGATGGCCGGCTTCTACGCGGCCAACTGGCCGAAGGGCACCAAGGTCGGCCCCGACGGCGACGTGTATGCGTTCTACGAGCCGACCCTCGACCCCTCCAAGGGCTCGCCGGTCGAGGGTGGCGGCGAGTTCGTCGTGGCCTTCAACCACAACCCCGCGACCGAGGCGTTCCAGACCTACCTGTCGACCGACGTGTGGGCGAACGAGAAGGCCAAGGCCACGCCGGACGGCGGCTGGGTCAGCGCCAACAAGGGCCTCGACGTCAACAACCTGACCAGCCCGATCGACCAGCTCTCCGCGAAGACGCTGGCCGATCCCAAGGCGGTGTTCCGCTTCGACGCCTCCGACGCCATGCCGGGCGCTGTCGGGTCGGGGACCTTCTGGAAGGAGATGATCAACTGGATCTCCGGCCAGTCGACCAAGGACACCCTCGACAACATCGAGGCGTCCTGGCCCTCCTCCTGAGAGCGCTCGCGCGTCGCTGATCATCCGCGCACAGGCCGGGTCGTGCGGTTCCGCCGTACGACCCGGCCTCCCGCCTTCTTCCTCCTCACCACACCAGGAGTGCCATGTCCACCGGCGAGAAGCTCCTCCAGATGGTCATCGCCATCGTGCTCTTCTTCGCAGTCGTCTCCGTGATCCTGCTGCTGACCCAGCGGCTTCGGTCGCGCCGAGGCGAGCTCGTGCAGTCGGCAGCCTTCCTGCTGCCGGCCGTCCTCCTCATCGCCGTCGGGCTGCTCTACCCGGCGATCAACACCATCATCTGGTCCTTCCGGGACAACCTCGGCAGGAGATGGGTGGGACTGGACAACTACCACCAGATCTTCGGTAGCAACGCCGAGCTCAAGGTGCTCGGCACGACGGCGCTGTGGGTGGTCGTCACCCCGGTGGCGGCGACGGCGATCGGGCTCGTCTACGCCGTGCTCATCGACCGCGCCGCCTTCGAGCGGTTCGCCAAGGCGCTGATCTTCCTGCCCATGGCGATCTCGCTGGTGGGTGCCTCGATCATCTGGAAGTTCGTCTACGCGCCGCAGATCGGCCTGCTCAACGCCCTCTTCGGCGCGCTCGGGCTCGGGGGCGACCACTCCTGGTACCAGGACCTCAGCCACTCCCCGTGGAACAGCCTCTATCTCATCGCCATCATGGTGTGGGTGCAGACCGGCTTCGCCATGACGGTCCTCTCCGCCTCGATCAAGGCGATCCCCACCGACATCGTCGAGGCGGCGCGGCTGGACGGCGTGGGCGGCTGGAAGATGTTCCGCTACATCACGGTGCCGAGCATCAGGCCGACCATCATCGTGGTGCTGACCGCCATCACGATCACCACGCTGAAGGCCTTCGACATCGTGCAGAGCATCGGGGCGGGCGGCGCGTGGCACACCAACGTGCTGGCCTACGACTTCTACATCCGACAGTCCCAGGGACAGAACGGCACCGCGTCGGTGCTCGCCGTCCTGATCTTCATCCTGGTCAGCCCGGTCGTGATCTACAACGTCCGACAGATGCGAAAGGCGGAAGCACGATGACGACCGTGATCCCCGAAGGAGCGATGGCCGAGGCGCCCGTCATCTCCACCCCCACGGCCGCCAAGCAGGCGCTGACCTCCCCCTGGGCCTCGCTGGCAGCGGTCGTGCTCGCCGTGGTGTGGACGGTGCCGACCGCCGGGTTGCTGATCTCCTCGTTCCGCCCCGAGACCGACGTGAAGACGACCGGGTGGTGGCATGTCTTCACCAGCCCCCACTTCACCCTCGACAACTATCGCCAGGTGCTCTCCTCGGGTTCGCAGACCGACCTCACCGGCAACCTGGTCAACACCATCGTCATCACGCTGCCGGCCGTGATCATCCCGATCTTCCTGGCCACGATGGCTGCCTACGCCTTCGCCTGGATGAGGTTCCCGGCCAAGAACTTCCTGTTCGTGATGGTCTTCGCGCTCCAGATCGTGCCGATCCAGGTCTGCCTGATCCCGCTGCTGAAGCTCTACAACAAGCCGCCGTTCAACCTGATGCCGATCCACGGCGGGCAGAACCCGCCGGCGGGCGGGTTGTATTCGGTCTGGCTCTCACACACGATCTTCGCGCTGCCGCTGGCGATCTTCCTGCTGCACAACTTCATGCGGGAGATCCCGGGCGAGCTGGTGGAGTCGGCCCGGGTCGACGGGGCCGGGCACGTGCAGATCTTCGCCCGCATCATGCTCCCGCTGATGATGCCGGCGATCGCCGCCTTCGCGGTGCTGCAGTTCCTCTGGGTCTGGAACGACCTGCTGGTGGCGATCATCTTCGGCCAGTCCACGCCACCGTTGACCAAGGCGCTCACCGACCTCACCGGCACCCGCGGGCAGGACTGGCCCCTCCTGACCGCCGGTGCGTTCGTCTCGATGGTGATCCCGCTGATCGTCTTCCTCGCCATGCAGCGCTTCTTCGTCCGCGGCCTGCTCGCGGGCAGCGTCAAGGGCTGAGCAGCGACGACCAGGGCCCGGCACCTCGATCGAGGTGCCGGGCCCTGTCGCTGTGCGCGGGACGGCAGGCAACGGAGGTCAGCCGCGCAAGCGCTCCTGGAGCCAGCGGTAGGACGCCTTCGGCGTGCGCTGCTGGTTCTGCGGATCCACATGGACGATGCCGAAGTACTTCGTGTAGCCCTCGGCCCACTCGAAGTTGTCCAGCAGCGTCCACACGATGTAGCCGCGCACGTCCGCGCCGGCCTCACGGGCCCGCTCGGTCGCGGCGATGTGGGTCTCGAGGTAGGACCGCCGGTCCTCGTCCTGCACGATCCGGCCGACTCCTGGCACCTCGACCACGAGCGCGTCGTCGTACGCCGCGCCGTTCTCGGTGACCATCAAGGGCAGGCCGGTGCGCTTGTGGGTGTCCAGGAGCAGCTCCTCCAGCCCGTAGGCGTCGACCTCCCAGCCGATGTCGGTGCGCGGCTCGCGCACCACGAACGTCACCGGCTCGACCCCCGGATAGGCATCGGTCTCCGGGTGCCGCGTCTCCCCTGCCGGCGTCGGTTGCGCGGGGCCGGGACGGACCGGGGTGTAGTAGTTGACGCCCATCCAGTCGGCCGAGCCGCGGATCAAGTCGAGGTCGCCGGGCCGGACGAGGTCGGCCTCGGCGAGGACCGGAGCGACGCGCAGGAGGCCGGCGTCATACGCGCCGTCGACGAGGGGGCCGAGCCAGACCCGGTTGCGGATGGCATCGATGCCGTCGGCGGCCGCCGGGTCGACCTCCGCCTCGGGCCATACCGGGGCGAGGTTGAGCACGATGCCCACGTCCTGGCAGCCGGCCGCGTGCAGGCGCTCGGCGGCCAGCCCGTGACCCAGCAGGAGGTGGTGGGCCGCCCGGTGGGCGTCGCCACCCTCCCGACGGCCGGGTGCGTGGATGCCGGCGGCGTAGCCGAGGTAGGCGGCGCACCAGGGCTCGTTGTGGGTCGCCCAGACCTTGACCCGGTCACCGAGATGCTCGTGCACGACCATCGCGTAGTCGGCGAAGGCGTAGGCGGTGTCGCGGACCAGCCAGCCGCCCCTGTCCTCCAGGATCTGCGGCAGGTCCCAGTGGTAGAACGTCCCGGTCGGGGTGACGCCCCGCTCCAGCAGCGCGTCGACGAGCCGGTCGTAGTACGCCAGACCTCGAGGCTCCACCGCCCCGTCACCGGTGGGGATGACGCGCGGCCACGCCACCGAGAAGCGGTAGAGATCCGCGCCCAGCTCGGCGACGAGATCCACATCCTCGCGGTAGCGGTGGTAGGAGTCGCAGGCGAGCGAGCCGTCCTTGCCGTCCTTCGTCGCCCCGGGCACCTGGGTGAAGGTGTCCCAGATCGACGGGCCGCGCCCGTCCTCGGCGATGGCGCCCTCGATCTGGTAGGACGCGCTCGCGGCGCCGAACGACAGCGCCGGACCGGCGGGCAGGTGGAGGGTCATGCCGCCATGCTAGCGGGAAAATGGGAGCGCTCCCATATCCGCTGTCGACGAATCCTGACCCGCTTCCGGCCGGCTCAGACGCGCACGTAGGCCAGGTCGGCGATGCGGCGGTCCTTGGCCGCGCCCTTGCGCTCGAACTTCGTCTGCGGTCGCTCCGACCAGCGGGGAACGACGCCCCCGGACAGGGCCGGTTCCGCATCGAGCACCTCGACCATCTGATCGGCGTAGTCCGCCCAGTCGGTCGCGAGCCTCCAGACACCGCCCGGGGCCAGCCGCGAGGCGACCAGGCGGGCGAACGACGGGCTCACCAGCCGGCGCTTGTGGTGTCGCGCCTTGTGCCACGGATCCGGGAAGAAGGTCCACAGCTCGCTCAGCTGCCCCGGCGCCAGCGTGTGCTCGAGGACCCAGACCGCATCGACGCTGCACATCCGGACGTTGTCGATCCCGGCCTTCTCCAGACGCCGCAGGGTGTCGGCGACACCCGGCTTCCACACCTCGATCCCGATGACGTTGTGCTCGGGGCGGGCCACCGTCGCCAGGGCCTCCCCCACGCCGGAGCCGATCTCGACCAGGATCGCTGCGTCCCGACCGAAGCGCTCCGACCAGCTGAACCCGTCGGCGGCGACGTCCTCCTCGGGGACGACCCACTCCCGCGCACGGGCGTCCCAGGCCTGCTGCTGTGCCGGCGTGAGACGACCGCCCCGCCGGGTGTAGCTGACCACCTCACGCACGGGGCGCCCGTCGTCGGTGAGGCGGACTCCGGGGCGGGCAGGGTCGACGGCACCAGGCATGGAGCCATTGTCCAGGATGTGGCCGGGACCGCGTGCCTGGGTAGCCTGGCGCGATGTTCTCGGAACGACTCACCCGCCCCGCGGCGGCCGCGGCCGGGCTGCTGGCCCTGCCGCTGCTCGCCGCTCCCGCCTCCGCGGCGCCGGTCCCCGGGCCCGTGCACGCCGGCAACACGTTCGGCTGGTACCCGGTCGCCAAGCGCTACGAGTTCGTCGGCCCCCTCGGGCCGCAGTGGCGGACCCGGGGCGACGTGCGCACGCAGAACGGCATGCTCACGCTGCTCGGCGGCCGCAGTGGCGACGTCACCGCCACCCTGGATGGAGCAGGTCACGCTCGAGGGCGCTGGGAGATCCGCTGGCGCGGGCGGCAGTACGGCACCGCACACACCGCCTACCGGCTGCAGACCTCGCTGGTGCCCGTCGCTCGCAGCGGGCGGCACTGCGGCGCCCAGGACCTCACGTTCGAGGACCAGAAGGCGGGTCAGAACAAGGCCGGTCTCGCCATCAACGCGCTCCCGAACCTGGCGTTCACCACGACGGTGCGACCGCGGGGGCAGTCCTTCACCGGCGACCACTGGCACACCTTCGCCGTCGAAGTCACGGGCAAGCGGATCTCATGGTTCGTCGACGCCCACGTCGTGGCCACCGAGACCCGCCCCGCGGCGCTGTCGGGTGCACCGATGACCGTGCGGTTCCGGCTGCAGGCCACCCAGGGAGAGCGGATGGACCCGGCCCGCATGCAGATGGACTGGCTGCGCTACTGGACGCTGCGCAAGCCCGACACCAAGTCGACCGCCGCGCCACGACCGCACAAGACCACGTACGCCGACGCCTGCTGAGGACCGACCCAGCGACGAAGAACCCCCGAGCCGTCCGGCTCGGGGGTTCTTCGTCGCTGCGGTGCGTAGGAGGGGAAGGACCGATCGCCCGCACTCCCCCACGCATGCCAAGAGGCGCCGAAGCCGTAGCTTCGGCGCCTCTTGTTCAGATCACTTGTTGATCTTGGTGACGCGGCCGGCACCGACGGTGCGGCCACCCTCACGGATCGCGAAGCGCAGGCCCTCGTCCATGGCGATGGGCTGGATGAGCTCGACCGACATCTCGGTGTTGTCACCCGGCATGACCATCTCGGTGCCCTCGGGGAGGGTCACCACGCCCGTCACGTCCGTGGTACGGAAGTAGAACTGCGGGCGGTAGTTGTTGAAGAACGGCGTGTGACGGCCGCCCTCCTCCTTGGAGAGGATGTAGACCGAGGCCTCGAACTGCGTGTGCGGGGTGGTCGTGCCCGGCTTGATCACGACCATGCCGCGCTCGACATCCTCGCGCTTGGTGCCGCGGAGGAGCAGACCGACGTTCTCGCCGGCCTGGCCCTCGTCGAGCAGCTTGCGGAACATCTCGACGCCGGTGACGGTCGACTTCTGCGAGGTCTCGCGGATGCCGACGATCTCGACCTCCTCGCCGACCTTGACGATGCCGCGCTCGATACGACCGGTGATGACGGTGCCACGACCGGTGATCGTGAAGACGTCCTCGACGGGCATGAGGAACGGCTTGTCGGTGTCACGCTCGGGGGTCGGGATGTACTCGTCGACCGCGGCCATGAGCTCGAGGACCGACTTGCCCCACTTCTCGTCGCCGTTCAGCGCCGGGAAGGCAGCAACGCGCACGACCGGGATGTCGTCGCCCGGGAACTCGTACTCGTTGAGGAGCTCGCGCACCTCCATCTCGACGAGCTCGATGAGCTCCTCGTCGTCGACCATGTCGCACTTGTTCAGGGCGACGACCAGGGCCGGCACGCCGACCTGGCGCGCGAGCAGCACGTGCTCACGGGTCTGCGGCATCGGGCCGTCGGTGGCGGCGACCACGAGGATCGCGCCGTCCATCTGTGCCGCACCGGTGATCATGTTCTTGATGTAGTCCGCGTGACCGGGGCAGTCGACGTGCGCGTAGTGGCGCGCCTCGGTCTGGTACTCGACGTGCGCGATCGAGATCGTGATACCGCGCTGGCGCTCCTCCGGAGCCTTGTCGATCTCGTCGAACGGCGTGAAGGGGTTGATCTCCGGGTAAGCGTCGTGCAGCACCTTGGTGATCGCCGCGGTCAGCGTCGTCTTACCGTGGTCGATGTGACCGATGGTGCCGATGTTGACGTGCGGCTTGGTCCGCTCGAACTTCGCCTTAGCCACTGGGGCTCCTCCTGGTGTGTTTTGTTACTTGACTCGTACTGAGAGTGGATGGTGCCGAAGCCCCGGACGATTACTCGCCGCGAGCCTTCTTGATGATCTCGTCGGCGATGTTCGTGGGAACCTCGGCGTACGAGTCGAACTCCATCGAGTACGACGCCTGACCACTGGTCTTGGACCGGAGGTCACCGACGTACCCGAACATCTCGGACAGCGGGACGAGCGCGCTGACGACGATGTCGCCGAAACGCTCCTCCTGCGCACGGATCTGGCCGCGACGGGAGTTGATGTCACCGATGACGGTACCGAGGAAGTTCTCGGGGGTCGTCACCTCGACGGCGAACATCGGCTCGAGCAGGACCGGCTTGGCCTGCCGCGCGGCCTCCTTGAAGGCCTGGTTGCCGGCGATCTTGAACGCCAGCTCCGAGGAGTCGACGTCGTGGTAGGCGCCGTCCTCAAGGGTGAACTTGACGTCGACCATGGGGTAGCCGGCGAGGACGCCGAACTCCATGGCCTCCTGGCCGCCGTTGTCGACCGACGGGATGTACTCGCGCGGGACGCGACCACCCGTGACGGCGTTGACGAACTCGTAGCCCGCACCGGTACCGGTCTCGGGGTCGATGTTCGGCTCGACCGAGATGACGACCTTCGCGAACTGACCCGAACCACCGGTCTGCTTCTTGTGGGTGTAGCTGTGGTTCGCGACCTTCTGGCGGATCGTCTCGCGGTAGGCCACCTGCGGCTTGCCGACGGTCGCCTCGACCTTGAACTCACGCTTCATCCGGTCGACGAGGATCTCCAGGTGGAGCTCGCCCATGCCGGCGATGATGGTCTGGCCGGTCTCCTCGTCGGTCTTGACCACGAAGGTGGGGTCCTCCTCGGCGAGACGCTGGATGGCGACGCCGAGCTTCTCCTGGTCCGACTTCGTCTTCGGCTCGATGGCGACCTCGATCACCGGGGCCGGGAACGTCATCGACTCGAGCACGACCGGGTTGGCCGGGTCGGAGAGGGTGTGACCGGTCTTGGTGTCCTTCAGACCCATCACGGCGACGATCTGGCCAGCACCCACCGACGCGATCTCCTCGCGCTTGTTGGCGTGCATCTGGTAGACCTTGCCGATCCGCTCCTTCTTGCCGTTGGAGGCGTTCAGGACGGTGGCACCCGCCTCGAGCTTGCCCGAGTAGACGCGGACGTAGATCAGCTTGCCCAGGTGCGGGTCGGAGGCGATCTTGAAGGCCAGGCCCGAAAAGGGCTGGTCGTCGGCCGGCTTGCGGGTGATCTCGTTCTCCGGGGTCTCCTCGGCGTTCGGCTTGTGGCCGACGATCGCCTCGACGTCCACCGGCGAGGGCAGGTAGTCGACGATCGCGTCGAGCAGCGGCTGGACGCCCTTGTTCTTGAAGGCGGTGCCGGTGAGGATCGGGTTGAGCTTGTCGGCGAGGGTCGCGCGACGGATGGCCGCCTTGAGGGTGGGCACGTCGAAGACGTCACCGTCCTCCAGGTAGGTCTCCATGATCTCGTCGTCGGCCTCGGCCAGCGTCTCCACGAGCTTCTCGCGGTACTCGGCGGCCTTGTCGGCGAGGTCGGCCGGGATCTCCTCGACCACGTAGTCCTCGCCCTGCTGGGTCTCGCCGCGCCAGACCTTGGCGTTCTGCTCGACCAGGTCGACGACGCCGATGAAGTCGCCCTCGGCGCCGATCGGGATCTGCAGCACGAGCGGCGTGGAGTTCAGGCGCTCGACGATCGAGTCGACCACGCGGTAGAAGTCGGCACCGGTCCGGTCGAGCTTGTTGACGAAGCACATCCGCGGCACGGAGTACTTGTTCGCCTGGCGCCACACGGTCTGCGACTGCGGCTCGACACCGGCGACACCGTCGAAGACGGCGACAGCGCCGTCGAGGACGCGCAGGGCGCGCTCCACCTCGACGGTGAAGTCGACGTGGCCGGGCGTGTCGATGATGTTGATCTGGTGGTTCTTCCACCAGCAGGTCGTCGCGGCGGACGTGATGGTGATGCCGCGCTCCTGCTCCTGCTCCATCCAGTCCATCGTGGCAGCGCCCTCGTGGACCTCACCGATCTTGTAGGAGATACCGGTGTAGAACAGGATGCGCTCGGTGGTGGTGGTCTTACCGGCATCGATGTGCGCCATGATGCCGATGTTGCGGACGGACTTGAGGTCCGTGGTGATGTCGACAGCCACTGTGTCAGCGTTCCTTTGAAGTCTTGGGTGGAGCAGGTGGAGCAGGGGCCCGCGCTCGGGCCCCTGCCCTTAGGTCACCAGCGGTAGTGCGCGAAGGCCTTGTTGGACTCGGCCATCTTGTGGGTGTCCTCGCGCTTCTTCACAGCGGCGCCGAGGCCGTTGCTCGCGTCGAGGATCTCGTTCATGAGGCGCTCGGCCATCGTCTTCTCGCGACGGTCCTGGGCGTAGCCGACCAGCCAGCGCAGCGCGAGCGTGGTGCCGCGCGTGCCCTTGACCTCGATCGGGACCTGGTAGGTCGCGCCGCCGACGCGGCGGGACTTGACCTCGATGGCCGGCTTCACGTTGTCCATCGCGCGCTTGAGCGTCACGACGGGGTCGGTGCCGGTCTTCTCGCGGCAACCCTCCAGGGCGGTGTAGACGATGCGCTGGGCGACCTGCTTCTTGCCGTCCTGCAGCACCTTGCTCACCAGCTGGGTGACCAGCTGCGAGCCGTAGACCGGGTCGACGTCGATCGGACGCTTGGGAGCGGGACCCTTACGAGGCATCTCACTTCTCCTTCTTGGCGCCGTAACGCGACCGGGCCTGCTTGCGGTTCTTCACACCCTGCGTGTCGAGGGTGCCACGGATGATCTTGTAGCGGACGCCGGGAAGGTCCTTCACACGGCCGCCGCGGACGAGCACGATCGAGTGCTCCTGCAGGTTGTGACCCACACCGGGGATGTAAGCGGTGACCTCGACGCCGCTCGACAGGCGCACGCGGGCGACCTTACGGAGCGCGGAGTTCGGCTTCTTCGGCGTGGTGGTGTAGACGCGGGTGCAGACGCCACGGCGCTGCGGAGACCCCTTCAGGGCAGGCGTCTTGGTCTTCGACGCCTTGTCCTGGCGGCCCTTGCGGACCAACTGCTGAATGGTGGGCACCTGGTGGTTCCCCTTCTTTTCTGCTCTCACGACGCGACGACCTGCCGCGAAGGACTCGTGCGATTCGTGTCCGAGTGGTGCACTACCGACCGGTCCCGCCTCACCCCCGAGGTCGGGCGTGTCGCCCTGTCTCAGCGTGGCGTGCGTCCCCGGGAGCCTCGATCCTGATCCGAGGCCCTACTTCCGAGCACGCGCGACGGCCTGGTCGTCCCAGACACGATTCACAAGGCTACCGGGCGGGTTCAGGGGGGTCAAAACGCTGGAGAGGCCGCCTCGCAGGCGGGCGAGGAGCGCGATCGCCAGCACCACGCCGAGCAGGACCATCGAGCCGCCCACCCACAGCGTCCAGCGCGCACCGCAAGCCTGGCCGACCCACCCGATCAACGGCGCCCCGATCGGCGTACCGCCCTGCACGACCGTCATGTAGAGGGCCATCGAGCGGCCCCGCATCGCCGGGTCCGAGGTGACCTGGATGGTGGCGTTGGAGCTGTTCAGCAGCGTGATCGTGCAGAACCCGATGACCGGGGAGAAGATCGCGAAGGCAACGTACGACGGGAGGCTGCCCGCGACGATCTCCGCGACCCCGAACCCGGTCGCGGCGAACGCCAGCAGCCGCAGCGGGATGGTGGTGCGCCGGGCGGCGAGCAGCGCCCCGGCCAACGAGCCGATCGCCAGCGTCGAGCCGAGCAGGCCGAACTCGCCGGCGCCCTTGCCGAAGACCTGGGTCGCCATCAGCGAGGAGGTGAGCTGGAAGTTCATGCCGAACGTGCCGGCGAAGAACACCAGCACCAGCACGAACAGCATGGTGGGCTGCGTGCGGACGTAGCGCACCCCGTCCATCAGCGCCCCACGCCCGCGCACGCGACTCGGCACGATCCGCAGCAGCGCGGTGTTCATCCGCTCCAGCTGGACGATCACGGCCAGGTAGGAGACGGCGTTGAGCAGGATGACGATGCCGGTCGCCGTCGCTCCCCCGCCGAACGCGGCGATGAGGAGGCCGGCCAGGGCCGGACCGACGATGCGCGCGGTGTTGAACGCAGCCGAGTTGAGGCCCACCGCGTTGGTCAGGTCGTCAGGCCCGACCATCTCGGAGACGAACGACTGCCGGGCGGGCACGTCGAAGGCGGCGCCGACACCGAAGACGAAGCTGAGGACGTAGACCATCCAGATCTGCGCCGCGCCCGAGAGGGCGAGGACACCGAGCAGCAGCGAGGCCGCCGCCATCGACAGCTGGGTCAGCTGCAGCATGCGGCGCTTGGGGAAGCGGTCGGCGACGACCCCGGCGTACGGCGTCAGCAGCAGGACCGGCAGGAACTGCAGGGCCGTGACGACACCCAGGTCGGTGCCGCCGCCGTGCAGGGGCTTGAGCACGAGCCAGTCCTGAGCGGTGCGCTGCAGCCAGGTACCGGTGTTGGA
The DNA here is from genome assembly GCF_029873215.1 of Nocardioides sp. BP30. Lineage (NCBI taxonomy): Bacteria > Bacillati > Actinomycetota > Actinomycetes > Propionibacteriales > Nocardioidaceae > Nocardioides > Nocardioides lacus. The sequence continues at coordinate 1,072,315 of NZ_CP123620.1, read as the reverse complement.
GACGACGCTCCCCACCAGGTACAGGCGGTAGTTGGGGTTGCGCAGGGCTCGGAACGTAGGGCTCACTCGTGGGCGATCCTTTCGAGGATGGGGGCGGCGTCGCGCAGGATGGCGCGCTCCGCGTCGGTCAGGTCGGCCAGCCGCTGGGCCAGCCACTCGTTGCGGCGGGCACGGTCGGCCAGCAGGGTCTCTCGGCCCCTGTCGGTCAGCGAGACGACCACCTGGCGGCGGTCGGTGTCACTGGGCTGCCGCACGGCGTAACCGCCGTCCTCCAGGCAGTTGACCGTGCGGGTCATGCTCGGCGGCTGCACCCGCTCGCGCTGGGCCAGGGCGCCGAGCGTCATGTCGCCGAAGCGCTCGAGCCCGGCGAGCACTGACATCGCGCCGATCGACAGGTCGTTGTCGGGATGGCGCTCGGAGACCAACCGCCGACGCAGCCGCATCACCGAGAGCCGCAGGTCGCTGGCCAGGCCGGCGTCGCTGCTCGAAGCACCCGAAGAAGTCATATCGTGAGGTTAACTCATTACCGATGCTAACTATTCCTGCGCGCTACGGTGTGCGCGTGCAGCACCAGCCCCGGCGACCGGTCCCCGACGTACCGCCCCTCGACGTGGACGGGGTGCGCGCGGTCGAGGTCGGCACCCTGGTCTGGCTGGTCGCCTTCCTCGGCATGCTGCCGTTCTACGGCCGGCTGCGCGAGGACGGCCACGGATGGTGGCTGTGGACGTGCCTGGCCGGATTCGGGCTCGGGGCTCTCGGGGTGGAGTACTGCCGCCGCCGGCGCGCTCGCAACCGCGGCTGAGCCTCAGCCGCGGACCACGCCGCTAGAAGCCCTCGAGGTCGTCGGGGGTGATGGTGTCCACCACCGGCTCGGGGACGGGCAGCGGCTCCTGCTTCTTCGACAGCCGAACCTCCGAGTGCGCGCCACAACCGTGGTCCATGCTCACCACCCGGCCGTCGTCGTTCGCGTCGCCGTTGGCGCACACCCCGAAGTACGGCGCCAGATGCCCGGCGATCCGCATCAGGAAGCCACAGCTGTGGCAGTGGTGCGGCGCGGCCTGCGCGATCGGGGCCAGCGGCCCGCTCTCGCCCTCGTACCAGCGCTCGGCCGCCGCGTCGTGTCCCTCCGGGCTGAGCGTGCGGACCCGACCCAGGCCGAGCTCCTGGGCGACCTGGCGCACCTGCGCCTTGGCGTCCGGGTCCAGCGGGTCGTCGCCGAAGGAGTAGGTCGGCACCAGGCGAGGATCGTCGTCGCCGACGGGCAGCAGGTCGCCGGGCGAGAGGTCGCCGGGCTTGATCCGCTCGCGGTAGGGCACCCAGGCCGGGGCCACGATGGCCTCCTCGCCCGGGATGAGGACCAGCTCGTCGACGGTGACCGGACCGTCCTCCACCTGCGCCACGGTGACCGACCAGCGCCACCCGACGTACCCCTTGCGGGTGCAGGCGAACAGGTGGGTGACGACGCCGGCGCTCTCGACGACGTGGGCCAGGTGCTCACCGACGTCGGCGGCATCGCGCCCGAGGTCGGCGACGAGCGCGGCACGGGCGTCCTCGACGGCGGTCAGGACGTCCGGGCCGGCGTACGGCGTGGCGGTGCTGGTCACGCGCCTATCCTAGACGTGAAGAATGGAGCGCATGACCTCGGACGAGCAGCGTTGGCGAGATCCGCACCCGGGTCCGCAGGACGCGTACGACGACGACGCAGTCTCCGGGGCCCACCGGGCGGCAGGTGCCGCCCGGGCGACGGCGCGCGGGATGGCGGCCACCGGGCGCGGCCTGCGCGGGTTCGGCCGCTACGCGGTCACCCAGGCGCGCCGGGCGGCCGACGCGCAGGGAGCCGACAAGTCGGGCCTGAACCGCCTGCTGGAGATGCACGCCTTCAACACCGCCGGCGACGCCGCCGTCGCGATCTCCCTGGCGGGTTCGCTGTTCTTCTCCGCGAGCGACGCCGCAGCCGGCGCGTCGTGGAGTGCCCGCGGCCACGTGGCGCTCTTCCTGGGCCTGACGATGGTGCCCTTCGCCGTCGTGGCGCCGTTGCTCGGCCCGTTGCTGGACCGCTTCTCCCACGGCCGGCGCTGGGCGATCGGCATCACGATGGCGGCGCGTGCGTTCTTCTGCTGGATCCTCGCCGGCGCACTCCCCCACCAGTCGGTGATGATGTATCCGGCCGCCCTGCTCGTGCTGGTGCTCTCCAAGGCGTACGGCGTCACGCGCGCCGCCGCGACGCCGCGCCTGATCCCGCAGGGCTTCACGCTGGTGAAGACCAACGGACGGGTGTCGATGGCCGGCATGGTGGGCGTCGCTGTCTCCGCGCCGATCGCCGGCCTGTGCTCGCTCCTCGGGGCGGCCTGGGTGCTGCGCTACGCGACGGTGCTGTTCGTCGTCGCGACGGTGCTCGCCATCCGGCTGCCGGCGAAGGTGGACCACAGCGAGGGCGAGGGCACGATGACCTTCCGCAGCGACGCGACACAGCCCGCCGACCACGGCGGCGGAACCCTGCGGGTGCCGCAGACGGTCGCCTACGCCCTGCGCGCCAACTGCGGACCGAAGTTCCTCTCCGGCTTCCTCCTGATGTTCATGGCGTTCCTGCTGCAGGGCCCCCACCACCCGCTCCCGACCTGGAACTCCACGCTCGTGCTCGGCCTGGTGGCCGGCGGCGCCGGGGCGGGCAACTTCCTCGGCACGGTGCTCGCCTCGCTGCTGCGTCGGGTCAACCCGCGGCTGACCCTGGCGGTGGTCCTGATCGCCGGCAGCGCTGTCGTGCTGCTCACCGCCGTACGCGCGAACGTGCTCACCCTGCTCGCCCTCGGCCTGGTCGCGGGCGGGGGCGCCGCGCTGGCCAAGTTCGCCTTGGACTCCAGCATCCAGCAGGACGTGCCGGCACGGGTGCAGACCAGCGCGTTCGCGCGGTCCGACACCACCTGTCAACTCGCGTGGGTGGTGGGCGGCTTCGTGGGCATCGCCCTGACGCCACACCAGCACCTGGGCCTCTACGTGGCGTTCGCCGTGCTGACGGCGTGGGCCATCCACGTGCTCTCGCACCGACCCCGGCTGGAGGAGGTCGACGAGCGGCTCTGAGGCCGCCGCGGGCTCCGACCCGCCGGCCGGGACCGACGAGGCGGCCTCAGAGCTCGAACTCGTCGGCGATCGAGCGCAGCGCGGGGCTGACCTTCTTGGCGAGCTCGCGCGTCGGCGGACGGCCGTGCTCGTAGCCCTCGCGGATGTCGTCGAGCAGCTTGATGACGTTCTCGACGATGAGGACCATCTCCTCGGGCTTGCGCCGCTGGGCGGCCCGCTGGTTGCGCGCCACCGACTTGGGCGCCTCCAGGATGCGGACCTGGAGCGCCTGGTCCCCGCGGCGGCCCTGGGCGATGCCGAACTCCACCCGGGTGCCGGCCTTCAGCGTCTTGGCCGTGCCCTCGGGCAGCGCCTCGGCGTGGACGTACACGTCGGGGCCGCCGTCCTGCGACAGGAAGCCGAAGCCCTTGTCTGCGTCGAACCACTTCACCTTGCCAGTGGGCACGGAACCAACCTCTTCTTGCTCGGTACGTCTGCCCCGTCACATCGGGGCCGCAAAAGCCTACAGGCGCGGGACCAGCGTCGCGCCACCCACGGCCAGGCCCGCAAGGTTGGCGATCAGGAGCAGCAGGATCCACAGCACCGTGGGCACCCGGGTCAGCCGGGCCAGCTGGTCGGGATCCGAGCCGCGCCGACCCCCCGCCGAGCGCCGCAGCAGGTCCACCAGCGGCCGCGGCGCCGCCAGCAGCAGGACCCAGGCGACCAGACAGGCGAGGACGGCCTGCGTGTGCGCGCCGGCGTACCGGGTCACGGCGGCGAGTCCCGCACCCAGGACGACGACGGTGAGCAGGCCGTAGCCGTTGCGCACCCACACCAGCACCCCGACCAGGACGACGATCAGCAGCCACAGCAGCGCCAGCGCGTGGCCGTGGCTGAACAGCAGGGCCGCCACCAGCCCGAGTACGGCGGGGGCGAGGTAGCCGGCCATCAGCATCACGACCATCCCCGGCCCGCGCGGGCGGCCACGGGAGACCGTGACCCCGGAGGTGTCGGAGTGGACCTTGATCCCGGCCAGGCGACGGCCGACCAGCACCGCGACCGATGCGTGACCTGCCTCGTGGACGACCGTGACGGCCAGCCGGATCCACGGCCAGGTGCGCTGCCAGCCCACCAGCGCGAGCGCGGCGACGCCGCAGCCCACCACCCAGCGCACGTCCGGGACCGGCTGGGTGGCGGTGAGGTGCTGCCACAGCCCGATCATGGGGCGGGATGCTAGCGGGCGCTCACCAGCGTGCGGTGGTGGTGGGCGGAGGTGAACAGCACCAGCTCCGAGGAGCTCGCCGGTCCGGCCGCCTGGTTGCCGACCACGACGCCACCGAGCGCCGCGACCGGGTTGCCGACGTAGCGGCCGGGCTCGTGCACGAGCCTGCCGGCGGCCGTGCGCACGATCAACCGGTGGGTGGCGCAGTGCCGTCCCTTCCCGCCCCAGAGGCCGCCGCTGCGATGGGCACTCACCCAGGCGAGGCCCTTGCCGAACAGCGCGTACGGCCCCTGGGCGCTGGCGTAGGAGTCCACCGCACACCTGTTGGTCTCCCTGAGCACGGTGTGGCCTGCGGCATCGAAGACCGCGATGCCCTGATAGGCCAGGCGCTTCGAGGTCTGGTCGTACTCGGCGCAGGCGACGCGGGTCGCACTGGCGCTGGCGCAGTGCAGCAGGCTGCCGACCGGGCCGAGTGGCACGTAGCTGCCGGGTGAGGCGAAGGTCATCAACGAGGCCCCACGGGTCTGACCCTCGCGGTAGCCCGCGTCGAACGCGACGAGCGCCGAGCTCGTCGCGTTGGCCGTCGAGCCGCGCGCCGGTACGCCGAGCGCGGTGATCGCGCCGTCGGCGTGCTGGAGGAAGAACCCGTCGGTCGGGGCGATCTGGGCCGACGGTGTGGAGGCCACGATGTCGCGGGTGAGGATCCAGCCATCGGGGGCGGCCGCCACCACGTGGCCGGTGCCCGCCCAGCCGTGCGGCGCGGTCCCGGGCAGCCGCACCTGCGCCGGCACCGAGCCCGAGGCCCCGGTGGAGAGGTCCCGCCAGCGCCAATCGCCGCGGACGGAGGGGTCGGCGTAGACGACCGTGGAACCCGCCTGCAGCACCGAACGACCCGTCCACGAGACGCCGGTCGCCAGCGCGTGCGGCTTCCCGCGGGCCGCGATGTAGGACAGCGTCGCCGTACTCGTCCTCGAGCCGTTGCGATGGATGCGCGTCGCGACGGTCTCGTAGACGAGATAGCTCGGGGAACCCGAGAGGATGTTCACTTCTCGGAAGGTCGACGCACCCGCGGCGTCCGCGGCCGAGCCCATCGCCAGCGATCCCGCTGCGACGGCGGCAACGGACAGAACGCGGAGGAGCTTGCCAACGCTGAACATGACCGCAGCCTGCCAGCCGGCTGCCTGCGAGTAAAGGAACTAGCGGGCGAGATGGTCCTCGAGCCACGCCGGGAACTCGTGCAGCGACTCGAGCACGACATCGGTGCCGGCATCGACCAGCTCGGCCCGGGTGCAGCCGCCGGTGAGCACGCTGACGCTGGTGACGCCGGCCGCGAGGGCACCCTCGACGTCGTGGATGTGGTCGCCCACGTAGATGCTCGCGCCCTCGCGCCTGAGCACAGCGGCCTTGCCCACACCCCAGACCTCGCCCTCGAGATGGTCGGCGACCAGATCGAGGTGGTCGAGGTGGAGCCGGGCGTTGCGGGCGAACTTCCCCGTCACCACCAGCACCCGGCCGCCGCGGTCGGTGACCGCCGCGAGCGCCTCCCGCGCGCCGCCGAGAGCCGGAGTCCCCGTCACCGCGTAGGACGGGTAGAGCGCCCGGAACCGATCGATGGCGGCCGCCATGCGGTCCGCCTCGACGTACGGCTCGAGCAGGAGGTCCAGGGGCGGCCCGAGCTTCGCGGTGAGCTCCACGACGGGCAGCTCGACGCCGAGCTCGGAGCTGAGCGCGACCAACACGTCGCGGAACCCCGGGGCGGTGTCGATCAGCGTCATGTCGAGGTCGAAGCCGACCACCAGCTGAACGGTTCGCGACGTGCTCGACATGCCTTCAGGGTAGTTCGTCGCCTCGGCCGACCAGGTGGCGGATAGGGTCCCCGACGTGACGCGAGACGAGACGAAGAGGTCCGGTCCGGCGAAGGTCGTCATCGAAACGGTGGTGCTGGTGCTGGTGGCTGTCGTGCTGGCCGTGGGGGTCAAGACGTTCTTCGTCCAGGCGTTCTACATCCCGTCGGGATCGATGGAGCCCGGGCTGCAGGTCAACGACCGGATCCTGGTGGAGAAGCCGTCCTACTGGTTCGGGCACGGTCCCAGCCGCGGCGACATCATCGTGTTCAAGGACCCGGGTGGCTGGCTGACCGCCGCCGACGACGCCAAGCCCAGCGGCCCGATGGCGACCGTGCTGGCCAAGATCGGGCTCTACCCGACCGGCGGCCATCTGGTGAAGCGTGTCATCGGCGTCGCCGGCGACAAGGTCGTCTGCTGCGACGCGGAGGGCCGGATCAGCGTCAACGGCACTCCGCTGGACGAGGACGGCTACATCGCACCCCAGAGCGCGTGCAACGGACCGATGGCCGGCTGCAAGGGCTGGAGCGCCACCGTGCCCTCGGGGAAGCTGTTCGTGATGGGCGACAACCGCAGCGAGTCCGCCGACAGCTCCTACCACCTCTGCACCGCCGATCAGGCGGCCAGCTGCAACCCCCAGAACGCCTTCGTGCCGGTCTCCGACGTCGTCGGCAAGGTGTTCTCGTTGGTGTGGCCGGCCGGCGACGCGAAGTGGATCAAGCGCCCCGCTGACTTCTCCAAGGTCGCCAGCCCGTAGGCCCTGGGCCGTTCGCGAGCCGGCACACCGGGGTGGTCCCCGACGACGGGGCGGGTCGTACGGCGCTCACGCCTCGCGGGCGACCGTCATCTCGCGGTCGCCGAAGCGGACCCGGTCGCCGGGAAGCAGCGTCGCGGGCTGGCGGGCGGTCAGCGGCTTGGCCACGCCGCCGCGCAGCAGCACCGAGCCGTTGGTCGACCCGCGGTCCATCACCACGAGGGTTCCGTCGGGTACCACGCCGAACTGCGCATGCGTCTTGGACAGGGACATGTCGCTCGACTGCAGCGGAACCAGATGGGCCGCCCGCTCCCCCTGCCGCGGCTCGGGGCTGCGTCCCACCAGCGCCAGGCCCTCGACGACGAAGCTCTGGCCGGTGTCGAAGGTGACCCGCCAGCGAGCGGGGACCGGAGCCGGGGTCGGCGGGACCGGTGGGACCGGTACTGAGGCCGGGGCCGCCGGGATCGGGGCCGCCGGGATCGGGGCCGCGGCGGCCGGGGCCTGGGCCGCTGGCACCGGGGCCGGAGCCGGGGATCGGCGAGCGGACGGTGCCGGGGAGGGGGCCGGAGAGGGGGCCGCCTGCGGGCTCGCCTCGGCCGGTACCAGGCGCAGGGCGGTGAGGTTCACCACGCGGTCCGGTGCCTGCTCGGGCGGCGCCGGGGCCGCCGGCTGCGGCCGCACGTCGAGCACCACCGACCCGACCACCCGGTCGTGCCAGGCACGCCGTAGACCGGTGCCGTCGAGGGTGGCCATCCAGGCCAGCGTGGCGTCCCCGATGCCGAGGGTCGGATAGCCGCCCAGGCCAACGATGGCCTGCCGCACCAGCGCGGGTCCCAGCCCGATGGGCTCGCCGGTCCTCACGCGCACCACCTTCAGCCCGCACAACGACTTGCCCGGCGTGACGCCCGCCAGCCCCGTCATCAGCGCGCCGACGAGCCAGATCACCAGGGCCACCGCCACGATCGCGAGCACACCGAGCAGGGTGTGGCCGGGCCGGAAGAGGGTGAACGTGGCGGCGACGCCCGCAGCGGCGTACCCGACCAGCGCGATCAGCCTGTCGAGCACCCAGGCGTAGAACCGGCGATCGGGGTCGGCGACGACCCGTCCCGAGACGGGTCCGCTCACGGCTGGCTGACCCTGATGGTGAGGCCGTCACCGAGGTCGATGAGAGCGCCGGGCATGAGCTGGACGGGTACGCCGGGGCGCAGCTCCTCCGGGCCCAGGCCGGGCTGGACCACGACGGTGCCGTTGGTCGAGCCCAGATCGGTCACCACCGCCGCACCATGGTCCACGCCCGAGCCGGGCCGGATCTCGATGTGGGTGGAGGAGATCTCCTGGTGCGGGCTGGGCACCGTGACCAGCAGCGGCTGCTCGGCGAGCGAGAACCGCCCCGCCTCCGGCGCTCGACCGATGATCACCACGCGGTCGACGTCGACGCGCTCGCCATGGGAGAACTCCAGCTTGGCCACCGGGTAGGCCGTCACCGCCGGCGCGGCCTGCTGGCCCGGGATGCCGGGCGGCGGGGGCAGCAGCCCCGCGTCGGGTGCGCCGGCACGGGTCAGGCCGTCGTGGTCGTCGTGGGGGCCGGCGGCGGGCTCCGCGGGGGCCGCGGGCTCGGGCTCGGCCGGCTCCGCCGGGACGGCACCCCAGGACGGCACGGCCGGCGGCTCGGGCACGGGAGGAACGCCCACCGGCGGGAACGGCGGCGGGGGCGGGACGGCCCCGGGAGCCTCGGCCGGCCCGCCGGGGGTGCCGGGGGTCCAGGCCGGCGGCTCCGCCGAGTGCTCGGGCGCAGTCGGCTGCTCGGCCGGCACCACCGGGATCACCCCGGTGGGCTCGTCGGCCCAGGACTCGTCCCAGGTCGGGTCCACCGGACCGGAGAGCGGGTCGCTCGCGGCCGATGCCGAGGCCCAGGCCGGGACGTCGAGCTCGTCCTCGGCCGACTCGGCCGCCGGTTCCCCGCTCTGCTGCTCGGGCTCCGGCTGCTCGGGCTCCGGCTGCTCGGGCTCCGGCTGTGCCGCCGCCACCGGCTGCTCGGCCGGCGCCTCCGGCTCGAAGGGATCGCTCACCGGCGGCGCCGGCGGCGCAGCCACCGGAGGGACGAGCGGGGCGACCGGCGGGGCGGACGGCGGCGGAGGAAGCGACGGACCGCCGGCCGGGAACGGCAGCACCGCGGCGTACGGGCCCGAGACCTCGGGGGCCTCGGCAGCGGTCGACGCCGCGGCCGACGGCGAGGGGGCATGCTCGCCCGGGGCCGGCTCCAGGCGACCCGGGGAGACCAGCGCGGCGAGCCGCACCAGCCCGTCGTGCAGCGTCAGCAGGGGCTCCTCGACGTCCTCCAGGACGACGGAGAACCCGCTCACTCCGCTCAAGGACCGCTCGACCCAGGTCGAGGACGCGGACCCCTCCACCACCACCTCGCCGGCGTCGGTGGCGAAGGCGGCCTTCGACGGTCCGCGGACGACGATCCGGGTGGTCGACTCGTCGGTGGTCAGGAGGACGAAGCCGGGCAGGGCGCGCAACCCGTCGGAGACGAGCGCGTCCAGGACCTCGTCGAAGCCGGCGCCGTCGTCGACCAGCGCCCACAGGCTGCCGGCGCGGGCCTTCTCCGAGGGCGGCAGCAGCACGGTGGCGTGCTCACCGACGATGCCGAACCAGGTTCCAGGACGGTAGGAGATCACGGAAGGACTCCGAGTTTCTGCTCGAGACTCTGCCGTTGCACGACAGCGTCGTAGGGACTCTCGTCGGCCCATCCCACCACATCGACGACCACAGCCGTCGCGTTGTCGCGTCCACCGGCCGCCACGGCGGCGTCGACGAGCCGCCTCGCGGCGTCCCGGGCATCCCCCGGTGCGTCCAGGATCGCAGCCATCGCCGCGGCCCCGATCATGCCGCTGACCCCATCGGAGCACAGCAGCAGCCGCGACCCGGGCGGCAGCATCATGTGGAACAGGTCCGGTACGGCGGAGGCCACGCCGCCCAGCGCCCGGGTGACGACGTGCCGGTCGGGGTGACGCTCGGCCTGCTCGGGCGTCAGGGTGCCGGCGTCGACCAGCTCCTGGACCAGGCTGTGGTCCACGCTGACCTGGGTCAGCGCGCCCTCGAAGAACCGGTAGATGCGCGAGTCGCCGAGGTTCGCCAGCAGCCACTGCGGGCCTGCCGGCGCCTCCACCACCACCGCCGCGGCCACCGTGGTGCCGGAGTGGAAGTCCTCGTGTCCGCGGGCCCGCTGCCCGGCGGCGTACTCGCCGATCCGGGCGTCGGCGCTGCGCAGCGCCTCGGCGATCGCCTCGACACCCTCCTCCAGGGTCAGGCCGCGGCCCGCGAGCCGGGCGAACTCCTCCACGGCGAGGTTGCTGGCCACGTCGCCGCCGTCGTGACCACCCATGCCGTCGGCGACGACGTAGACGGGGGCCTCGGCGAAGAAGGAGTCCTCGTTGACCTCGCGCACGAGGCCCACGTCGCTCGCGGCACCGTGGTCCACGAGGAGGCGCTTCACCGGCGCTCCATCGACGATCCCACTAGATTGGGTGGGATGGACACCGGGTATCGCTCGCTCGCCGACCAGGTGCGCGCCTGGCCGGACGAGCGGCTGTCCCGCCTGCTGGTCGCTCGCCCCGATCTCGCCACTCCTGCACCTCTCGACTCGGCCCAGCTCGCCGCGCGCGCGGCCACCCGGTCGTCGCTCGTCCGTGCGCTCGACGGCCTCGACCGGCTCGAGCTCTCCGTTCTTGATGCCCTCATCTCGGCGGGCCAAACCAGCGCCGAGCAACTGGCGGACAACCTCGCAGCGGAGCCCGCGGCCGCACGCGCGGCCCTGGGTCGGCTGCTGGATCTCGCGCTGGCCTGGGAGTCCACCGGCGGGCTGCGGGCTGTCACCGGACTCGCCGAGCTCGCCCTGGTGGCGCCGGAGGTCTCCCTCGACGGTCCGGCCGACGGGCCGCCCGCACTGGCCACCTCCGTGCGCGATGCCACCTTGGTCGACCGGGCCGCGGCGGGAGCGGCGTTCGAGGCCGTACGCCGCGTGGAGCTCCTGCTCGACGGGTGGGGGGCCGCACCGCCGGTCGCCCTGCGCTCCGGCGGCCTCGGCGTGCGCGACCTCAAGGCGGCGGCAGCGCGCCTGCACGTCGACGAGCCGACGGCGGCGCTCCTGATCGAGGTGGCGGCCACCGCCGGTCTGCTCGCCACCGGTCCCGACGACAACGGCAATCTCGGCTGGTTGCCGACAGTGGCCTTCGATGGCTGGGTCGCCCAGCCGCTGGCGGAGCGGTGGACGGTCCTGGCCCGGGCCTGGCTCGGCTCGAACCGGACCCCCGCCCTGGTCGGTCAGCGCGACACCGCCGGCAAGGCGTGGAACGCCCTCGTGCCCGAGCTGGTCTCGCCGAACGTGGCGGAGACCCGACGGATGACGCTGGCGGCGATGGGATCGCTGCCGGCGGGCGAGGTCCTGGCGGCCGGTACCGGTGGCCCGTCCGTGCTGGCTCACCTGGAGTGGCTGCGCCCCCGCCGGCCCCGGTCGCGTGCGGCCGAGATCGCCTGGACGTTCACCGAGTCCGCCGCCCTGGGCGTGACAGCCCTCGGCGGCCTGGCGTCCTACGCCCGCGCGCTGCTCGACGAGGAGGACCCGACGGCCGCGCTCGGCGCTCTGCTCCCCGAGCCGGTCGACCACATCCTCCTCCAGGCCGACCTCACGGCGGTCGCGCCCGGTCCGCTCGAGGCCTCGCTGGCCCGCCGGCTGGGCGTCGTCGCCGAGGTCGAGTCCCGCGGCGGCGCGACCGTCTACCGGTTCACCCCGACCTCGATCCGGCGCGCGATGGACCTCGGCTGGTCGGCGGTGGAGCTGCACGACTTCGTCAGCGACATCTCGCGCACGCCGGTCCCGCAGCCGCTGACCTACCTGATCGACGACACCGCGCGCACCTTCGGCGTGGTGCGGATCGGGTTCGCCGAGGCGTTCCTGCGCGCCGACGACGAGCACGCCCTCACCGAGCTGCTGCACCATCCCGCCGCCGCGGAGATGGGGCTGCGGCGGCTCGCGCCGACAGTCCTGGTCTCCACCACGCCACTCGACGTCCTGTTGCCGCAGCTGCGCGAGGCCGGCGTCGCCGCCGTGGTCGAGGCGTCCGACGGCTCGCTCCACGTCGCCCGACCCGATGCGCAGCGCGCCCGCACGCCGCGGCGGACCCCGGACGGGGTGGGCGCGGCCCGGGACGCGGCGCGGGTCGCCGCGGTGGTGACCGCCGTACGGGCCGGGGACCAGGCGGCCGCGACCCGGCCGGCCTCCGCCGTCGAGACCCTGACGCCGATCGGCTCCCTGGCCGCCCTGCGCGAGGCGATCGATGCGCGCGTGAGCGTCGTGATCGGGTACGTCGACAACCACGGCACCCGCTCGGAACGGCTGGTCGAGCCGCTCTCGGTCGACGGCGGCCAGCTACGGGCGCACGACCGGCGGGCGGACGAGGTGCGACTGTTCGCTGTGCACCGGATCAGCTCGGTGCGGCCTGCGTGAGGGTTGTGACCCCCAGGGGTCACAACCGCAGGTTGTCGGGCAATGCATCGCCCCCCAACGTGCGGTTCTGACCCCTGGGGGTCAAAACCACCCCACCCGTAGAATCAGCCCAGTGAACGACGGCCCCCTCATCGTCCAATCGGACAAGACGCTGCTCCTCGAGGTCGACCATCCGCGGGCCGGTGACGCGCGCAAGGCGATCGCGCCGTTCGCGGAGCTGGAGCGCTCCCCCGAGCACGTGCACACCTACCGCCTCACCCCGCTGGGCCTGTGGAACGCCCGCGCTGCCGGCCACGACGCCGAGCAGGTCGTCGACACGCTGCTCACCTATTCGCGCTACGCCGTACCGCATGCCCTGCTCGTCGACATCGCCGAGACGATGGCCCGCTACGGGCGGCTGCGGCTGGAGAAGCACCCCGTGCACGGGCTCGTCCTCGCCAGCAACGACCGCCCGGTGCTCGAGGAGGTGCTGCGGGCCAAGAAGGTCGCCGGGATGCTCGGTGCCCGTATCGACGACGACACCGTCGCCGTCCACCCCTCCGAGCGCGGCAACCTCAAGCAGGCGCTGCTGAAGCTGGGCTGGCCGGCCGAGGACTTCGCCGGGTACGTCGACGGCGAGGCCCACGCCATCGAGCTCGCCGAGGACGGCTGGTCGCTGCGGCCCTACCAGGCCGAGGCGGCGGAGTCGTTCTGGCACGGTGGTTCGGGCGTGGTGGTGCTGCCGTGCGGCGCCGGCAAGACCCTCGTCGGCGCCGCGGCGATGGCGCACGCCCAGGCGACGACCCTGATCCTGGTGACCAACACCGTCAGCGCTCGCCAGTGGAAGGACGAGCTGGTCAAGCGGACGTCGCTGACGCCCGAGGAGATCGGCGAGTACAGCGGGACGATCAAGGAGATCCGCCCCGTCACCATCGCGACGTACCAGGTGCTCACCACCCGCCGCAAGGGCGTCTACCCGCACCTGGAGCTGCTCGACGCCCGCGACTGGGGCCTCATCGTGTACGACGAGGTCCACCTGCTGCCGGCACCGATCTTCCGGATGACCGCCGACCTGCAGGCGCGGCGCCGGATCGGGCTGACGGCGACGCTGGTGCGCGAGGACGGCCGCGAGGGCGACGTGTTCTCGCTGATCGGTCCCAAGCGCTACGACGCGCCGTGGAAGGACATCGAGGCGCAGGGGTACATCGCACCCGCCGACTGCGTCGAGGTGCGGGTCACCCTGCCCTCCGCCGACCGGCTGACCTATGCCACAGCCGAGCCGGAGGAGCGGTACCGGCTCGCGTCGTGCGCCCGCGAGAAGGTGTCGGTGGTGGAGCGGCTCGTCGCCAAGCACGCGGGCGCTCCGACGCTGGTCATCGGGCAGTACCTCGAGCAGCTGCACGAGCTCGCCGAGGACCTGGACGCGCCGGTGATCTCCGGGGAGACGCCCGTCAAGGAGCGACAGCGGCTCTTCGAGGCCTTCCGCTCCGGCGAGATCGGGCTGCTGGTGGTCTCCAAGGTCGCCAACTTCTCCATCGACCTGCCCTCTGCGGAGGTGGCGATCCAGGTCTCAGGCTCCTACGGCTCGCGACAGGAGGAGGCGCAGCGGCTGGGCCGGCTGCTGCGGCCCGGCACCCCGACGGAGTCCGGAGCCACCAAGGTGGCGCACTTCTACACCGTCGTCTCGCGCGACACCGTGGACGCCGACTTCGCCGCCAACCGGCAGCGCTTCCTCGCCGAGCAGGGTTACGCCTACCGGATCGTGGACGCCGACGACGTCTGACCCGGGGGTCGTCGGGCCCTCACTCGTCGTCGTCGTCGTCGAGCAGGCCCTCCTTGCGGGCGTCCTCGACGATGCGCCGCACGTTGGGGATGGCCCCGCAATGCTCGTCGATGAGCTGGTTGCGGCGCGCGGCCCACTTCTCGCCCAGGTCGTGACGCACCCGCTCCCCCACCTCGACCCGCGCCGGGGAGAGGATGGTCAGCTCCTCCTCGGCGATGTGGTGGGTGATCAGGTTGCTGAGCTCCTCGACCGCATCGGTGAAGGCCTGGGTGTCGGTGCCCTTCAGCTCGAGCACCGCGAGCAGGGCCTCGTTGCCCTCGGCATGCTCCTCGTGGCCGTGCTCGACCTCGTGCTCGCCGATGTCGGCGGCCTTGCGCCGCAGGATCGGGTAGACGAGCTCCTCCTCGGCCTCGCCGTGCGCGATCAGTACGTCGGCGAACGCCTGGCGGACCGCGTCGCGGTCCTGGGTCTGGTCGCGCAGCTGGCGCAGGAGCTGCTCGAAGAGACGGTGATCGTCGATGATCAGGTCGATCACGTCGCCTGACAGGGGCCGGCCGAGCTCGATGCTGCTGGTGGTCATGAGGCGAGGTAGCCCGTGGATCGGCGGTTCATTCAGGACCACCGGTGAGGTTTGTTCGGCAGGATGCCCTCATGCCTGCACCCCTCGCCCTGCGCACCCGGATCTTCGCGACCGTGCTCAAGCGGTTCGCCCCCGAGCCCGCCGACGCCCACGAGATGATCGCGTTGCGCGGGCGGCGGGACCGGCTGCGCGAGACAGTCGTCGGTCGGGCCCTCTTCGGCCGGATCGCGACCGGCGTCGTGACCACGGAGCGCACCGCCGAGGTGAACGGAGGCACGCAGCGGCTGCTCGTCCACCGCCCGGCCGCGGCACGGCCCGGCGCCGCGCTGCCGATCGTCGTCAACCTGCACGGTGGCGGCTGGTGCCTCGGAGCACCCGAGCAGTCTGCGTGGCTGGCCTCCCACGTCGCGGCCGCGGTCGGTGCGGTGGTCGTCTCGCCGAGCTACCGGCTCGCGCCCGAGCACCCCTATCCGGCCGCGGCCGACGATGCCTGGGCGGTGCTGCGATGGATCGCCGACCACGCTGCCGACCTCGGCGGGGACGCCACCCGGCTGGCCGTGATGGGCGACAGCGCCGGTGGCAACCTGGCCGCCGTGTGCGCCCTCCACGCCCGCGAGGCGGGCGGCCCGGCCCTGCGCGCGCAGGTCCTGATCTACCCCGCGGTCGAGATGTACGAGCGCTACCCCTCCGAGGAGGAGCATGCGCACGCGCCGGTCCTGACCTCCACCCAGATGCACATCTTCTCCCGCCTCTACCTCGGCGAGCAGTACGGCGTGGAGGACTGGCAGGCATCTCCCCTGCGCGCCGACTCGCACGCGGGGCTGCCGCCGACGCTGATCCTCACCGCCGGGCACGACCCGCTGCGTGATCACGGCTCGCGGTACGCAGACCGGTTGCGCCCCGCGGGCGTCGAGGTGCACCTGCGCGACTACGGGCCGGCGATCCACGGCTTCGTGTCGTTGCCGGGCGTCGTCCCGGCTGCGCGGCTGGCCCTCGACGACATCGCGGCCTTCCTGCGCAAGCGGCTCTGAGCCGACGAGCTGGACCGGCGGGGACGGGACGCGCGCTGGGCTGCGGGCATCAGCGAGCGCCGGGTGGGCACCGTGGTGGGTGCACGACTCTCGCACGTTCAGGAGGGCACCATGACCAACGACATCCCCTCGGTCCAGCCCACGGACCATCTCGAGGACCGGCCGGAGCCCGTGTCCGACGCCTCGGCCGCTCTCGCGTCCCCGACTCCGTCCAAGCCCGCCTCGACCCCCGAGCTGGTCAGCCAGCTCTCGCACGAGGTCACCCGGCTGGTCCGTGACGAGCTGCGGCTGGCCCAGCTGGAGGTGAGCGGCAAGGCGAAGAAGGCAGGCGTCGGCGTCGGCATGTTCGGTGCTGCCGGGCTCATCGCGCTCTTCGGCCTCGGCACCCTGATCGCCACCGCCGTCCTCGCCCTGGCGCTGGCGGTGGACGCCTGGCTCGCGGCGCTGATCGTCGCCGTGGTGCTCTTCGCCGTGGCCGGCATCGCCGCGCTCGTGGGCCGCAACTCGGTGCGCGCCGCTGCGCCTCCGGTGCCGACCGAGGCGATGGCGAGCACCCAGCGCGACGTCGAGACGGCGAAGGAGGCGGCGCACCGATGACCGAGCAGAACAACACCCCGCAGACGCCCGAGGAGCTGCGCGCCGACATCGAGCGCACCCGCGCCGAGCTCGCCGACACCGTCGGTGCTCTGACCGAGCGCCTCGACGTGAAGGGACGAGCCCAGGCCCGCGCCGACGAGCTGGCGCACGACCCCCGAGCGCGCGGCGTCGGCGTCGGCCTCGCGGTGGCAGCCGTGCTCACCGTCGCCTTCATCGTGTGGCGGAAGCGCCGATGAGCACGCACGACGCGCACCTGCCCCGTCACGGCAGCCGGGAGGAGGCGAAGCCCGACTCGCCCACCGACATCAAGAAGCCGTCGTGGCGCTACATCGCCCGCCGCACGTTCCGGGAGTTCGGCACCGACCAGTGCACCGACCTCGCCGCCGCGCTGACGTACTACTCGGTGCTCGCTCTGTTCCCCGCCGTGATCGCTGTGCTCTCCCTGATCGGCCTGGTCGGGCAGGGCCCCAGCACCATCAACGCGATCATCGACATCCTGCGCCAGATCGGCATCACCTCGGTGGCCAACAACGTCGAGCCGCTGCTCACCGAGCTCAGCACCTCGCGCGGCAACGGCCTGGCGCTGGTCATCGGCATCGTGGTCGCGCTGTGGTCGGCGTCCGGCTACGTCAACGCGTTCGGTCGCGGCATGAACCGGATCTACGGCTTCGCCGAGGGACGTCCGGTGTGGAAGCTGCGCCCGATCATGCTGCTGGTCACGCTGATCACCGTCGTGCTCTGCGCGGCCGTGCTGCTCGGGCTGGTGGTGACCGGGCCGGCCGCCAAGGCCGTCGGCGACCAGATCGGGATCGGCAACACCGCCGTCCTGGTCTGGGACATCGCCAAGTGGCCGGTCATGCTGGCGATGGTCATGCTGGTCGTGGCGTTGCTCTACTGGGCCACCCCCAACGTCAAGCAGCCGAAGTTCCGCTGGATCAGCGTGGGCGCGGCGGTGGCGATCCTCGTCTGGATCGTCGCGTCGGCCGCCTTCGGTCTGTACGTCGCGGGCTTCAGCCACTACGGCCGCACCTACGGCTCCCTCGCCGGGGTGATCGTGTTCCTGCTGTGGCTGTGGATCACCAACCTGGCGCTGCTCTTCGGTGCCGAGCTGGACGCCGAGCTCGAGCGGGGCCGCCAACTGCAGGCCGGCATCGCGGCCGAGCGCGACCTGCAGCTCGAACCGCGCGACACCAAGCAGATCGAGAAGGCCGAGCGCAAGCAGGAGAAGGACATCGCATTGGGACGACGGCTCCGGGAGAGCCGCGGCAAGGAGGAATGATGGCCACGAGCACGTCAGCCAAGATCCTGTACCGGCCCTGGGGCATCATCGCCAGCATGCTCGGCGGGCTGGTCGCGGGGCAGATCGTGCAGCTGATCTGGAAGAAGGCCGTCCCGGGCGAGGAGGACCACCCGCCCAAGCCGCTGGAGTCGGACTACGGCCTGGGTCAGGTGGTGGCCGCCGCGCTGGTCCAGGGCGCGATCTTCGCCGCCGTACGGGCGTTGATCGACCGGGGCGGAGCGAGGTTGTTCGAGCGGGCCACCGGCGAGTGGCCCGGCGACTGAGCCACCCCGTCACCCGACCGTGGCGCGCTGGGGCTCCGCCCTCAGCGCGCCACCGTGCGGAAGCCCATGTTGCTGGTCGAGGAGTCGGGCGTGTTCGCCGAGCGGGCCGCGCTGCGGTAGCGGTTGCAGTAGGAGTCGTTGCACAGGAACGAGCCGCCGCGGATGACACGCATCGAGCCGTCGCGCGGACCGGTCGGCGAGGCGACGGGAGAGCGGCCGTACCAGTCCGGTGCGAACCAGTCGGCGCACCACTCCCACACGTTGCCGACCATCTGGAACAGGCCGTAGCCCTGAGCAGGGAAGGCCCGCACCGGAGCCGTCCCGGACCAGCCGTCCTCCGCGGTGTCGTCGGTGGGGAAGGTGCCCTGGAAGATGTTCACCGGCCACGTGCCGGCCGGCAGCTCGTCACCCCACGGGTAGCGCTCGCCGGCGCGACCGCCGCGCGCGGCGCACTCCCACTCCGCCTCGGTCGGCAGCCGACGCCCCGTCCAGCGACAGTAGGACTGGGCGTCGTTCCAGCTCACGTGCGTGACCGGATGGTCCTCGCGGCCTGCGATCGACGACGACGGCCCGTGCGGGTGCCGCCAATCCGCGCCGCGCACCCCCAGCCACCAGGGCGTCTGCGGCGGCTGGCCGACCACTGCCCTCCGATCGGCCGGCGACAGGTGGAGGTGGAAGACGGCCGAGTAGCCGAAGCTCTCCGCCTCGGTGACGTGGCCGGTCGCCTCGACGAAGGCCGCGAAGTCGGCCACCGTCACCGTCGTCGCGTCGATCCCGTACGCCGCCAGCCGCACCGGGTGGACGGGGGTCTCACCGTCGGCCCGCGCCCCGTCGCCGTGCGCGTCGCCCATCGCGAACTCCTGCGTCGGGATCGCCACCTGCGTCACGGCGTGGGCACCGTCGGGTCGCGCACCGATGTCCAGCAGCTCCGGCTCGCTCGCGGTGCGGTGCTCGTGCGGCTCGCCCCCGCGCCCCGGCGCGCAGCAGGCACTCATCGATCCTCCTCGTGCAGGGCCGGACGTGGCTGCCCCGGGTGGGGCGTGTCGCCGACCCGGGCCTGAGCCTGCCACAGCTCGACCTCCAGCCGCGCCCGGATCTCGGCGTAGGCGGGATCCTCGGCCACGTTGCGCAGCTCGTGCGGATCCTCGAGCAGGTCGTAGAGCTCCCACTCGCCCGGATAGGTCCAGCTGCCGGTCCCGGGCAGACCCAGACCGTCGTTGTAGAAGTAGACGAGCTTGTAGCGCTCGGAGCGGTAGCCGTAGTGCGCGGGGGCCTTGTGGAACACGTCGTCGTGCTCCCAGTAGCGGTAGTACATCCCCTCCGCCGGCGGCTCGACGGGCTCGCCCACGAGGTCCGGCCAGAACGAGCGGCCCTGCATTCGGGGGTGCGGCTCGACGTCGCAGGCGTCCAGGATCGTGCGCGCCCAGTCGACGTTCGTCACGATCTCCTCGAAGACGCCGCCGCCCGGCAGGCGTCGGGGGTAGCTGAGCAGCAGCGGCATCCGCAGCGACTCCTCGTACATGAACCGCTTGTCGAACCAGCCGTGGTCGCCGAGGAAGAACCCCTGGTCGGAGGCGTAGAGCAGCAGCGTGTCGTCGAGGTCCTCGCGCGAGCGCAGGTGGTCGACGATCCGTCCGACGCTGTCGTCGACCGACTCCACGCAGGCCAGGTAGTCGGCCATGAACCGCTGGTACTTCCACAGCGCTAGGTCGTCGTAGCTCAGCCCCGCCGGCGGGTCGACCTTGAGATCCTCGGCGGTCAGGTGCTCGGCGATACGCATCGCCGCACGGCGTGCCGACGATGTGCGGGTGGCGTAGTCGTCGTCGAACGTCGCCGGCACCGGGACCGACCCGGCCACGCGGGTGCTGCGGGCCGGGTCGGGGACCCAGGGCCGGTGCGGCGCCTTGTGCCACACCAGCACGCACCACGGGTCGTCACCCGGCAGTGCGTCGATCCAGTCCAGGGCGAGATCGGTGACGATGTCGGTGGCGTAGCCCGGCACCACGCGCAGACCGTCGCGGGAGAGCAGCTGCGGGTCGACGTACTCGCCCTGGTCGAGGAAGACCTGCCACTCGTCGAAGCCCTCGGGGTCGTGCCCGGGGCCCTCACCCATGTGCCACTTGCCGAAGACAGCCGTGCGGTACCCGGCCGCCTTCAGCTGGGAGACGAAGGTCGGCTGGCTCGCGTCGATCGGCGTGACCAGGGTCGTCACGCCGTTGACGTGGCTGTAGGTACCGGTCAGGATCGAGGCCCGGCTGGGCGAGCACAGGCTGTTGGTGGCGAAGCAGTGCTCGACGCGCCAGCCGAGCTCGCCGATCTCGTCGATCCGCGGCGTCCGGTTGACCACCGAGCCGTACGCCGAGATCGCGTGCGCGGCGTGGTCGTCGGTCAGGATCACGACCACGTTGGGCCGCCGGGTCATGCGCGCCCGCCCCCGGCGGCCTCCTGCGCACCGGCCTCCACACCGGTCTCCGCGCCGGCGTACGTCGATTCGTCGAGGCCGCTCATCATCGGGTCGTAGTCGAGCTCGCCGACGTCGTACATCGAGGTCATCCAGTGGTAGAACCGGTCGTCGCGCTCGCGCAGGATCGTGTACAGCCGCCGCATCATCCGCGCCCTGACCTCGGCCAGCTCCGGGTGGTGGAACCGGTTCTGCAGCTCGTCGGGGTCGGTCTGCAGGTCGTAGAGCTCGCAGGTGTCGGTCGGGTTGACCACCAGCTTGTAGCGATCCTCGCGCAGCATGCGCTGCGGGTAGGGGAAGTGGTGCCCGTGGAACTCCGCGACCAGATCCGGCTCCCACGCCGGCTGCTCCCCGTTGAGGAGAGGCAGCAGGCTGCGCGAGTCGACGGCCGGCTTCGGGTCGAGCCCGGCCAGCTCGAGGATGGTGGCCGTGCAGTCGAGCAGGCTGACGAACTCCTCGCGGACCTGGCCGGACGGGCCGCCCGGGATCCGCACGATGCCGGGGGTGCGGTAGATGTCCTCATACATCGCCGGGCCCTTGTCGTGCAGCCGGTGACTGCCGGTGAACTCACCGTGGTCGCAGGTGAAGAAGACAGCCGTGTCCTCAATCAGGCCCAGCCGCGCCGCCGCGTCGAGCACCCGCTGGATCTGCTCGTCGATCAGCGCGACGTAGCCCCAGTACACGGCGATCAGCTTGCGCGTGACCTCGATCGGCATGGTGTCGAAGGTCCAGTGCGCGCTGTAGTTCGCCTGCACCGGCGGCTTGTCGGCGAAGGTCTCGGCGATCGAGCGCGGCAAGGCGACCGTCGCGGGATCGATCAGGTCGAAGTACTCGTCCGGGATGACGTAGGGCAGGTGCGGCCCGAAGAAGTGCAGGCCCAGGTAGAACGGCTTGTCCTCCCGGTGAGCGTCCTCGGCGTACCGCTCGAGCAACTCGATCGCACGGGTCGCCAGGTAGTGCTCGAAGGTGGCCTCCACCGGCTGGTGCAGCCGCGCCGCCAGCAGGTTGCCGGGCCCTCCGTTGGGCAGCGTGCCGCGCACCCGGTCGCTGATCCGGTACGGCGGCAGCCCGCGCTCGGCGAGGTAGGCCAGGTAGTCCGGGTGGTCCACGGGGTTGTGCCAGCCCGGCAGGTGCACGCCGTCAAGCCCGAAGTCGGCCGGCTCCCGGCGACTGCCGGCGTGCCACTTGCCGACCAGACCGGTGTTGTAGCCGGCCTCACGCAGCGCGACGGGGAAGGTGAAGACGTCCTCGGGGAGGTCCTCGACGTATCCGACGTTGCGCTCGGCGTTGGCCAGCACCTTGTGCCGGAACGGCGCCTGGCCGGTGAGGAGGCTGGCCCGCGCGGGGGTGCAGATCGCGGTGGGGGTGTACCAGCGATCGAACCGCGTGCCGCTGCGGGCCAGCCCGTCCAGTGCGGGTGTCGGCACCCGGCTGTTGCCGTAGGCGCCGAGGGTGTCCACCCGATGTTGATCGGTCATCAAGAAGAGCACGTTCGTGCGCTTCGACGACCTCCCGAGATCCGTTGCGGCTTGGGTCACTTGCCGGCCGCCACGAACTGGTCGCCGAGGTAGAACGTCTTCGGGTCGGTGGCCTTGGTGATCTTGCCGGCACCCACGAAGTAGTTCTCCAGCGAGGTCAGCCAGGTGTCGACGGTGCCGTTCTGGGTCATGGTGTCGAGCTGGGCCGAGGTGAGCAGCTTGTCGTGGCTGGCGTCGGCGGTCACGGCGGCCACCGTCTGCTTGAGCATCGCCGCGGTGTCGGCGATCGCCTCGCTGGTGTGCGCCGCCCGGTAGTCCATCGCCTCGCGCAGGACCTGGTCGACCTTGGTGGTCGTCGCCTTGTCGGCGTTCGTCTGGGAGACGAACGCGGTCGGGAAGCCGAAGTCCTGCTCGAAGTCGCTGTCCTGGGCGAGCTCGACCAGGTTCGGGACCTTCTGCTTGATGGTGTCGATGGTCGGGTAGTAGATGCCGGCGGCGTCGATCTTGCCGGTGTCGAAGGCGGTCACGATGGTCGCGGCGTCCATCGGGACGATGTCCACGTCCTTGTCGGTCATGCCGGCCTTCTTCAGCGCCAGCCCGAGGATCATGTCGCCCGAGGTGCCCGCCGGCACGCCGATCTTCTTGCCCTTGAGGTCGGCCATCGAGGTGATGCCCGGCTGGGCGATGACGCGGTCGGCGCCGCCGAGGGTGTCGATCGCGATGATCTTGGCCTTGCCGGAGGCCGGCAGCCAGACAGCGCCGGGACCGATGTAGCCGTAGTTCAGGCTGCCGGCGCCCAGCGCCTGGATCTGGGTCGGCCCGTCGGTGAAGACCTTGGTGTCCACGTCGAGGCCGGCCTTCTTCCACAGCCCCTGCTTGTCGGCGACGGCCAGCAGGCTGGTGCCGTTGAAGTCGCCGATGTAGCCGAAGGTGATCTTCGTCGTGCCGCTCGCGGAGTCACCGCCGGAGCCGCAGGCGGTCAGGGTCAGGGCGAGGGAGGCGGCGGCACCGGCGAGGGCCAGGAGCTTCTTCATGGTCGTTCTCTTTTCGGTAGGGCGTGGATCCGGCCGCCCGCGAGGGCAGTGCGGCCGCGCTCCCGGCCTGGCCGGCAGCGTGAGGGGTGAGGGGTGGGTGGTGAGGGGTGGTGTGGGGTGGTCAGCGCGCTGCCGGTGGCGTCCCCTGGTGGTAGACGGCGCTCCACACCCGGTTGCGCAGCGCGGTGAACGCGGGGCTGAGCCGGACCTCCTCGGTCCGGGGGTAGGGCAGGTCGACGTCGACGATCTCCTGGATGCGGCCGGGGTTGGCCGCCATCACCACCACCCGGTTGGCCAGGAAGACGGCCTCGTCGACGTCGTGGGTGATGAACAGGACGGTGCGGCGCTCGCGGCTCCAGGTGTCGAGCAGCTGCTCCTGCAGCCGGACGCGGGTGAGCGCGTCGACGGCACCGAAGGGCTCGTCCATCAGCAGGATCGCCGGGTCGGCGGCGTACGCCCGCGCGATCGCGCAACGCTGCTTCATGCCCCCGGAGAGCGTCTTGGGCAGCTTCTCGGCGAAGTCGGAGAGCCCCACCAGCTCGAGGTAGTGGTCGACGCGCCGACGGCGCTCGGCCTTCGGCACGCGCGCGGTCCGCAGGCCGAACTCGACGTTGGCCCGCACGGTGAGCCAGGGGAACAGCGCGTACTGCTGGAAGATCACGCCGCGCTCGGGGCTCGGGCCGTCGACCGGTGCACCGTCGACGAGCGCCTGGCCGCTGGTGGGCTCCTCCAGGCCGGCCAGGATGTTGAGCAGGGTGCTCTTGCCGCACCCGGAGGGACCCACGACGGTGACGAACTCGTTCGCTGCCAGCTCGAGGTCGACCTCCCCCAGCGCGGTGAAGTCGCCGAATCGCTTGCCGACACCGCGTACGGCGATCTTGGGCTGGGCGGGGGTGGACACGGCTGTCATCGGCGCTCCTGCCAGACGGTCAGACGGCGCTCGGCCACGAGCAGGATCCGGTC
Source organism: Nocardioides sp. BP30 (assembly GCF_029873215.1). NCBI lineage: Bacteria > Bacillati > Actinomycetota > Actinomycetes > Propionibacteriales > Nocardioidaceae > Nocardioides > Nocardioides lacus. The sequence continues at coordinate 1,048,460 of NZ_CP123620.1, read as the reverse complement.
CATCAGGAGGCCGAGGATGCCGATGGTGATGAATCCGACGAAGATCGTCGGCAGGTCGTAGTAGAGCTCCGCGCTCTGCATCCGGAAGCCCAGGCCCTGCTGCGCGGCGATCAGCTCCGCGGCGACCACCGTCGCCCACGAGGAGCCGAGGCCCACGCGCATGCCGACCAGGATGTAGGGCATGGAGGCGGGGACCACCACGCGGCGGAAGATGGTCAGATCGCCGGCGCCGAGCACCCGGGCGGCGTTGATCAGCGTGCGGTCGACGCTGATCACGCCCTGGAACGCCGCGATCACGCAGGACAGGAACGCGGCCAGGAAGATGACCAGGATCTTCGGCGTCTCGTCGATGCCGAACAGCACCACTGCCAGCGGGATCAGCGCGAGTGGCGGGATGGTGCGGAAGAACTGCACCCACGGCTCGATCAGCGCCCGAGCGACCGGATACCACCCCATCAGGAAGCCGACCGGCACGGCGAGCGCGCAGCCGAGGCAGAAGCCGATCAGCACGCGCCGGAGGCTGGCCAGGGCGTCCTGCTCCAGGGTTCCGTTGGCGAGCAGGTGACCGGCGTCCTTCACGACCGCCCAGGGCGTCGGCAGGTTGAGGCCGGCCGCCTCCAGCGCCCACCAGATCAGCACCCCGACGACGGCGGAGAGCAGGTTGAGCGCCAGCGCACCGGTGCGGGAGAGCTGTCGTCGGCGGCGTGGCGGCGCCGGCGTCGCAGCTGCCGCGACGGCGGGCAGCGGGGCGCGCCGTCGTTCGGACGCGGCGACGGACTCGAGCAGGGGGTCGGCGGGTAGGTCAGGCACGTGCTCTCCAGGGTTCGGCGTCGGCGGGCTCGTCAGCCACCGAGGCAAGGTCGTACTCCGCCAGCAGCGGTGAGGAGTGGTACAGCGCGGCGATGGCGCCCCGGGCGCCGTCCTCGTCACCGAGAAGGGCTGCCCGCACGGTCGGCAGCCCGGTGCCCACCGCCTCGAGCTCGGTGGCGATGATCGCCGCGATGCGGTCCACGACGTACGGCGCCAGCACGGGGAGCTCTCCCCCGATCACCACGCATGCCGGGCTGAGCATGAGCGCTGCATCGGCCAGGACCCGGCCGAGCAGGTCGGCGGCGCGGTCGATCGCCGCGGTGGCGGCGGGGTCGTTGGCGGCGACGGCGTCGCGCAGGCCCTGGCCGTCCGTGACGCGGGCTCCGTGGCGTCGCGCCTCGGCGAGGAGGGCGCCGATCGAGGCGACGGTCTCCAGGCAGCCGCGCTTGCCGCACCGACAGTCGTGGCCGTCCTCGACGACGCGGACGTGCCCGAACTCGCCGGCGCCGCCGCGGCCGCCGGGGACCAGCCGGCCGCCGATCACGAGGCCGCCGCCGATGCCCTCCGAGACCCGGACGTAGGCGAGGTCCGCTGCAGCGCCCTCGTCGTCCGACATCGCCTCGGCGAGAGCCGCGAAGCGGGTGTTGTTGTCGACGAGGACCGGAGCGCCGAACCGCTCGGCGAAGGCGGCGCGGACCTGGTGACGGATGCTGGCGTCGGGCCCTGCAACCCCGACGGCGACGCCCTGGAGCGCGCCGAAGTGCAGGCCGTGCTCGGCGGCCACGCGGTCGAGCAGACCGAAGCCGGCGTCCTGTCGCCCCGGCCACGGCGTGCTGGCGTCGTACTGCTGCACGCCTGCGGCGATCACCTCGTGGGCCGCGTCGGCGATCATCACCCGGACCCGGCTGTGCCCGAGGTCGACGCCCACGAACTGGCCGGCTCCGGGGTCGAGAGCCAGGAGCTCGGCCGGCCGGCCGCTGCCCTGACGCAGGTCGAGGTCGGTTCGGGCCACCACCACGGCGCCGCGAGCGATGAGCTCGGCGGTGATCTCCGAGAGCGTCGTCCGCGAGAGCCCGACCCGCGCGGCGATCTGGGCGCGGCTCATCGCACCGCGCTCGCGGAGCACCGCGAGCACGCGCTGCTCGTGCGTCCGGCGCACCAGCGCCTGGACGGTTGCGGACCTTGACACCTAAGTCACGTTAGGAACTCGTATTTTTTCCGTCAACCGGGCGGCAGAAATATGGTGGAGTTGTTCGGTCGACTTAAGCGGCAAAGGTGGCCGACATCACTTCGGAGGCGGCCCTTGCGCATCCTCCCGGACGGAGTAATTTTGATTACATGAATACAGGGGAATTGCGCGGCTGGCTGACCGGCCGGCTGCCGGAGGGACTGTGGGACGCGCTGTCCGAGGTCAGCGTCGATCGTGAGGAGATCACCGTGATCGGCCGCATCGGCGAGCCGGACGTCGCGGCCGAGGCCAGCGAGGCGGAGCGGGCGGCGACCGTCGAGGGCAGGATCGCGGAGTTCCGCGAACGCACGCGGGAGGCCCGGATGGGCGTCGCCCGGGAGGCCGAGCGCCGGTTCGGCCGCAAGGTGTCGTGGGGGGTGGACTGCGGCGACGTCCGGGCGGTGTTCACCAACGTGTCGGCACCGGTGATGACCCGGCTGCGGCAACCCGAGCGACAGGTGCTCGACCTGCTCGTGGAGGCGGGGGTCGCGCGCAGTCGGAGCGACGCGCTGGGCTGGTGTGTGCGTCTGGTGCAGCAGCACAGCGACGAGTGGCTGACCGAGCTGCGGGACTCGCTCGAGCATGTCCGCAAGGTCCGGTCGCAGGGGCCTGACCGCGCCGCGCAGTAAGCGGTCGCGACCACCGCGAACGACGGCGAGGGGCAATGCGTCGGCGCCTGAGCGACGCGGACGCCGCGCCGCTCGACACCGCCGGCTCCGGCGCAGCGGCCCTCAGTCCGGCCTGCGCGCCACGACCAGGTGCCGTGTCGCGTGGGCCACGAACCCACCCTCGGCACGGATGAGCTCATCGAGGGCGAGGAGACGGTCGCTGTAGCGCTCGACGTCGAAGTCGGGCACCCACCACACGCACTTGCGCAGCAACCAGACCACGGCGCCGATGTCGTACAGCTCCATCCGGCAGCGTGCGGTGCGCAGGTCGGTGACCACCAGGCCAGCCTGCGCGGCCGCCGCCGCCTCTCGCTCGGGCGCCCGGGCGGCGCGGTGCTCAGGCAGCGGTCCGAGGAAGAACTCGATCAGCTCGAAGGCCGAGGCCGGCCCCACGTGCTGGGCGACGTACTGGCCGCCCGGCGCCAGCACCCGCGCGATCTGCGCCCAGGGCGGCGTCACCGGGTGACGCGCGGTGACGAGGTCGAAACTCCCGTCGTCGAAGGGCAGCTCCGCGCCGGGCGGGACCTCGTGCACCTCCACGCCGCGCGGCTCGAGCAGCGACCGCGCTCGCGCCGCGTTCGGCGGCCAGGCCTCACAGGCATGCATCCGGGCCGGTTGCCGCTTCGCTCGCGCCAGGGCCTGCGCCAGCACCTCGCCTCCGCCGGTATCGAGGTCGAGCGCGACGCTCGCCCTCGCGAGCCGGTCGGCGAGGATGCCGGCGTACCCCCAGGGCGGCCGCTCCTCGCTCGCCCGGCCCTCCAGCCAGCCGAACCCCCAGCCGGACACGTCCGCCGCGGCGGCCTCGGCGATCAGCTCCTCGGCGGTGCGCATGGTCGAGATTGTGCCGTGCCGCTCAGCCGGCCGTGGGACACCAGCGCCGTACGCCGTCGGGGGCCAGGTCGCGATCGCGCAGCACGACGTCGAGGCTCGTCCCGTACCGCCGACAGTCGGCCGCGAGGTCACGCGCCCGGTACTCGACCGCGAGCACGGCGCCACCGTAGTGCGCACGGTAGTCGCCGCACTCGTGGTAGCGGCCGCACTCCTCGGCGATCGCGAAGTCGTAGCCGACTGTGCGACCGTCGAAGTCGGCCAGGTTCTTCTGCCCGACGGCCAACCCGGCCCGGTGCGCCCCGCGCACGAGCAACCGTGCGAAGCGGGTGGCGTCAGCGCGCGTGAGCAGTCCGTGCGAGCGGGTGAAGGAGTCCAGGTTGTCGAACTCGACCGCGTCGAACCCGTGCCGGGCGCAGCCGTCCGTCCAGCGGCCGACGATGCGGGCCAGTCGGGTGCGCTTGGCCGCCGTACCGATGTCGAGCAGCCACTCCCCCCAGGCCGTGTCGGTGACCGGATGAGCGTGCCGCTGCAGGACCAGGCCCATCCGCTTGCGCCAGAACCGCCTCTGGTCGACCTGGGTCTGGAAGCCGTTGACGTAGCAGACGTTGTAGTGGCCCGCGAGCGGCTGCGCGGTCCGGTCGCGCACCACGATGCCGACGCCGGCGGGCACGCTGCGTACGCCGCCGAGCTGGTAGTCGAACCGGGTGCCTGCCGGGAGCGGCCTGATCACCGTCCCCGCGCGGGCGCCGGGCTGCAGACCGGCGACGAGCATGGCGCCCAGCAGTGCCGCGAGGGCGATCAGGGGAACGGCGGCCAGCGGGGAGCGGAGTCTCACGGCACCATCCTCGGCCCTCGGAGGCCGTGATGGGTGATGCTGGGTGCCGTCACATCCGCGGAGATGAGGAGTGCGTCATGCAGATGCGCCTGGAGCTGGTCCCGTTGCGCTCGACCGACGTCGATCGGAGCAAGGCGTTCTACCTCGAGCAGGTCGGGTTCACTCTCGACCACGACGTCGAGCCCGGCAACGGCATGCGCGTGGTGCAGCTGACGCCGCCCGGGTCGGCGTGCTCGGTCGTCGTCGGCGTCGGGATCGGCGACCCCGACGCCGCGCCGGTGGTGGGTCTGCACCTCGTCGTCGACGACCTGGAGGCGGTGCGCGACGCCCTGCGCGGGCGCGGCGTCGACGTCTCCGACATCCAGGACCTGGGCGGCGGCGTCCGCTACGCCTACTTCAGTGACCCGGACGGGAACTCCTGGGCGCTGCAGCACATCGCCCGGTAGCCCGAGCGCCGTCACCGGGGCGGAACGAGACCTGGGTGGCCCCCGGCGTACCTCGTACGCCGGAGACCACCCAGGTGGGAGTCGATCAGCCGATCAGCTGCAACCGCTGGTCGAGCCGCAGCCCTCGCAGACGTAGCAGGAGCCGGCCGGGCGCATCTTGGTGCCGCAGGTGAAGCACAGCGGGCTGTCCACGGCCATGCCGGAGATCTGCTCGAGCAGCTCGGCGGTGGTGTGGGCGGTCTTGGGGGCCTCGGTGGCGGCAGCGGTGACCGCCTCCTCAGCCTTGGTCTCGACCGCGTCGAGCTCCTCGGGCGAGAGGACGTGGGCCTCGGCCGCCGGCGCCTTGGGGGCGATGGCAGGAGCGTCCTCGATCAGCTCGGCCGCCGAGCCGGTCTCCCCGACCACGTCGTAGGAGCCGGTCTCCAGGTAGCGCTGACGCTCCTCGGCGGAGTAGATGCCGAGGGCGGCCCGGTCCTCGAAGGACAGGTAGTCCAGCGCGAGGCGGCGGAAGATGTAGTCCATGATCGACTGCGCCATCCGGACGTCGGCGTCGTCGGTCAGGCCGGCGGGCTCGAAGCGCAGGTTGGTGAACTTCGAGACGAAGGTCTCCAGCGGCACGCCGTACTGCAGGCCGATCGAGGTGGCGATCGAGAAGGCGTCCATCACGCCGGCCAGGGTCGAGCCCTGCTTGCCGAGCTTGAGGAAGACCTCGCCGAGGGTGCCGTCCTCGTGCGCACCGGAGGTCATGTAGCCCTCGGCGCCACCCACCGTGAAGGAGGTGGTCCGCGAGACGCGGGACTTGGGCAGGCGCTTGCGCGTCGGGGCGTAGACGACCTTCTCCACGACCTTGGTCTCGACAGCGGCGGGCGCCTCGACCTTCGCGCTCTTGTCCTCCGCCTTCGCGTCGGAGAGCGGCTGGCCGACCTTGCAGTTGTCGCGGTAGATGGCCGTGGCCTTCAGGCCGAGCTTCCACGACTGCAGGTAGACGTCCTCGATCTCCTCCACCGTCGCCGTCTCGGGCAGGTTGACCGTCTTGGAGATCGCGCCGGACAGGAACGGCTGGGTGGCCGCCATCATCCGGACGTGACCCATCGGCTGCAGGGCGCGCTTGCCCATGGCGGTGTCGAAGACCTCGTAGTGCTCCGGCTTGAGGCCGGGGGCGTCGACGACGTGGCCGTTCTCGGCGATGTAGTCGACGATCGCCTCGACCTGCTCGGCCTGGTAGCCGAGCTTGACCAGCGCCCGCGGAATGGTCTGGTTGACGATCTGCAGCGAGCCGCCGCCGACCAGCTTCTTGAACTTCACCAGCGAGAAGTCGGGCTCGATGCCGGTCGTGTCGCAGTCCATCATGAAGCCGATGGTGCCGGTCGGGGCGAGCAGCGACGCCTGGGCGTTGCGGAAGCCGTTGACCTTGCCGAGCTCGATGACCTGCGCCCACGCCTTGGTCGCCGCCTCCAGGACGGTCCGGTCGGCCGGGTTGATCGAGCGTACGACGTCGTTCGCGGCCTGGTGCTTGCGCATCACCCGCTGGTGCGCCTCGGCGTTGCGGGCGTAGCCGGCGTAGGGACCGACGACGCCGGCCAGCTCGGCCGAGCGCTTGTAGGAGATGCCGGTCATCAGCGAGGTGATGGCCGCCGCCATGGTCCGGCCGCCCTCGGAGTCGTAGCCGAGGCCCATCGCCATCAGCAGCGCGCCGAGGTTGGCGTAGCCGATGCCGAGCTGGCGGTAGTCCCGGGTGGTCTGCCCGATCGCCTCGGTCGGGAAGTCGGCGAAGCAGATCGAGATGTCCATCGCGGTGAAGACGAACTCGCAGGCCTGCGCGAAGCGCTTGGCGTCGAAGGTGTCGTCGTCCTTGAGGAACTTCAGCAGGTTGAGCGAGGCCAGGTTGCACGAGGAGTTGTCCAGCGACATGTACTCCGAGCAGGGGTTGGACGCGGTGATCCGGCCGGTCTCGGGGTTGGTGTGCCAGTCGTTGATCGTGTCGTCGTACTGCAGGCCCGGGTCGGCGCACTCCCAGGCGGCGACGGCGATCTTGTGGAACAGCTCGCGCGCGTCCACCTCCTCGATCACCTCACCGGTCATCCGGGCGCGGAGACCGAACTTCCTGCCCTCCTCGACGGCACGCATGAACTCGTCGGTGACACGCACCGAGTTGTTGGCGTTCTGGTACTGCACCGAGGTGATGTCCTGGCCGCCGAGGTCCATGTCGAAGCCGGCGTCGCGCAGCGCGCGGATCTTGTCCTCCTCGCGCGCCTTGGTCATCACGAACTCCTCGATGTCGGGGTGGTCGACGTCGAGCACGACCATCTTGGCCGCACGGCGGGTCGCACCGCCGGACTTGATGGTGCCGGCCGACGCGTCGGCGCCGCGCATGAAGGAGACCGGACCCGACGCGGTGCCACCGGAGGAGAGCAGCTCCTTGGAGGAGCGGATGCGCGAGAGGTTCAGACCGGCACCGGAGCCGCCCTTGAAGATGAAGCCCTCCTCCTTGTACCAGTTGAGGATGGAGTCCATCGAGTCGTCGACCGAGAGGATGAAGCACGCGCTGACCTGCTGCGGGGACGGGGTGCCGACGTTGAACCAGACCGGGGAGTTGAAGGCGAAGTACTGGTTGGCGAGCAGCCAGGTCAGCTCCTCCTCGAAGACCTGCGCGTCCTTGTCGGTCGCGAAGTAGCCGTGCTCGATCCCGGCCTTGGTGTAGGTCTTCACCACGCGGTCGATCAGCTGCTTGAGGCTGGTCTCACGCTGCGGCGTGCCCACGGCACCGCGGAAGTACTTGGTGGTGACGATGGTGGAGGCGTTGACCGACCAGGAGTCCGGGAACTCCACGCCGCGCTGCTCGAAGACCGTCTCTCCGGTCTTCCAGTTGGTCTGGACGACGTCGCGTCGCTCCCAGGTGATCTGGTCGTAGGGGTGAACACCCTCGGTGCTGAACACCCGCTCGAGGTGCAGCCCCGCACCGGAGCGAGCCTTGTGACCCGCGCCGCTCACCGTCTCGGTCATTGCCTTGTCCCCTTGTCGCGTGATTGTCGTGTCGTGCGTCGGTTGCGATGCGTTGCGATGCGTCGTGGTGCTGTGGTGCTTGGAAGCCCGGGCAGGCACGCTTCCCCACGGCCTGCCCGGGCGGTCTGGATCAGCCGGTGGCGACCGGCTGCATGTCCTCGGCGGCCGGGCGCAGCCTGCGCTCGGTGCGGAGGACCGCTATCTCGTCCTCGAAGTCGTCGGCCGACTCGAACTGGCGGTAGACGCTGGCGAACCGCAGGTAGGCGACCTCGTCGAGCTGACGCAACGGTGCCAGGATCGCCATCCCCACCTCGTGGGCGGGAACCTCGGCGTACCCGCTCGTGCGCAGGGCGTCCTCGACCTCCTGGCCGAGGCAGGCCAGCTGGTCCTCGCTCACCGGACGGCCCTTGCACGCCTTGCGCACGCCGGCCACCGCCTTGTCCCGCGTGAAGGGCTCGGTCGCGCCGGAGCGCTTGAGCACCGTCAGCTGCATGAGCTCGACCGTGCTGAACCGCTTCTCGCAGCCCTGGCACTGGCGACGCCGCCGGATCGAGCCGCCGTCCTCGGCCACCCGGGAATCGAGGACCTTGGTGTCGCTGTGCCGGCAGTACGGGCAGTGCATCTGAGGTCCTCCTTCGAGGGTCGCTGGATGATCGCTGAGGCGCGCCCTCTGTGGACGAAGACGCTTTCGCTGTGGAGAACCGGCTGCAAGATGTGCAACCAACCGGCCCCGGGTGTGAACTAGATGTGGATAACTACACCGGTGTAAGTACTAGATGTTGTGGTGAGCCTACGCCGCGGCCACCAGCCTTGCAAGTGACGGCGCGGCGTCTCGGCGTGTCGCGCCGAACGGCCCCCGGAGGGCGCCCGGACAAGGGAGAATGGCTCTGTGGCGGAACAGAGCGGGGGCAAGCGAAAAGGCGCTCGAAAGGGTGCGCGGCCGCCGCGCAGGTTCCGTCGGGACGTGTTCGCGCTCTCGTTGGGCACGACCGTCGCCGTGGTCGCCTGGGGCTACCTGGTCTTCTCTGCCATCGACTTCGGCTCCGACGCCCGCGGTGGCGAGCGTCGCGCATGGGCCCTGTTGGCCCTGGCGGCCGTCGGGGCCGCCGCCTGCCTCTTCGCAGCACTTCTGCTGCTGGCCCGCGTCCTACGAGCCCTGAGCGCCGGTCCGGTCAGTTCGGAATCCGCAGCGTCTGACCGGCCGACAGGCTCACACCAGAGAGGCCATTGATCTGCTCGATGTGATCGATCATCGCGCGCACGTCACCGCCGTGGGCGGCCTGCGAGGCGAGATCCCACAGCGTGTCACCGGGGGCCACCACCACGGAGTGAGTCGTCTCGGGCGCACCGGAGTGAAGGGCCGCCCCGGCACCGTTGGAGATGAGCAGCCCCAGGCCGAGCAGCACGATCAGGCCCGCCACGAAGACCACGACACGTCCGCGCCGGGTGAGCCGCACGGTGGAGCGCCGGCGCGGCGTGTCGAGCAGCTGGTCGAGGGTCATGGTGGTCATGTCAGTCTCCTGGGGAAGTCGGGACCTTGCGCGTTCGATCCGATGTCTACCGACGGCCACCGACAGTTTTGGTGGCGCCGTTTCGATCAGACGTTCGATCGAACACATGAGCGAGAGTAGATCAGGTGTTCGAACGACTCAAGGAACCGCGTAGCACGGCGTGTCGAACACGCATTCGAGCGCACACGGCCGAACCACGACTCTCGACCCGGCGCACGCCGCGCGATCTCGACACGCCGAGTTCGAACAGATGTTTGAACCCGCACGACGTCCGCACTACCGTCGCACCATGACCTCGAAGCCGGAGCCGACCGAGACCAATCTCGCCGAGCTGCCCGACGGCCCGCCGGACGCCACCGGCCTCACACCGCGGCAGCAGCGCATCCTGGCGCACCTGCGCGACTGCATCGAGAAGCGCGGATACCCGCCGAGCATGCGCGAGATCGGGTCCGCCGTCGGCCTCACCTCGACCAGCTCGGTGGCCCACCAGCTGAAGGTGCTGGAGCAGAAGGGCTTCATCAAGCGCGATCCGCACCGCCCGCGCGCGCTCGAGGTGTTCCTGCCCGAGGTGTTGGCCGCCCGCAAGGCGATCAGCAGCGCCGACGAGTCGTCCTTCGACGAGACCGACATCGGCGACGCGATGCCCGAGGCCCGCTACATCCCGCTCGTCGGCACGATCGCCGCCGGCGCGCCCATCCTCGCCGAGGAGCAGACCGAGGCGGTCTTCCCGCTGCCCAAGGAGCTGGTCGGCGACGGTCAGCTGTTCCTGCTGCGCGTGAAGGGAGACTCGATGATCGAGGCCGCGATCTGCGACGGCGACTACATCGTCATCCAGCAGGCCCAGACGGCGACCAACGGCGAGTTCGTCGCCGCGCTGCTCGACGGCGAGGCGACCGTCAAGGAGTTCCGCCGCAAGGACGGCAAGGTCTGGCTGATCCCGCACAACTCCTCGCTCGAGCCGATCGACGGCACCGAGGCGAGCATCCTGGGCAAGGTCACGGCGGTTCTGAGAAGTCTGTGAGAGGCCGGGCATAGGATCAGTGGGATCGGGTAGGCCCGGTCCCACTGTCACGAGGGAGCCAGCGGTGCGGGAGGACGTGCTCGCCGAGAGCGATGCGATCATCGGTACGCCGGGAACGCGGCGTACCGTCTGGCGTCGGCTCGCGCCCGTCGGCACCGGCCTGCGCGAGCTCATCCTGGTCACAGCGCTCTACATCGGCTACACCTCCTCGCGCCTGCTCGCCAGCGACAACCGCGACGCGGCGGTGCACCGGGCCAAGGAGCTGCTCAGGATCGAGCGAGCCGTCCGGCTGGACTGGGAACACCCGATCAACCAGTTCTTCGTCCGGCACGACACGATCGGCCTGTTGGCCTGCTTCTGGTACGCCACAGCGCACTACATCGTCACCGCCGGCGTGCTGATCTGGGTCTACTTCAAGGGCCGCGACGCCTACCTCCCGGCCCGCCGCGCCCTGATGGTCGCCACGATCTTCGCGCTCTGCCTCTATCTGATGCTGCCGACCGCTCCCCCACGCTTCATGGACGGCTTCACCGACGTGCTGGCCCTCCACGCCGACCAGGGCTGGTGGGGCGCCGACGCCTCGGCCCCCAAGGGCATGGGGCACATCACCAACGAGCTGGCGGCGTTCCCCTCGCTGCATGCCGGTTGGTCGCTGTGGTGCGCGCTGGTGCTCCATCGCTACGCGCGCTGGCGCATCGTGAAGGTGCTGGGCTGGGCGGGCGCGCTGACCACGGCGGCTGTGGTCGTCGGCACGGCCAACCACTGGGTGCTCGACGTGCTGGTCGGCTGGATGGTCGTCATCGGCGGCGTCGTGGCGGTTTGGGAATTGGCCCCTAGACTGCCTGAGTGAACCGCGCCTTCCCCCGCTCCTTCGCACTCCTCACCGCGCTCCTGGCCCTGATGGCCTCGGGTCTGGTCATCGCCTCCACGACCCCGGCCGGGGCCCAGACCGCTGCCCACTCGGTGGTGCCGCTGCTACCCCGGGTCTCCACCTCGGGCGACGCCGACGGCGACACGCCCGGCGACGCCACCATGTACATGCGACGCCTCGCGCTGACGCACGACGCCCTGCGGGGCGCCGCCCGCCAGCAGGCGGAGTCCGCGCTCAGTCGGCCGAAGCTGGCGGGCGAGCAGACGGTCTGCTCCCAGACACTGCCGTTGTGCGTGCACTACGCGACCACCGGCGTCGACGCGCCGGCGGGGGCGATCACGCCGGCGGTCGTGCTCTCCACGCTGGAGCACATCTACGCCACCTATAAGGCCGCCGGCTACCGGATGCCGGAGTCGGACGGCGCGATGGGCGGCGACAGCCGGACCGACATCTACCTGGCCGACGTCGGCCGCCAGGGCTACTACGGCTACTGCGCTCCCGAGCCGCGGGCCGGGTCCACCGCCCACGACACGCCGGCGTTCTGCGTGCTCGACAACGACTTCGCACCCTCGGAGTTCGGTGGTCGCGGCACGCCGATCAGCAACCTCGACGTGACGGCCGCGCACGAGTTCTTCCACGCCGTGCAGTTCGCCTACGACGCCACCGAAGACTCCTGGTTCATGGAGTCGACGGCCGTGTGGGTCGAGGACGAGGTCTACACCGCCATCAACGACAACACCCAGTACCTTCCCTACGGGCCGCTCGGCAAGCCGGCGCTGTCGCTGGACAAGAACACCACCTTCGGCGTGTACGGCGGCTGGATCTTCTTCCGCTGGGTCACCGAGCACCGACCGCAGGCACAGGGCGGCCTGCCGACGATCATCCGCTCGATGTGGGAGCGCGCAGCCGCCACGCCGGGTGCGCCGGACGCCTACTCGCTGCAGGCGATCAAGGGTGCGCTGAAGGCCGCCGGGCTGCCGATCGAGAAGGCGTTCGCCCAGTTCGCCGCCGCCAACCGCAACCCGGCCCACACCTACAGCGAGGGCGCCGCGAACCACTACCCGCTCGCCAAGGCGACGAAGTCCTACCAGGTGCGCAGCACCGGCAAGCGCGCCAGCGGCACCGCGAGGATCAACCACCTCGCGGCCGCTACCGAGCGCTTCGTCCCGAAGGGCAAGAGGCTGAAGAGCAAGCACACCAGGCTGCGGCTCAGCCTCGACATGGCGAACAAGAAGCTCGGTCCCGGTGCCGTGGTGACCGTCTTCCTGCGCAACGGCGCCACGAAGGTGAAGACGATCAAGCTGTCCAAGACCGGCAAGGGCGCCGTCACGGTGCCGTTCAGCACCAAGAAGGTCAAGCGCGTCGAGCTGACGATGACCAACGCCAGCACCCGGATGACCTGCTGGGTCGGCGGCCTCTTCTCCTGCGAGGGCCAGCCCAAGGACATGCACCAGGTGGAGAAGTTCAGCGCACTGGCCCGCCGCTGAGCCTGTTCCCGTCCCTGACCCCGCGCGACCCTCGGGCCGCGCGGGGTCACCTCGTTCCGGGGTCCTGCGTCGAGCGTGGTGCAGGCGGACCGATCCGCTAGCCGGCGGACTCGGCGAGCCGGCGCAGCGCCTGCCGCGCGATCGCCGGGTCCACGGTCGGCCACATCGGCGGCAGGCTGGCCTTGAGGAATCCGCCGTAGCGGGCGGTCGCCAGTCGTGGGTCCAGGACGGCGACGACACCGCGATCGCTGGTCGTGCGGATCAGCCGACCGGCACCCTGCGCCAGCAGCAGCGCCGCATGCGTGGCGGCTACCTGCATGAAGCCGTTGCCGCCGGCCTTGTCGGCAGCCTGCTGGCGCGCGCTCATCAGCGGGTCGTCCGGGCGCGGGAACGGGATCCGGTCGATCAGCACCAGCTGGCAGGTGTCTCCGGGGACGTCCAGGCCCTGCCACAGGCTCAACGTCCCGAAGAGCACCGTGTGCGGATCGCCGACGAACTGCGCTGCCAGCTCCGGCAGCTGGGCATCGCCCTGCGCGAGCGTGGTCAGGTGCGGCAGCCGCTTGCGCACCGCCTCCGCGGCGGCCTCGGCCGCACGGCGGCTGGAGAACAGCCCGAGCGTGCGACCCTCGGCGGCGTCGATCAACTCGACGATCTCGTCGAGCACCGCTGGCACCATCCCGTCGCGCCCCGGTGTCGGCAGGTGGCGGGCGACGTACAAGATGCCCTGCCTGCCGTAGTCGAAGGGGCTGCCCACGTCGAGGCCGCGCCACGGCAGCTCGGCATCGTCCTTGCGCAGGCCCAGCGACCCGGCGACGACCCCGAAGTCGCCGCCGAGCTTGAGCGTGGCGCTCGCGAAGACCACCGTCTTGTCGCTCAGCAGTCGCTCGCGCATCTGGGCCCACACCTGCAGCGGCGCGACACACAGCCGCGCGGGAATCCGCTCGCCCCCCTCGGCGAGCCAGAGCACGTCGGACTCCTTGTGCTCGGCCATCCGCTCGGCGATCTGGAACAGCTCCTGGACGCTTCCCCTGGCCTGCTGCAGGCCCGGATCGGGCCCGGCCTCGGACGCCGTATCGCCGCTCTGCTTGGGGTAGGCCGAGAGGCAGGCGCGCGCCGCGTCGCGGACCAGCACCAACGCGTCGGCCAGGTCCGCCGGCAGCGCGGTGAAGCGCCCGGCGGCGGCGTCGCCCATGGCGACCCGGAGCGCCTCGCCGGCGTCCGCCAGGTCGTCGGCCTCGGTGCCGTCCACGTGGCGCTGCGAGCGCCGGGCGGCGCGCTCCACGTCGTTGGCGGTGAGCTCGTCGGTCGCCGCCTGGGTGACCCGGGCGACCAGCTCGTGCGCCTCGTCGATGACCACGGCGTCGTACTCGGGGATCATCGGCACCCCCTCGATGGCGTCGATCGCCAACAGGGAGTGGTTGGTGACCACGAGATGGGACTTCTGCGCCTTCTCCTTGGCCCGCTCGGCGAAGCATTCCTCGCCGAAGGGGCACTTGGCCGCGCCCAGGCAGTCGCGATGGGTGACCGAGACCTGGCGCCACTCCCGGTCGGTGTGCCGTGGGGCGTTGTCGCGCTCCCCGGTGCCCTGGCTCTGCGCCTGCTCCTCGGCCCAGGTGCGCAGCTCGAGCACCTTGGTCGCCATGTCACCCATCGGGATGTCCATCGACAGCGTGCCCTGGTCGTCCGGGACACCCTCCCGGATGCGGTGCAGGCAGGCGTAGTTGGAACGACCCTTCAACACCGCGTACGACGTATCGAGGCGCCGGCCCTTCAAGGCGCCGACGAGCCGCGGCAGGTCGCGCTCGACGAGCTGGTGCTGCAGCGCCAGGGTCGCGGTGGCGATCACGACGCGCTTGTCGTGCAGCAGGCTCGGCACCAGGTAGGCCAGCGACTTGCCGGTACCGGTGCCGGCCTGGACCAGCAGGTGCTCGCCCTCGGCCAGCGCGCGGGCGACGGCCTCGGCCATCTGCACCTGCCCGGCACGGGTGGTGCCGCCCAGCGCCGCGACGGCCGTGGCCAGCGTCTCGGCGACCGGGGTCGTCGAGGCGGCTGCAGGCGCTGCGGAGGAGGTCTCGGGAGGCACCGGAGCACCCTAGCCCCGGGCGAGGACAACCCACGTCTCAGCGCGACCCAGCATGGGGAAAACACCTCGTACAACCGATTTGTCGTCCGTAGCGTGAGCTGCCGGTCCGCATCGGTGCGGGCCGACGACACGAGAAGGGCTACGACGCAGGAAACGACGATGCAGAAGATCACCCCGAGGCTCCTGAGCTGGGCCTCGATCCTCGAGGACAGCACCCGCGAGCAGGCGGTCACCACGGCCCGCATGCCGTTCATCCATCCGCACGTGGCCCTGATGCCCGACGCCCACCTGGGGCTCGGCGCGACGGTCGGGTCGGTCATCCCGACCCTGGGCGCGATCATCCCCGCCGCTGTCGGCGTGGACATCGGCTGCGGCATGATCGCTGTCCGCACCCCGTACGACGTCAGCGACCTGCCCGCCGACCGGCGGGCGCTGCGCACGGCGATCGAGCGGGCCGTGCCGCTGAGCGCCGGCGCCGCGAACAGCCGGATCAGCCGGCAGCACACCGAGCAGCGCCTCGAGGTGCTGGCCCGGGAGGCGGACGAGGCCGGGTTCGACCCGGGCCACTACGCCAAGCGGTGGGAGCTCCAGCTCGGGACGCTCGGGTCGGGGAACCACTTCATCGAGGTCACCGCCGACGAGTCGGGCGGGGTCTGGCTGTTCCTGCACTCGGGCTCGCGCGGCGTGGGCAACAAGATCGCCCAGCACCACATCGCCATCGCCGCCGAGCTGTGCCGCAAGTGGCACATCCAGCTTCCCCATCGCGACCTCGCCTACCTGGCCGAGGACACCGTCGAGTTCGACGCCTACATCGCCCAGATGCGGTGGGCGCAGCACTACGCGCTGCTCAACCGCGAGGAGATGATGGACCGGGTGGTGCGGCAGTTCGCGGAGTGGGTCGGCGCCGGTGACGCAAGCGAGGTGCAGCGGGTGGAGGAGATCAACTGCCACCACAACTACACCGAGCAGGAGCGTCACTTCGGCCGGACGGTGTGGCTCTCCCGCAAGGGCGCCATCAACGCCGAGTCGGGGCGGCCCGGGCTGATCCCCGGCAGCATGGGAACGGCCTCCTACGTCGTCAGCGGACTCGGCAACGCGGTCGCGCTCAACTCCGCGCCGCACGGCGCCGGTCGGACGTACTCGCGCTCGGCCGCACGACGGCAGTTCTCCCGGGACGACCTGCGCACGGCGATGGCCGGCATCGAGTACCGCGACACCGACGCGTTCATCGACGAGATCCCCGCGGCGTACAAGGACATCGACCAGGTGATGGCCGACGCCGTCGACCTGGTCGAGATCCGGCACACGCTGCACCAGCTGGTGAACGTGAAGGGTGACTGACCCCGGGGTCCCGCGACGCGGTGGGACGCGGTGGGACGCGGTGGGACGCGGTGGGACGTCGTGGGACGTGGTGGGAGCGGCGGCACGAGGAGACCGTGTCGTCGCTCCCACGGACGTCGGGTCGCTCGTCGTGGACACCGTGTCGGTGCGACCAAAGCTCCGCCGTACGCTTGTCGCCGTGAAGGTGCTGCTCCTGGAGAACATCCACCCGCTGGCCGTCGAGAACCTCGAACGGGCCGGCTACGAGGTCGAATTGCGCTCGGCCAGCATGTCCGAGGACGAGCTGGTCGCCGCGCTGCCGGGCGTGACCCTGCTGGGCATCCGCTCCAACACCCACATCACCCCGCGGGTCCTGGACAACGCGCCCGACCTGCAGGCCATCGGGTGCTTCTGCATCGGCACCAACCAGGTCGACCTGGCCTATGCCGCGCAGAAGGGCATCGCCGTCTTCAACGCGCCCTACTCCAACACCCGCTCGGTCGTCGAGCTGGTCATCGCCGAGATCATCAGCCTGGCCCGGCGGCTTCCGGACAAGACGCAGAAGATGCACACCGGCGTCTGGGACAAGTCCGCCAAGGGCAGCCACGAGGTGCGCGGCCGCACCCTGGGCATCGTCGGGTACGGCAACATCGGCACGCAGCTGTCCAACATCGCCGAGGCGCTCGGCCTGTACGTGATCTTCTACGACATCGCGGACCGGCTCGCGCACGGCAACGCCCGCCGGATGCCGTCGCTGGACGCCCTGCTGGCCGAGGCCGACGTCGTCAGCCTGCACGTCGACGGTCGCCCGGGCAACGCCGGCATCTTCGGTGCCGAGCAGTTCGCCAAGATGAAGCCCCGCTCGATCTTCATCAACGCCTCCCGCGGCATGGTCGTCGACACCGAGTCGCTGCGGGAGAACATCCTCTCGGGTCACATCGCGGGCGCCGCGCTCGACGTCTTCCCGATCGAGCCCAAGGCCCAGGGCGACCCGTTCGAGTCGCCGCTGCGCGGCCTGGACAACGTCATCCTGACGCCCCACGTCGGCGGCTCCACGATGGAGGCGCAGGAGGAGATCGGCTACTTCGTCTCCAACAAGCTCCGCGCCTTCCAGCAGGAGGGCTCCACCGCCCTCTCCGTCGACCTGCCGGCGGTGCAGCCGCCGCCGCTGACCGAGGGCCACCGGCTCGCCTACCTGCACGTCAACGTCCCTGGCGTGCTCGCCGAGGTCAACAACGTCCTGGCCGCCGAGGGCGCCAACGTCGTCGGCCAGTACCTGGCCACCCAGGGTGAGCAGGGGTACGTCGTGACCGACAGCACCGAGCCGATCTCCGAGACGGCGCTCGGCAAGCTGCAGGCCTCACCCCACACCATCTGGCTGCGGTCCTACTCGGCCGCGTCGTAAGGTCTACCGCCATGGAGTTGCCTCAACATTGGCCGCTGCCCCAGGCAGCATCCCTGCGTGACGAGCTCGTGGCCGCCTACGCCGACCCGAGCCGTCACTACCACGACCAGCGACACCTGAGCGAGCTGCTCGCGCGGCTCGACGAGCTCGCGGCCGCCGGGACGGCGTTCGACGACGTACCCGTCCGGCTGGCCGGCTGGTTCCACGACGCCGTGTACGACTGCGAGCGTGACGCCGAGGAGCGCAGCGCCGCCTGGGCCGAGCACGCCCTGGCCGGGCTGTGTCCCGACGGCGTCGTCGCCGAGGTGGTCCGACTGGTCCGCGGCACCGAGACGCACGCGCCCGAGGGCGGGGACCTCAACGGTGCAGCGCTCTCGGACGCTGACCTGGCGGTGCTCGCGTCCGCGCCTGCTCGGTACGCGGAGTACGCCGCCGACGTGCGGCAGGAGTACGCCCACCTCAGCGACGAGGAGTGGCGGCTCGGCCGGGCCGACCTGCTGCGCACGCTGCTCGCGCGCGAGCGGTTGTTCCACACCCGGCTCGGGCACGAGCACTGGGAGCCGGCGGCACGGGCCAACATCGAGGCCGAGCTCGTCGGCCTCACGCACCTGGCCGCGGCCGAATAACGATTGGATCACCGCCGCCTCCGGCTGGGATCCTGGGCGGTGTGACCTTCTCGTCGTACGCCTCCCTGACCCGCCATCCCGTGGTGCGGCAGGTGCTGGTGCTCGGCTTCTTCGTGCGGGTGCCCCTGTGGGCGGTCAACGTGGCCGTCACCCTGCACGTGGTCACCCATCTGCACCGCTCCTACACGGCGGCCGGCGTGGTCTCGATGGTCGCCGCCGGTGCCCTGGCGATCAGCAGCCCGTGGCGGGGCCGGCTGCTCGACAAGGTGGGGCTGCGAGCCTCGATCGCGCCGTCGCTGGTCGTGACGGCTGTCACGTGGGCGATCGCGCCGTTCGTCGGCTACTGGCCGCTGCTGGTGCTGGTCGCGATCGCCAACCTGATGGCGATCCCGACGTTCTCCATCATCCGCTCGGTGCTGATCGCGGCGGTCTCGGATGAGGATCGCACCACCGTCTTGGCGATCGACTCGGTCGCCACCGAGATCTCGTTCATGGTCGGGCCGATCCTGGGCGTCCTGGGCGCGACCTACCTGCCGACCCCGCTCGCGCTGCTGCTGTGCCAGGCGTGCGCGGTGGCCGCCGGCTTCATGCTGTGGCTCGCCAACCCGCCGCTGGGGCACCACGCCGACGCCGCGGCGGGCCCGGCGGCTCGGCGCCCCAGCCGGCGTGCCTGGATCACGCCGCGCGTGCTGATGATCCTGCTGGTCTCGCTGACCGCCACCGTGATCCTCACCAGCGAGGACCTCGGCTCGGTCGCGGCGATGCGCAGCCTGCACCACGCCGGTTCGCTGGGCTGGGTGCTGGCGCTGTGGGGTCTCGGCTCCGCCGTCGGCGGCATCGTGTACGGCGCGATGCACCGCCACCCGTCAGCGGCGCTGCTGTTGGTGCTGCTCGCCGCCACCACCGCGCTGGTCTCGGTGGCGCCGAACGAGACCTGGTTCGTGGTGCTGCTCTTCGTCAGCGGCATCTTCTGCGCACCCACGATCACCGCCACCGTCGACGACCTCTCCCGCGCGGTGCCGGCCTCGGTGCGCAACGAGGCGATGGGCTGGCACGGGTCGGCGCTGACGCTGGGCAGCGCGCTCGGTGCGCCCGCGATCGGCCAGGCGATCGACACCGGCGGGTGGGACGACGGCTTCCTGTACGGCGGTCTGGCCGGACTGGTCATCGCGCTGGCGGCCCTGGTCGTCACCTCACGGCGCCGGCCGCTGCCGGCCACCGACCTCGACGAGGAGGCCACCGCGGCACACGGCCGCTCCGTCGCCGACGAGGCCATCGCGTCGACGCTGTAGGGGGCGACCTCGGCCCGGTGCTGCGCCTCCCCGAGGCCCCTCCCGCCGGCCACCGCCGCGACGGTTGAACGGCTTGGGACGATGGAGGGTGATGGATGCCGCCACCCTGCTCGACGCCCGCGCCCGCGTACTCGCCGACCTCGCCGCCCGGCGGATGGACAGCGCTACGGCCGTGTCGCTGCTCGAGGACGCCGTCTCCGAGCGCGGCTGGTGGGCCGACCAGTGGCCGGCGGGGGTGCAGTACGTCGCGGGGCTGGTAGCCCAGGACGTCCAGGACGCGCTCTTCGCCTCGGTCGGGCGCTGGCCGCTGTGCCAGACCTGCGGAGATGCGGCGCCGGAGCACTCGCTCTACATCCAGCCCGACCTCGGGGGCCCCGACCCGGTCTGGGTGTGCGAGGAGAGCGGCGACGTGGTCGCCCCGCTCGGCGGGCTCTAGCCCTACTCTCCCAGGCCCAGCTGCAGCCGCAGCGTGAACCGGTCCGAGCGGTAGGTGGAGCGGGAGACCTCGACGGCCTTCTCCTCGGCGAAGGCGCGGCGCTGCTGGCGCAGCACCGCCGCCCCGATCGCTATCTCGAGGTGGTCGGCCTCCTCGTCCGAGGCCGCGTCGGCGGTGATGTTGTCCTCCACCCAGGTCGGTCGCAGCCCGCGCTCGGCGAGGTCGTCGTAGAGGGAGGTCGGCATGCCGCCCTGCAGGAAGCCGGGCAGCAGCACCTCGTTGAGGTAGGCGTCCTCGACACACATCGGGGCGCCGTCGGCCCGCCGCAGCCGCTTCCAGTGGATGATCGCGTCGCCGGGCGTGATGCCCAGCGCACGAGCCACTCCCGGACCGGCCTGCTCGCGCCGCGCGAAGAGGGTCACCGACTCCGGCAACAGACCGCGGCGGCGCATCTCCTCGGTGAAGCTGGTGACGGGCGTCGCCGTACGGCGGGGTCGGGCGACGAACGTGCCTCGGCCGGGTACCCGCTCCAGCAGCCCCTCGGTGACCAGGGCGTCCATCGCCTGCCGGACCGTCATCCGGGCGACGCCGAACAGGTTGACCAGCTCGCGCTCCGAGGGCGCGGGCGAGCCGGGCATGCTGCCGGCCACCAGGGACCTGACGTACTCGCGCACCTGGACGTGCTTGAGCCCGTTGACCCCCACGGCGACCCCCTGTTCCATACCGCCCTACCGTAGAAGGACGCGACACGCCGCGTCCCCGGAATACGCAACTTCGAACACCTGTTCGGACGCCGAGCTAGGCTGGAGGCATGGACTTCCAGAGCACGCTCTTCGCGGCACCGGAGACGGCCGCGCCGCGCTGTGACGCCATCAGCCGCACCCCGCTGAGCAACGGCGCCTGGATCGACCTCGCCCGGGGCTGGCTGCCGGCCGCCGACGACGTGTTCGACACGTTGCGCCATGCGGTGCCGTGGCGGGCGGAGCGTCGCCAGATGTACGACCGGATGGTCGAGGTCCCGCGACTGCTGCACACCTACCTCGCCGACGAGCCGCTCCCACATCCCATGCTGGAGCTGGCCCGAGACGCGCTGAGCGAGCACTACCTGCCCGAGCTGGGCGAGCGCTTCCGCACCGCCGGCTGCTGCTACTACCGCGACGGCAACGACTCGGTGGCCTGGCACGGCGATCGCATCGGGCGCGGCCGTAGCCACGACACGATGGTCGCGATCCTCAGCATCGGCGACCCGCGCCGGCTCGCCCTGCGCCCACGCGGCGGGGGCGACTCGCGCGTCGTGGAGATGGGCCACGGGGACCTGCTCGTGATGGGCGGCAGCTGCCAGCGCACCTGGGAGCACGCCGTTCCCAAGGTCGCCAAGGCGGGGCCGCGGATGTCGGTGCAGTTCCGCCCGCTCAACGTCTTCTAGGGCCCGATCGCCGAGCCGGCCCGGTGCTCGCGCCGCGCCTCGGCTATGGTCCAGGTCACGCCGCGAGCACAGGAGGCAGCGATGTCCGGCCAGCACGAGCAGGGGCTGCGGCCGCTGGAGGAGGGTGTCCGCACCGACCTCGCCGCCGAGATGACCTACGGCGACTACCTCGCACTGGACCGACTGCTCTCGGCCCAGCACCCCCGCAGCGACCATCCCGACGAGCTGCTGTTCATCATCCAGCACCAGACCACCGAGCTCTGGTTCAAGCTGGTGCTGCACGAGCTGCGTGCGGTCCGCGACCACCTCGACGCCGACGACCTGCGCCGTGCGCGCAAGGGGCTGGCCCGGGTCAAGCACATCTTCCGCACGCTCACCGAGCAGTGGTCGGTGCTGGCCACCCTGACGCCGACCGAGTACGTCGAGTTCCGGGGCGTCCTGGCCTCCTCCTCCGGCTTCCAGTCCGCGCAGTACCGAGCGGTCGAGTTCCTGTTGGGGAACAAGCACCCCGGGATGCTGCAGGTCTTCGAGGGCGACCCCGAGGCGCACGCGGTGCTGAGCGGGCTGCTCGACTCCCCCACCGTCTACGACGCGTTCCTGCGGCTGCTCGCCCGGCAGGGCCACCCCGTCCCGGCCGAGGTGCTGGAGCGCGACGTGCGCCGGCCGTGGGTGCGACGCGAGGAGCTGCTGCCGGTCTTCGCCGAGATCTACGGCGACACCGACACGCACTGGTCGGCGTACGCGACCTGCGAGGACCTCGTCGACCTCGAGGACGCCTTCCAGCTGTGGCGCTTCCGCCACCTGCGCACCGTGCAGCGGACCATCGGGTTCAAGACCGGCACCGGCGGCTCATCAGGTGTCGACTTCCTCAAGCGCGCCCTGGACCTGACCTTCTTCCCCGAGCTCTACGCGGTGCGCACGGAGATCGGCGGATGAGCCACCCCCCGCACCAGGAGGATGCCGTGACCGAGCGACTCAGCACCCGCGCCGCCGAGCTGGACGCGGCCGACCCGCTGGCGCACTTCGCCGACGCCTTCGTGCGCTCCGAGGGCGTCGTCTCCTACCTCGACGGCAACTCGCTGGGCCGGCCGCTCCGGGTGACCCGGACCGGGCTGGCCGACTTCGTCGACGGGGCCTGGGGCGAGCGTCTGATCCGTGCCTGGGACGAGCAGTGGATGGAGGCGCCGACCGAGCTCGGCGACCGGATCGGTCGGGTGCTGCTGGGCGCCGCGGCCGGACAGACGGTGGTCGGCGACTCGACGAGCGTGATGCTCTACAAGCTCGCCAGTGCGGCGCTGGCGGCCCAACCGGGACGCGACGAGATCGTGGCCTGCGCCGACGACTTCCCCACCGACCGGTTCGTCGTCGAGGGGCTCGCGGCCGAGCGGGGCCACACCGTGCGGTGGCTCAGCGTCGATCCGCGCACGGGCGTGCGGCTCGAGCAGGTCCGCGCGGCACTCGGTGAGAGAACCGCCCTGGTGCTGCTCAGCCACATCGCCTACCGCTCGGCGTGGGTGGCCGACATGCCGGCGATCACCGCCGCCGCCCACGAGGCGGGAGCGCTGGTCCTGTGGGACCTGTCGCACTCGGTCGGCGCCCTCGACCTCGCCCTCGACGCGGCCGAGGCGGATCTGGCCGTCGGCTGCACCTACAAGTACCTCAACGGAGGTCCGGGAGCGCCCGCCTTCGGCTACGTCGCCGCGAGGCTGCAGGAGCGGCTGCGACAGCCGATCCAGGGATGGATGGGCGCTGCCGATCCGTTCGCGATGGGCGAGCGGTACGAGCCGGCCACCGGTATCAGGCGCTTCATCAGTGGCACCCCACCGATCCTGGGGATGGTGCCGATGCGCGACATGCTGGACCTGCTGGAGTCGGCCGGCATCGCGGCGGTGCGGGCCAAGTCGGTGGCGCTGACCGGGTTCGCGATCGAGGTGCACGACGAGCTGCTGGCGGCGTACGGCGTCGAGCTGGCCTCGCCCCGCGACGCTGCGCTGCGCGGCGGCCACGTCATCCTCGACCACCCCGACTTCCGCGCGGTCACCGCCCGGCTGTGGGAGCGCGGCGTCATCCCCGACTTCCGGCCGCCGCACGGGCTGCGGGTCGGGCTCTCCCCGCTGAGCACCAGCTTCGCCGAGGTGCTCACAGGGCTGCGCGCGGTCGCCGACCTGCTCGGCGAGGTGCCTGCGGCGCGCTAGCGCGCCGCCACGGGCGACCCGGCGCCGGGCGAGCGGTTGCTCGTGGTCTCAGCCGAAGGCCTTGGTATAGAGGCTCTGCAGGTCGCCGGTCGACTTGCCGCTCAACCCGCACCCCGCCAGCGATCCGTCCGCGGAGACGGCGAGCAGGTAGGTGTCGCCGACGACGAACGTCGGCACGTTGAGCTCCGTGGTCCCCGCCGCCGGCAGCTGCACGGTGATCTCGCCGACCTGGGCGCCCGCCAGCACCCGGCTCACGCGCAGCTGAGCGGTCGTGGCGTTGACGGCGGTGACGTCGGCCTCCACCGCCGTCGACTGCTGTGAGAGCTGGTCGGCGCTCGGCACGGCGCAACGACCGACCTGCGCCGGCACCGTCACCGTCAGGTTGCTGGTCGCCGCTGAGGTGGCGCCGTCGTCGACGTGGACGAAGAAGACGCGAGTCAGCACCGCCCCCACCAGGATGCCGGGGATCAGGAGCAGCCACAGCAGCCGCAGATCGAAGGACTCGTTGTCTTCCACCGCACTCACCGGTCCATCATCCCTCGCCGCCTCAACCCGACGAAACGCGCCCCGCCCCCTCCGTTTCGACTCCCCGCCGATCGGACACCTCGACATCATGATCCGTGTGCAGCGCCACGTCGACGCCCCGCCCGACCGGGTGTGGGCCGTGCTTGCCGACGGCTGGCTCTACCCGCTCTGGGTGGTCGGCGCGTCCTCGGTCCGCGACGTCGAGGAGGCCTGGCCGGCCCCCGGGTCGCGTATCCACCACTCCGTCGGGGCGTGGCCGGCCCTCGTCCATGACAGCACCAGGGTCGAGGAGGCGGAGCCGGAGCGATCGTTGCGGTTGCGGGCCGGCGTGTGGCCGGCCGGCGAGGCCGACGTCCGACTCACCCTGACACCGGAGGGCAGCGGCACCCTGGTGGTGATGGAGGAGGAGGTAGCCTCGGGCCCGATGTCGCTCATTCCCAAACCGGTCTACGGTCCGCTGCTCAAGGCGCGCAACGTCGAGAGCACCCGTCGGCTGGCGAACCTCGCGCAGAACGGCGCCTACCGGCGCCACGGCTGAGCCCGGTGAGCGCCTACGACGCGATCGTGATCGGCGCCGGGCCGAACGGGCTGGTGGCGGCCAACCACCTGATCGACTCCGGGCGCTCGGTCCTGGTGCTCGAGGCGCAGCATGAGCCTGGCGGCGCCGTCCGCAGCGACCGCGAGATCCACCCTGACTTCGTCCAGGACACCTTCAGCGCGTTCTACCCGCTCGCCGCCGCCTCGCCGTGGCTGCGACGCATGCGGCTGGAGGACCACGGCCTGGTCTGGCGGCACGCACCGGCGGTCCTCGGCCATCCGCTGCCCGACGGCCGGTGGGCGATGCTGCACCGCGACCGGGACATCACCGCGGCGCTGCTGGAACGAGCGCAGCCGGGGGACGGCGAGGCCTGGCAGGCGCTGTGCCGGCAGTGGGACGCGATCGGCGACCAGCTGATCGGCGCGCTGCTGACGCCCTTCCCGCCCGTCCGGCACGCCGCCCACGCCCTGCTCCGACTCCGTCGCGCCGGCGGGATCGGCTTCGTCCGGGACCTGCTCACCCCGCTGCTCGACTTTACCCGGATCCGCTTCGGCGGGGACGCGCCCGCCCTGCTGCTGGCGGGCAATGCCGGGCATGCCGACATCCCGCTCACGGCGCCCGGATCGACGCTGTTCGGCGTCCTGATGACGATGCTGGGCCAGACAGTCGGCTTCCCCGTGCCCGAGGGCGGCGCCGGCGAGCTCACCGCCGCGCTGGTCCGTCGGCTCACCGCTGGTGGCGGCGAGCTGCGCTGCGACAGCGAGGTGGTCTCCGTCGAGATCGAGGAGGGCCGGGCCGTCGGCGTCCGGTTGCGCGACGGGGAGCGGATCGCCGCCCGGGCGGTGGTCGCCGACGTGGTCGCGCCGAAGCTGTTCGGCGCTCTCGTCCCCGACGAGCAGCTGCCGCACCGGGTCCGGACCGGGATGCGCGGCTTCCAGCTCGATCCCGGCACGGTCAAGGTCGACTGGGCGCTGTCGGGGCCCATCCCGTGGGCTTCGGCGCCGCCGTACGCGCCCGGGACCTTCCACGTCGCCGACTCCCCCGAGCAGATGGCCAACGCGTTGAACCAGGTGGCCTCGCGCACGATCCCGGCCCGGCCGTTCCTGCTCGGCGGCCAGATGACCGCCGCGGACCCGACCCGGTCGCCGGCCGGCACCGAATCGGTCTGGGCCTACACCCACGTGCCCCAGGACGTGGCCCACGATGCCGGCGAGGACGGCCTCACCGGGCGTTGGGACCACGACGAGTGCGAGCGCTTCGCGGACCGGGTGCAGTCGCGCATCGAGGAGCTGGCCCCCGGCTTCGGCTCGCGCGTGATCGGACGGCGCGTGCTCGGACCGCGCGAGTTCGAGGCGCGCGACGCCAATCTCGTCGGCGGCGCCATCAATGGCGGTACGGCGCAGCTGCACCAGGAGCTGATCTTCCGTCCGGTACCGGGCCTGGGCCGCGCCGAGACCGGCATCGGCGGCCTCTACCTCGGCTCGTCCTCGGCCCACCCGGGCGGTGGGGTGCACGGCGCGGCGGGGATGAACGCCGCGCGCGCGTTGCTGGCTCACGACCGCTGGCGGCGGGTCCTCGGCCGCTAGGCGCGGCCGCCGTGACGGCTGGGGTTGTCGCGACCTTCGAGCTCCCCGATGACAGCAGGGCCCCGCCGTTCGGCGGGGCCCTGCTGGTGGTGCGGGGTCGGGCGGACGATCAGAAGTCCATGCCGCCCATGCCGCCGGTCGGGTCGCCACCCATCGGGGCGGCCTTCTCCGGCTTGTCGGCCACGACGGCCTCGGTGGTGAGGAACAGCGCGGCGATCGACGCGGCGTTCTGCAGCGCCGAGCGGGTCACCTTGGCCGGGTCGATGATGCCCGCGGCCAGCAGGTCGACGTACTCGCCGGTGGCGGCGTTGAGGCCGTGACCCGGCTCGAGGCCGGCGACCTTCTCCGCCACGACGCCGCCCTCGAGACCGGCGTTGACAGCGATCTGCTTGAGCGGGGCCGAGATGGCGACGCGGACGATGTTCGCACCGGTGGCCTCGTCACCGACCAGGTCGAGCTTCTCGAAGGCCTGCTTGCCGGCCTGGACCAGGGCGACGCCACCGCCGGCGACGATGCCCTCCTCGACCGCTGCCTTGGCGTTGCGGACGGCGTCCTCGATGCGGTGCTTGCGCTCCTTGAGCTCGACCTCGGTGGCAGCGCCGACCTTGATGACGGCCACGCCACCGGCGAGCTTGGCGAGCCGCTCCTGGAGCTTCTCGCGGTCGTAGTCGGAGTCCGACTTCTCGATCTCGGCACGGATCTGGTTGACCCGGCCCTCGATCTGGGCCTGGTCGCCGGCACCGTCGACGATGGTCGTCTCGTCCTTGGTGATGACGACCTTGCGGGCCTGGCCGAGGAGCTCGAGGCCGGTCGTCTCGAGCTTGAGGCCGACCTCCTCGGAGATGACCTGGCCACCGGTCAGGATCGCGATGTCCTGCAGCTGGGCCTTGCGGCGGTCACCGAAGCCCGGGGCCTTGACGGCGACGGACTTGAAGGTGCCACGGATCTTGTTCACGACCAGGGTCGAGAGCGCCTCGCCGTCGACGTCCTCGGCGATGATGACGAGCGGCTTGCCCGACTGCATGACCTTCTCCAGCAGCGGGAGCAGGTCCTTGACGTTGGAGATCTTCTGGTTGGCCAGCAGGACGTAGGCGTCCTCCAGCACCGTCTCCATGCGCTCGGGGTCGGTGACGAAGTAGGCCGAGATGTAGCCCTTGTCGAACCGCATGCCCTCGGTGAGCTCCAGGTCGATGCCGAAGGTGTTCGACTCCTCGACCGTGATCACGCCCTCCTTGCCGACCTTGTCCATCGCCTCGGCGATGGCGTCGCCGACGGTGGTGTCGCCGCCGGCGGAGATGGTGGCGGTCGCGGCGATCTGCTCGCGGGTCTCGACGTCCTTGGCCTGGCCGAGCAGGTGCTCGGAGACGGCGGACACGGCGGCCTCGATGCCACGCTTGAGACCCATCGGGTTCGCACCCGCGGCCACGTTGCGCAGGCCCTCGCGGACCAGCGCCTGGGCCAGGACGGTCGCGGTGGTGGTGCCGTCACCGGCGACGTCGTCGGTCTTCTTCGCGACCTCCTTGACCAGCTCGGCGCCGATCTTCTCGTAGGGGTCCTCGAGCTCGATCTCCTTGGCGATGGAGACACCGTCGTTGGTGATCGTGGGAGCGCCCCACTTCTTCTCCAGCACGACGTTGCGGCCCTTGGGGCCGAGGGTGACCTTGACGGCGTCGGCGAGGGTGTTCATACCCCGCTCGAGACCGCGACGGGCCTCCTCGTTGAAAGCAATCAGCTTCGGCATTGCCTGCGATCCTTCACGTGGGAAGTTCGTGTGAGCCGGCCCGATGGGTTGCCCGCGACGGACGATCCCGGAGCATCCGGCGAACCCTTTCTCGCCAGCCTCCAGGACCTCAACGTCACCGGTCCGGTGTTGTCACTCTCATGGTACGAGTGCCAACGTCATGTTTAGCACTCGCCTACCCCGAGTGCAAGAAATTCACAGCGGCTTGACCAGGAGCTCGAAGGCCAGGTCCTCGCGCTGCGGCACTCCGAAGCGGGCGTCGCCGTACGGGAAGGGGGTGAGCTCGCCGGTACGGCGGTAGCCGCGGCGCTGGTAGTAGGCGATCAGCTCGGCGCGCTGCACGATGACCGTCATGTGGAGCTCGCGCGCACCCCAGCCGCGCGCAATCCGCTCGGCCTCGGCCAGCACCGCGCGACCCAGCCCGTCGCCCTGCCGGCCGGGCCGGACCGCGAACATGCCGAAGTACCCCACCTCGCCGCGATCCTCGAGCTGGCAGCAGGCGACCACCTCGCCCGCCCGCTCGGCCACCAGCATCCGGCTCGCCGGGGCGGCGAGCACCGCCCGGACGCCCTCGGGGTCGGTGCGCTGGCCGTGCAGCAGATCCGCTTCGGTGGTCCATCCGCCGCGGCTGGAGTCACCGCGGTAGGCGGACTCGATCAGCCCGACCAGGGTGTCGACATCGGCCGGGGTGGCGTCGCGGAAGGTCAGCACGACCGCGAGCCTAGGCCACCGCCACCCGTCACGACGTGGCACGTGAGACGTCGCTGCGTGGCAGCTCCGTCTTGCCCGACCGGTGTCGCGGGCTAGCCTCGATGCCATGCGTCTGCCGCAGCCGCTCCGCACCCCGGTCCCCCTGATCAGCGCACCGATGGCCGGCCCCGGCGGTGGCCGGCTCGCCCACGCCGTCTCCCGCGCGGGTGGCCTGGGCACCTTCGGCGTCAACGACTCGCGCACCCCCGAGTGGATCCGCGCCGAGGCCGAGGTCGCCGGTGCCGCTGGCACGCCGTACGGCGTCGGCCTGGCCGCCTGGGCCCTGGAGAAGCACGCCGAGCAGCTGGACGCCGTGATCGACCTGCGCCCGACGCTGGTCTCGGTCAGCTTCGGCGACTACGCCCCGGCGATCGAGCGGCTGCGCGAGGCGGAGATCCTCACCGCCACCCAGATCGGCTCGCTGGACGACCTCGAGAGGGCGATCGACGCCGGCGTCGACGTGATCGTCGCGCGCGGCGGCGAGGGCGGTGGTCACGGCCGCAACGTGATGGCGACGCTGCCGCTGCTGCAGCTGGTGCTCGATCGCACCGAGCTGCCCGTCTACGCGGCCGGTGGCATCCTCAACCACCGCGGACTCGCCGCCGTACTGGCCGCCGGGGCGGCAGGAGCCTGGGTCGGCACCGCGTTCCTGGGCACCAGCGAGACGGCTTCGACGGGTGCCGCCAAGGAGGCGCTGTTCGCTGCGGACAGCACCGGATACGGCCGGGTCTTCGACGAGGCGCAGGAGGTCGACTGGCCCCGGGAGTACGGCGGCAGGTCGATCGCCAACCGGTTCTTCGAGGAGTGGGTGGGTCGCGAGGAGGACCTCGACGAGTCGGCGCGCACCCGGTTCCGTGCCGCTGTCTCGGGGCAGGACTACTCGGTGGCGCATCTCTACGCCGGCGAGGGCGTGGCGGCGCTGACCCACGAGGTCAGCGCGGCCGACGTGGTGGCGGAGTTCGCGCGAGCGGTGCAGCCACCGGCCTGATGGATCGCCTAGCTCGACTCCCGCTCCACCAGGTGCGTCGGCAGCACCCGCGCCCGAGGCGTGTCCTCCCCGTTGATCAGGTCGAGCAGGAGAGCGACCATCTCCCGGCCCATCGCCTCGGCCGACTGGTGCACCGACGTCAGCCGCGGATGGGTCGACAGCGCCAGCCGCGAGTCGTCGAAGCCCACGACTGACACGTCCTCCGGCACCCGCCGACCCGCCTCGCGCAGCACGCCGAGCGCCCCCGCCGCCATCGGGTCGTTGGCGCAGAAGACCGCATCCAGGTCGGGACGGCGCTCCAGCAGCGCCCGCATGGCGGCCTCGCCGGACTGCTGGGAGAAGTCGCCCACCCCGACCAGCTCCTCGGCCGGCTCGATCCCGGCAGCCTCCAGCGCCGCCCGGAAGGCGCGCAGCCGGACCCGGCCGACCTCCATGTCGAGCGGTCCGGTGATCGTGGCGATCCGCCGCCGACCGCGTGCCAGCAGATGCCCGACGGCCAGCCTCGCACCCATCTCGTTGTCGTTGTCCACGTAGCCGAGTCCCGGCCCGGGGCGGGTGCCCCCGCCGATCACCACCGGCACGCCATGCTCGGCGATCCGGCCGGCGAGGGTGTCGTCGTCGTGCAGCGACAGCAGCAGGACGCCGTCGACGTGCTGCTGGGTCAGGTAGTCGGTGAGGGTGTCGGTGCGGTCGGCGGGGGCCAGCAGCAGGACGAGCTGGCGGTCGCTGGCCGTCAGCGCCGTACCGATGCCCCGCACCACGCCGGCGAAGAACGGCTCACCGAAGACCCGCTCCTCCGACTCCGCGATCACCAGGGCGACGGCGTCGGTGCGCTGGCTGGCCAGCGATCGGGCGGCGCGGTTGGGCACGTAGCCGAGCTCGGCGATCGCCTCCTCGACGGCCCGCCGCGCGCGAGCGGACACGCGGGCCCCGCCGTTGATCACCCGCGAGGCGGTGCCACGGCCGACGCCGGCCAGC
Source organism: Nocardioides sp. BP30 (assembly GCF_029873215.1). NCBI lineage: Bacteria > Bacillati > Actinomycetota > Actinomycetes > Propionibacteriales > Nocardioidaceae > Nocardioides > Nocardioides lacus. Next base: position 1,017,860 of record NZ_CP123620.1, on the reverse strand, counting down.
GACGCGACGTCCTCCAGGGTGGGACGGCGGGTGGCGCTGCGCGGCATGGCCGCCAGATTAGGCCATCAGGTCGGCGTCGGCGCCCGATGACCGAACGGCACCTGGTCGCGTACGCCGAGCGCGGCCAGCACCGAGGGCAGCATCGCCTTGGCGGTGCGCTTGTAGCCGACCGCGCTGGGGTGGAAGCGGTCGAGGCTGAACATCTCGTCGGGGTTGGTGATGAAGAAGGGCCCGACGACGTCCGCGAGCGAGACCACGTAGGCGCCGGCGCCGTGTGCCGCCTGGGCCTGGGCGCTGGCGAGCTGGCGCGACGCCCGAGCTCCCAGCGAGCGCAGGGGCTGTGGCAGGGCCCGGAGCGCGCTGAGGTCGGGGCAGGTGCCGACCACGACGGCGGCCCCACGCACCCGCAGTGCCTCGATGCTCTCGGTGAGGTGCTTGACCGAGTCGGCGATCGGCACCCGATGGGTCACGTCGTTGCCGCCGACGACGATCACCGCCACGTCCGGCCGGTACGACGGCAGCAACGACATCAGCTGCTCGGGCAGCATCCACGACTCGCTGCCCACCTTGGCGGCGGTGGTCAGCCGTACGGCGCGACGGGTCTTCTTCGCGATGCCCTTGGCCAGCCGGGCGCCGAGCGTGCCGTCGGCATCCTCCGCCCCCAGCCCGGCAGCGATCGAGTCGCCGAGGAGCAGCAGCTCGACGGGGTCGCCGTAGGACTTCTTGTAGACCTTGTCGGCGAACGGCGCCACCTCGCCGAACGGCTTGCCGATGATGGCGCGTGCGTGCGCCGCCTGGCGCTTGAGCAGCACCACGAAGCCGGCGCCGAGCGCCGCCCCCACCGCTCCCACGGCGCCGGCGACACCGGCACCGACGGCGATCCGGCCGAGTTGGCGTGCTTCCTCACGGGTCATGCGTTGCTTGTAGCCGGTCGAGGTGAACGGATGTTCAACGCGGCGGTACGGCACTGCCCGCGTTGCGCATCCGTTCAGCGACCCGCTGCCTACGGAACGGGTGAGAGCCAGGCATCGACGTCGGACCGGGTGCCGGCGCGCCCTCAGGCCTGCGAGAGGCCGGCCGCCTCGAAGGCGTCGTACGACGCCTTGATCGTGGCCCGCGGGCCGACGATCCCGCTGACCGCGTCGAGCGTCTTCAGGCCGTGCCCGGTGTTGATGATGACCGTCTCCAGCGACGGGTCGAGCTGACCGGTCTCGATCAGCTTCCGGGTCACCGCGAGGGTGGTGCCACCGGCGGTCTCGGTGAAGATGCCCTCGGTGCGGGCGAGCAGCACGATCGCCTGCCGGATCTCCTCGTCCGAGACCTCCTCGACGGCTCCACCCGTGCGGCGCGCGGAGTCGAGCACGTAGATGCCGTCGGCCGGGTTGCCGATGGCCAGCGACTTGGCGATCGTGTCCGGCTTGACCGGGCGGATGGCGTCGACGCCGGACTTGAAGGCGGTCGCCACCGGGTTGCAGCCCTGCGCCTGGGCGCCGAAGATCTTGTAGGGCTTGTCCTCGACCAGGCCGAGCTTGATCAGCTCGCCGAACGCCTTGTCGACCTTGGTGAGCTGTGAACCCGAGGCGACCGGGATCACGATCTGGTCCGGCAGCCGCCAGCCGAGCTGCTCGGCGATCTCGAAGCCCAGCGTCTTGGAGCCCTCGGCGTAGAAGGGACGCACGTTGACGTTGACGAACGCCCAGCCCTCCTCCTCCGCCGCGATCTCCTGGGCCAGCTTGTTCACGTCGTCGTAGTTGCCGTCGACGGCCACCAGGTTGTCGGTGAAGATCGCCGAGTTGACCTGCTTGGGCTGCTCGAGGTCGCTCGGGATGAAGACGACCGTCTTGATGCCGGCTCTGGCACCGGCCGCCGCCACGGCGTTCGCCAGGTTGCCGGTGGAGGGACAGGCGAACACCTTGGCACCGAGCTCGCGGGCGGCGCTGAGGGCGCACGCCACCACCCTGTCCTTGAAGGAGTTGGTGGGGTTGGTGCTGTCGTCCTTGACCCAGAGCCTGGTCAGCCCGAGCTCGCGGGCGAGGTTCCTCGCCTCGAGCAGCCGGGTGAAGCCGGGCTCGGTGTTGGGGCTCTCCTCGATGTCCGCCGGGACCGGGAGCAGCGCCTTGTAGCGCCAGATGTTGCGCGGGCCGGCCTCGATCTCGGCGCGGGTGACCGCCGGGAAGTCGTAGGCGACCTCAAGCGGTCCGAAGCACTCCGGACAGGCGTAGTGCGGGCCGAGGTCGATGCGGTGACCGCACTCGCGGCACGACAGGGCGGTGGCGTTGCCGAACGCTCCCTCGCGCAGCGTCGTGCCGGAGGCACCGTGCTCGATGGTGTTGGCGCTCATGAGTCCTCCTCCTCATCTTCCCCGGTCGCGCCTCTCGCGCCGGGCCGGAATTAGCACCGCACCGCGGCCTGCCCGCGGGGCGGGAGGAGGATCGCGATCGGTTGCCGGGACTTCGCTGGGCCGTTCCCTCAGTCCCTCTCGATGAGCAAGAGCGATGCTACGGGAGCGGCGGCGCCAGCACCGAACCGGATGTCCACATCTCGGTCAATCCGTCCACCATGCGGACATCCGCACGTCGTACGGCGCCTTCAGCCCGCGTCGGCGGTGAGCTGGCGCAGGAGGTCGAGCACGCCGTCAGGACCCTTGACCACCACGTCCGCCAGCGGTGTCAGCGCGCTCTCCTCCGACGAGGCGGAGCAGACCTTCAGCGTGCTCAGCCCCTCGTTCTGCCAGGCGGTGAGCGCCTCGAACGCCTCGACGTCGCCGAGGTCGTCGCCGGCGAACAGGATGGCCTTCGCCCCCAGCGTGTCCACCAGCCGGTCGACGACCAGGCCCTTGTCCATCCCGGGCGAGCGCACCTCGATCACCTGCTTGCCCGGCTCGACGGCGAGATCGTGGGCCTCGGCCGCCTCGCGCAGCGGCTCGAGCAGGCGCTCGAAGGCACCCTGGGCGTCAGCCAGGCGGCGCGTGTGCACGGCGACCGCCAGGCCCTTCTCCTCGACGTAGGCGTCCGCGGCGTCGTGCCGCCGCAGGATCCGGGGCAGCTCGCGCAGGAAGGTCGCCAGCCCGACCGGCGGGCGGGGCCCGACGATGGCGCGATGGCTGGAGTTCCAGTGCTCGTTGCCGTACTGGCCGTAGACCAGCAGCTCCGTGCCGGTCGCGGCGAGCGCGTCGGCCACCTCCTCCAGGCCACCGAGCGCCAGCACCTGGCGTGCGGGCCGGCCGGTGACCACGGCGATCGCCTTCACCTTCGGCGCCAGCCCGGTCAGCACGGCACCGGCCTCGGGGTGGATGTGCGCCTGGGCCGGGTCCTCGACGATCGGCGAGAGCGTGCCGTCGAAGTCGAGCGCCACCACCGCCTGCGAGGCGAGCGCCGCGAGGGCGGCGTACTTCTGCTCAGCTCGGGCCGACGCGAAGTCCATGGCACTAGCCTGGCACGAGTCCGGTGAACGCCGTGCACAGCCCCGGCGGCCGAACGACGAACGGACGCAGCAGACCCGCTCGGGCCGATCCGAGCCCGACTCAGCCCGGCTCAGCCCGGCTCAGCCCAGCGGGGCCGTCAGGATGACGGTGAGCCGGTCCATCTTCATCGGGTCGATGGCCGGTGCGGTGCGATGGATGCCGAGGTCGAGGGCGAGCTGCTTGCCCGCCGCCTTGAGCCGCTGCGGGTAGTAGACGGTGGTCGCCGGGATCGAGCCGTACCAGTTGTCCGTGCCGACCACGTTCCAGCCGACCTTGGTCGCCTTCGTGCTCACGGTGGCGGCCAGACCCTTGACGCGCGAGTTGTTGAAGACCTCGACGTACACCTTGCCGCGCTTGACCGTCTTCGCCTTCGTGGCCGGGGCGGTGCTCGCGGCACTGCTGGGAGAGGGGGTGCTCGAGGCCGGCGCCGACACGTGGGCGCTCGGCACGATCCTCTGCTCGCTGTCGTCGTGGCCCCGGGTCACGACGAAGGCGACGAGGGCCATCGCGACGGCGACGATGCTGAGCAGCACGACCGGGGACGGCAGCGCGATCCCGCGCTGGTCGCGCATCCACAGGCGGCTCATCTCAGACCTCGAATCCGAGCCGGCGCGCCGAGCGCTGCCGCTGACGGGCCGCGCGCAGCCGACGGAGCCGGCGCACCAGCAGTGGGTCGGCCGCCAGCGCCTCCGGGCGATCGATGAGCGCGTTGAGCACCTGGTAGTACCGCGTCGAGGACATGTCGAACTTCTCCCGGACGGCGGCCTCCTTCGCGCCGGCGTACTTCCACCACTGGCGCTCGAAGGCGAGGATCTCCTGGTCCCGCTCGCTCAGGCCCGGCGCGTCGCTCGCGTCCTCCTCGGGCAGCGCGTTGGCGACCATCGATCATCCTCCCAGGCTCGGTGCTCGTCTCCAGACGATCACTCACTGTAGACGAGGAATGACACGGGTGTGATTCGCTTGCCCGGCGTGGCGGCAATCCTGGTACTACCGTGGCTCCTGTGACCGACGAGGTAATTCGCTGGGGCATCCTGGCCACCGGCAAGATCGCCCACGCCTTCGCACGCGACCTGATGCTGGTGCCCGACGCCGAGCTCGTGGCCGTCGGATCGCGCCGGCGGGAGGCGGCGGAGGCGTTCGCCGCGCAGTACGGCGCGAGCATCACGGCCCACGGCTCCTACGAGGACCTGGTCGCCGACCCGGCCGTGGACGTCGTCTACATCGCGACCCCGCACGCGTTCCACCGGGACAACGCCCGGCTGGCCTTCGAGGCCGGCAAGCACGTGCTGTGCGAGAAGCCGCTGACGCTCTCGCTCGCCGACTCCGAGGCGATGATCGCCGAGGCGCGCCGGCACGGCCGGTTCCTGATGGAGGCGATGTGGACGGCATGCCACCCCGGGGTGCGCGCGCTGCGCAGGCGCCTGGCGGCCGGCGAGTTCGGCACGCCCGGCCACCTGCACGCCGAGCTCGGCTTCGTGGTGCAGGCCGCCGACGACGACCGGATGCTCGACGCCGACCTCGGTGCCGGCGCCCTGCTCGACATGGGCATCTACCCGCTCACCTTCGCCCACCTGATGCTGGGCGAGGCAGCGGCGCTGACCGCACAGGCGGACCTGCGAACCACCCGCGGCACCGTCAGCGGGGACGAGGCCGCCATCGACATGGCGATCGCGATGACCGGCTCCTACCCCGGGGGCGCGCTGGCCACGATGCACGCCTCGATGCGCTCGTGGACGACCAGCTCGGCAGCGATCGCGACCGACCTCGGACGCATCGACGTCCCCGAGTTCCACCACCCCACCCGGATCACCTTCACCCCCAAGGCGACGATGGCCGACTGGACGGCCGCGGCGGCTCCGGCCGAGCCGATCGAGATCGAGCCCGACGAGCCGATCATCGGCGCCGGGTACGGCAACGAGGCCGCGGAGGTCGGCCGGTGCCTGCGCGCGGGCCTGCTCGAGTCGTCGCTGGTGCCTCATGCCCAGACGTTGACGCTGATGCGTCAGATGGAGGAGATCCGGCGCCGGACGGGCATCCGATACCCCGGCGAGTGAGGTCCGGGCGAACTGCCAAGACCTGCCGGACGCCGGATGGGTGTCGTCATGACACCCCACCAGGCAGAATGACAGGCGTGACCCCTGAGCTTGCCGAGATCAGCCGCACCATCGAGCCCGCCGAGCTCGGCAAGCGCCTCCGCCTCGCGCGCGTCGCGGCGGGCATGACCCAGACCGACCTCGCCGGGGGTGAGGTCACGGCAGCGTACATCTCGCGCATCGAGGCCGGCGCCCGTCGCCCGGAGTCGGGACTGCTGGAGCGGATGGCCGGACGGCTGAACGTGCCGCTGGAGCATCTCCTCCTGGGAGTGAGCGTCGATCAGCAGCGCGAGATCGAGCTGGCGTTGGACTACGCCGAGCTCGCCGCCGCCTCCGGCGATGCCGCCGGCGCCCTCCAACAGGCCGAGGCGGTGCTCGCCAGCCTGACCGAGACCTCGCCGCGGGTGCTGCGGCGCCGTGGCGAGCACGTGCGCGCCCTCGCACTGGAGTCGGTGGGCCGGGTCGACGAGGCGATCATCGCCCTGGAGGACCTCACCGCCAGCCCGTCCGCGGACCCCGTCTGGCTTCGCGAGCTGATCGCGCTGAGCCGCTGCTACCGGGAGAGCGGCGAGTTCTCCCGCGCCATCGCGGTCGGCGAGCGGGCAGGCGAGACCATCGTCAAGCTAGGACTCGAGGGCCTGACCGAGGCCATCCAGCTGACGGTCACGGTCGCGGCGGCGTACATGCAGAGCGGCGACAACGAGCACGCCAAGCGGATGTGCCTGCGAGCGATCTCTGCGGCCGAGCGGTACGGCTCGCCGATCGCCCAGGCGTCGGGCTACTGGAACGCCAGCCTGATCGAGTCGCGCAACGGCGATCACGTCGCCGCCCTGGGCCTGGCGAAGAAGGCGATCGCGCTCTTCGAGCTCGGGGAGGACTCCCGCAACCTCGGCAGACTGCGTGCTCAGATCGCCTCGATGGAGCTGCGGGCAACGCCGCCGGACATCGAGGCGGCCCGGATCGGCCTGGAACAGGCGGCGCGCGAGATGGAGTGGTCGGCAGCGGGGCCGGTCGACGTGGCCGGATTGCACCTCGTCCAGGCACGGGCCGAGCTGCTCGCCGGCGACATCGCGGCTGCGCGCGAGCACATCACCGCCAGCACCGACCTGGCGCGCGAGCTGGCGCCGACCATCCACGCGGAGGCGTTGGTCATGCACGGCCGGATCGCGGCCGCCGACGGCGCGATGCAGGAGGCACGGGGTCACTACCAGCAGGCGGTGGCGGTGCTCACCGCCGTCGGTGCCGACCGACAGGCCGCACAGCTGTGGTTCGAGCTCGGTGCGCTGCTGCGCGAAGCGGGCGATACCGATGCGGCAATGGACGCCTTCCAGCGCGCGAGCATCTCCACCGGCCTGTTCGCGCCCAACACGATGGTCAGCCAGCCCACGGCCTGAGCTCACGATCACCGCTCACGCGGGCGCCGGCACCCTCGGCGCCCGCGTGCGCATTTCAGCAGCAGGCGAAGTCGTGGCCGGCCTGGAGGGTGGCGTGCTCGGGGGTCGCCGCGGCGGCGGTGACTCCGCCGACGGCGAGCAGGGCGGCGAGGGCGACGAGAGCGAGCTTCTTGGTGCGGGACATGACGATTCCTCCTTGGTGGGAGCGCGGGTTGCGCGGAGGAGTCGTAACATTTTGTTATGTCGTGACATCGTAAAAATGCCTGGATGTGTCACAGGCCTCAGGGTAGTGCGCCGCATCGCGGCCGACCGGAGGGTCGCGGAGCGCACAGAACGCAAGTGGCGGAGCCCGATCCCCCACACGGATCGGGCTCCGCCTCATGAGTGCCGCCCCCACGACGGCAGATGAAGAGCCGAGAGGGCTCTCCGGACGTGCCTCAGCACTGAGTCCTAGAGTAACTAAAAATGTCCGCCGTGGCTACAGCTTTCGCCGGTGATGCCTCCGGAACCGACACGACGTCGAGGACTGCCCGGTGCCGTGACGGGTAACTGATCCCGGCTATGGTCGACAACATGCAGGCCGATCTCGTCATCGTTGCCAACCGTCTCCCCGTTGACCGGGTCGAGCTGGCCGATGGGACCCGGACCTGGCGACGCTCACCCGGCGGCCTCGTCACCGCCCTCGAACCCGTGCTCCGCGCCAACGACGGCGTGTGGATCGGCTGGCCGGGCGGCACCGAGCAGGATCTTGCGCCGCTGGAGGACGACGGCATGCGCCTGCTGCCGATGTCGATGACCCCCGAGGAGATCGAGGGCCACTACGAGGGCTTCTCGAACGCCACGATCTGGCCGCTGTACCACGACCTGGTCGCCAAGCCGGCCTTCCACCGGGAGTGGTGGGACTCCTACCGCGACGTCAACAGGCGCTTCGCCGAGAAGGCCGCCGAGGTCGCCGCCGAGGGCGGCACGGTGTGGATCCAGGACTACCAGCTCCAGCTCGTGCCCGAGATGCTGCGCGAGCTCCGCCCCGACCTGCGCATCGGGTTCTACCTGCACATCCCGTTCCCGCCGGCCGAGCTCTTCCAGCAGCTGCCCTGGCGCCGGCAGATCCTGGAGGGCCTGCTCGGCGCCGACCTGGTCGGCTTCCAGCTGCCGGGCGCCGCCCAGAACTTCATCCGGCTCGTGCGCCAGCGGGTGGGGCACAAGACCCACCGCGACCTGGTCTACCTGCCCGACGGGCGCACCGTGAAGGCCGCTGCCTTCCCGATCTCCATCGACGCGGCCGGCTTCGAGGAGCTGGCGCGCTCGGAGAGCGTCAACGCCCGGGCCAAGGAGATCCGCGAGGCACTCGGCAATCCGCGCAAGATCTTCCTGGGGGTCGATCGCCTCGACTACACCAAGGGGATCTACGCCCGGCTGCGCGCGTTCTCCGAGCTGATGCGCGATGACCACATCGACGTCGACGACGCGGTCTTCGTCCAGGTGGCGGTGCCCTCCCGCGAGCGCGTCGAGCAGTACCGCGTGCTGCGCGACGAGATCGACCGGCTGGTGGGCCGGATCAACGGCGACCTCGGTCGGATCGGGCGGCCGGCGGTGTCCTACCTGCACTCCTCCTACCCGCGCGAGGAGATGGCCGCGCTCTACCGCGCCGCCGACGTGATGGTCGTGACGCCGTACCGCGACGGGATGAACCTGGTGTGCAAGGAGTACGTCGCCTGCCGGTACGAGAACGACGGCGCCCTGGTCCTCTCCGAGTTCGCGGGGGCGGCCGACGAGCTGCGCCAGGCGTGGCTGGTCAATCCCTACGACCTCAACGGGATGAAGTCAGCGCTGCTGGAGGCGTACCAGGCCGATCACCGCGAGCAGACCCGCCGCATGAAGGCGATGCGCAAGACGGTCGCCACCAACGACATCGACGCCTGGGCCAGCTCGTTCCTGACCGAGATGGCGAACGTGCCGGCCGAGCACGGCAAGCAGGTCAGGCCGCTCACCGAGGCGTGAGTCCGAGGCGTGAGTCCGAGGCCTGGGTCCCGAGGCCGGGTCGACGTTTCCTGAACAGAACCTTGCCCTGAGCAGCGCCCAGGCAGCAGAGTGGAGCGCTCACGTCCACTCGACCCTGAGGATCCCCCGTGACCGAACCGTCCCCTCCGCCGTCCGAGCCGACCACCGGCTTCGACCTCAACCGCGTCCAGGCCGACCTCCGGTCGGCCGGCCGGATCCCGCTCTCGCTCGCGGCGATCGGCCTGCTCACCCTGATCTGGTCCTTCCTGCCCTACTACACCGTGACCTTCAGCAGCGCGGCCGGCTTCGGCGGGGTGAGCGGCTCGGGAAGCGCGTGGCACGGATTCTTCGGCTGGGCCGGCGCCCTGCTGGCGCTCGCCGGTGGGGCGGTCGCGATCCTGCCCGCCCTGCGGGTGCGTGTGACGGTGCCGCCCGTGACGGTCCTGGCGTTGTTCGGCGTCGGCTTCGTCTGCACCCTGATGGCCCTCTTCATCTGGCCGGGCGACAAGGTGAGCATGCAGGGCCTCGACTACGGCCACGGCGCCGGCTACTGGCTGGCGCTGCTCTTCACGCTCGCCGGCACCGCGATCGCGGCGTACGACGTGCGCCAGCGCGCCTGACCCCGGTCCCGGCACCGGGTGATCCCGGGCGCGCGCCCGGGCTCATCCGGGTCGGACGGCTCCTCAGCCCAGGGCCGGGATCACCTGCTGCTCGAAGAGCTCGATGCTCGAGCGGTCGTAGGCAGCGTCCGCGAAGTAGGTGATGGCATAGGTCATGCCGAGGCCGCCGAGCTTCTCGAGCCGCTCCACGATCTGCTCCGGCGTGCCGATCAGGCCCTGGTCGGCGGTACGGCGGGCGTGCTCGGCACCGGCCGCCTCGCCCAGCGAGGCGCGCAGGTGGTCGGCGTACCAGGCGACCTTGTCCTCGACCTCGCGCTCGGTCTCGCCGATGAACACGTTGTAGTTGGCCGAGCGGGTGATCTCGCCGACGTCGCGACCGAGCGCCGCGCAGTGCTCGGCGAGGATGGCCGACTTGGCGGCGAAGCCCTCGTCGTCACCGGCGAAGTTGGTGTAGTCGGCGTACTGCGCGGCGATCTTGAGGGTGACCTTCTCGCCGCCCCCGGCGATCCACAGCGGGATGCCGGAGCGGCCCTGCTGGATCGGCAGCGGCTGACAGATCGCACCGTCGACCTGGTAGTACTTCCCCTGCAGGGAGGAGACGCCCTGGGTCCAGGCCTGCTGGAAGATCTGCACCCCTTCGCGCAGCATGCCGAGGCGGTCGCGCGCCTCGGGGAAGCCGTAGCCGTAGGCCCGCCACTCGTGCTCGTACCACCCCGCGCCGATGCCCATCTCGATCCGGCCGCCGGAGACGTGGTCGACCGTCGCGGCGACCTTGGCCAGGTAGGCCGGGTTGCGGTAGCTCATGCACGTGCACATCTGGCCGAGCCGGATCCGGTCGGTGGCGGCGGCGAAGGCGCTCATCAAGGTCCATGCCTCGTGGGTGGCCTGGTCGGAGGGCTGCGGCGTGGTGTGGAAGTGGTCGTAGACCCAGGCCGACTCCCAGGCGGTGCCCTGGTCGGCGTGGACCACCAGGTCGCGCATCGTCGACCACTGCCGGGATGGCTCGATGCCGACGAGGTCGAAGCGCCAACCCTGCGGGATGAAGAGACCGAACTTCATGGACATGCTCCTTGCACTGGTGCACCCGGGATTCCTCGGCAACGCTAACGTGCCACCCGTGAGCGGACTGCGCGGGCTGGTCGAGCGGGGGCTGATGGCGGCGGACTGGGCCGAGGCCCTGGTACCCGTCGAGGAGCGGATCATCGCGATGGGCGCGTTCCTGCGCGAGGAGCTGGCCAAGGGCAGGCCCTACCTGCCCGAGGGCGACCGCGTGTTCGCGGCGTTCCGGCGGCCGCTCGCCGACGTACGGGTGTTGGTGGTCGGTCAGGATCCGTATCCGACCCCCGGCCACCCCATCGGTCTGTCCTTCGCGGTGGAGAGGCACGTCCGCCCGCTGCCCGCGTCGCTGCGCAACATCTACGCCGAGCTCGGCTCGGACCTCGGCCTGACGCCGCCGGAGCACGGTGACCTGACGGCCTGGTCGATGCGCGGCGTCATGCTGCTCAACCGCTCGCTCACCGTCCGCCCCGGCGCGCCCGCGTCGCACTCGGGCAGGGGCTGGGAGGCGGTGACCGGGCGTGCGATCTCCGCTCTGGTCGAGCGCGGAGGTCCGCTGGTCGCGGTGCTGTGGGGACGGCACGCGCAGTCACTCAAGCCGGTGCTCGGCCAGGTCCCGTACGTCGAGTCCGCCCACCCCTCGCCCCTGTCCGCGCACCGCGGCTTCTTCGGGTCGCGGCCGTTCTCGCGCGTCAACGAGCTGCTGGTGGCCCAGGGCGCCCCACCGATGGACTGGACGGTGCCCTCGGAATAGATTTAATCCTCAACTAGCTGAGGAGAGTCATGAACACCCGGATGCCCGCTCTGTACATCGGCCACGGAGCGCCGCCCCTGCTCGATGACCCGGTCTGGTCGGGCCAGCTCGCCGCCTGGGCGGCCGACCTGCCGCGCCCGCGGGCCATCCTGATCGTCTCGGCGCACTGGGAGTCAGCCCCGGTCATGCTCAGCGCTTCCGCCGCGCCGCTGGTCTACGACTTCGGCGGCTTCGACGAGAAGTACTACCGGATGACCTACCAGACTCCCGACGCCTCCTGGCTCGCCCGACGGGTCACGGCGATGATGCCTGCCACCGAACCGGTCCACCAGCACACCACCCGCGGCCTCGACCACGGCGCCTGGGTGCCGCTGCGGATCATGTACCCGGCGGCCGACATCCCGGTGCTCCAGATGTCGCTGCCCACCCAGGACCCGACCCGGCTGCTGGCGTTGGGCGAGCGGCTGCGACCGCTGCGCGACGAGGGTGTGCTGATCATCGGCTCCGGCTTCCTCACCCACGGCCTGCCGTTCCTGACCTCGTGGCGGATCGACGCCCAGGCGCCCGGCTGGTCGGCCGATTTCGACGCGTGGGCGGGCGAGGCGCTCGCGCGCGGCGACGTCGACTCGCTGGCGGACTTCCGCCACCAGGCACCCGGCATGCCCTACGCGCACCCGACCGTGGAGCACTACACCCCGCTGTTCGTCACCCTCGGCGCGGCCACCACGCCCGACGAGCCCGGCATCCAGGTGATCGACGGGTTCTGGATGGGCCTGTCGAAGCGGTCGCTCCAGGTCGCTTGACGCCGAGACGTCACGTTTGGCGGGTCGAGTGTCCGGCCGACCGGTCACTCGACCCGCGGAAGGTGACGCCTCGGCCTAGGGGGCGGTGATCTCGTCCAGGTCGACCAGGTCCTGCTCGGTCGGCTCCCAGCGCAGCGCCGCCGCGTTGGCCCGCACCTGATCGCCGCTGGTCGCGCCGGAGATCACCGAGGAGACGCCCGGCTGCGCCGCCAGACCGGCGATGGCCACATCGAGCGGGCTGAGGTCGCGCTCGGCGGCGTAGGCCTCGAAGGCCTCGATGGTGTCCCAGTCGGCGTTCTCCAGCCACTGCCCCCGGCCCTGCTCGTGGGCGAACCGGCTGCCCGCGGGCGGCTCCTGACCGCGCCGGTACTTCCCGGTCAGCAGGCCCGCCTCGAGGGGGAAGAACGGGAGCACGCCGACACCGAAGTGCTCGGCGGCCGGGACGACCTCCTCCTCGATGTCGCGGGTCAGCAGCGAGTACTGGTTCTGGATCGAGACGAACCGCTCCAGGCCTGCGGTCCGGGCGGTCCAATCCGCGTCCGCGAGCTGCCAGGCGGAGAAGTTCGAGCAGCCCAGGTAGCCGATCTTCCCCTCGTGGACCAGGTCGGTCAGGACGGCGAGCGTCTCCTCGATCGGCGTGATCGGGTCCGGCCGGTGCAGCTGGTAGAGATCGATGTGGTCGGTCTGCAGCCGCCGCAGCGATCCCTCCACGGCCCGGCGGACGTAGCGACGAGCGCCACGAGCGCCGAAGTCCTCGCCGTACTCGCCGCCCATCGCCATGCCGAACTTGGTCGCCACCACGAAGTGCTCGCGCTGACCCTGCAGTGCCTCGCCGAGCAGGCTCTCGCTGGCTCCGGCACCCCCGTAGATGTCGGCGGTGTCGAGCAGCGTGACGCCCGTGTCGCGGGCAGCGCGGAGGATGTCGCGCACCCCGTCGAGATCGACCCGGCGGCCGAAGGCGTTGCAGCCGATCCCGACGGCGCTGACCATCAGTCCGGAGTCGCCCAGGGGCCGATAGGCCATCGCATCGCTCATGTCAGGCACGATACCGACCATGCAGATCCTCTCGATCCAGTCCCAGGTGGCGTTCGGGTACGTCGGCAACTCCGCCGCCGTCTTCCCGCTCCAGCGGCTGGGACACGAGGTCTGGCCCGTGCTCACGGTGAACTTCTCCAACCACACCGGGTACGGCGAGTGGCGCGGTCCGGTGCAGGATCCGACCGACGTCGCGGCGGTGATCGAGGGGATCTCGGACCGGGGCGCCCTGCCGGGGATCTCCGCCGTCCTGTCGGGCTACCAGGGCGACCCCGCCGTCGGTGGCGTCGTGCTGGACGCCGTGGCGCGGGTGAAGGCGGCGAACCCGCAGGCGATCTACTGCTGCGACCCGGTGATGGGCGACGTCGGCCGGGGCATGTTCGTCCGACCGGGGATCCCGGAGTTCATGCGCGACCGGGTGGTGCCCGCGGCGGACGTGATCACCCCCAACCACTTCGAGCTCGACTTCCTCGCCGGGGTGGAGCCCACGACGAGCGTCGATGCCGTGCTGGCCGCCGTGGAGCGCGTCCGGGCGACCGGACCGCGCAACGTGCTGGTCACCTCGGTGGTGACAGCGGAGCCGGACACGCTGTCCCTGGTCGCCGTCGACGACAGCGGCGCCTGGCGCGTCACCACCCCGCGCCTGCCGATCACGCCGAACGGCGGCGGCGACGTGACGGCGGCCGTCTACCTCGCGCACCTGCTCGGCAGCGGCTCGACGGCGACGGCGCTGGAGCGGACGGCGAACACCATGTTCGCGATCCTCGAGCGCACGCTGGAGTCGGGCCGGCGCGAGCTCGAACTGGTCGGGTCCCAGGAGGACATCGCCCACCCACCGGCCCGGTTCGAGGCGGTCCGGCTGCGCTGACCCGGGGCCGCCGGCCACCGGCTCACGGGAGCGCGTCGAGCCAGGCCAGGATGTGGGTCTGAGCCTGCCGAGCCGCCACCGGGTCGTAGTCCTCGGTGCTGTCGTCGAGGAAGAGGTGGCCGCTACCGGAGTAGTCGATCAGTCGGCCGCCCGGCACCCGATCGCGGAAGCCGGCGTCCTCCGAGAGCTCCCGCCACGGGTCCTCGATGGTCTGGTGCGCGACGGCGGGCAGGCCCTCGGGCCACTCGGTCTCGAACCAGCGCGGATCGGGGGCACCGAAGAGGTAGAGCATCGCCCGCGCGCTACCGGGCCGATGCTTGAGCGCCAGCCAGGTCGCGTAGCCGCAGCCCATCGACATGCCGGCGTAGACCAGTCCGGCCGTCGGCAGTCCCGCCTCCGCCGCGGCGGCGCGGCGGCTCAGCACCTCGTCGCCGAGGGCGCGCATGTGCGCAACGCCCGCCTCGGTGTCGGAGAAGAGGCGACCCTCGTAGAGGTCGGGCGTGTGCACGGTGTGGCCCGCCTCGCGGAGGGTGTCGGCGAAGTGGTGCACACCGTCGGTCAACCCGCGGGCGTGGTGGAGCAGCAGGATCTCGGCCATACCGACAACAACGCCACAGGTGCGGCGCGCTGGCAAGTGGCTGGGGCTCGGCGCTTCGCTGCGCGAGACCTCACCAGCACCTGTACGGCGCCGAGCGGTCCGTCGATCCTCTGTGGAGCCGGTGACAGGAATCGAACCCGCGACCCTCTTATTACAAGTAAGACGCTCTACCAACTGAGCTACACCGGCATGCCGCCCCAGCGGCGCGCCAATACTAGACACCACCCGCTTAGATGGCTGCATGAGCCTGCTTGCCGAGCCGCACCACGACGGATCGCCGCTGTACGTCGACAAGCCCTCGCCGACCCTGGGCGAGCTGGTCACCGTCCGCCTGCGCGTCGCAGCCGACGACCCGGCGCAGCGCGTCTGGGTGCGCACGACGTACGACGCGGAGCCCACCTACCACGAGTGCGAGCGCATCGAACCGACCTGGTGGCAGGGCACCATCCCGGTGCACAACCCGGTGACGCACTACCGCTTCCTCATCGAGGACAGCGACGGCGACCAGCGCTGGACGACCGCCAACGGCACCGTGGCACACGACCCGTCGGACACCTTCGACTTCAGGCTCAGCGCGCATGCGCCGGCGCCGCAATGGTCGACCCGCACGGTCGTCTACCAGATCTTCCCGGACCGCTTCGCGCGCAGCGCCGCCGCCGACGACCGGCCGACGCCGCCGTGGGCCAAGCCACAGCCGTGGGACAGCCTGCCCGCCTACGAACCGACCGACGACCGGACCTGGCTCGGCTTCTACGGCGGCGACCTGGACGGCATCGTCGACCACCTCGACCACATCGAGCGGGTGGGCGCCACCACCGTCTACCTCACGCCGGTCTTCCCCGGCGAGAGCAACCACCGCTACAACGCCTCCACCTTCGACCGCATCGACCCGCTGCTCGGCGGCGACGAGGCCTATGCCCGACTCTCGGCGGCGGTGCACGACCGCGGCTGGCACCTGCTCGGCGACCTGACCGCCAACCACACCGGCGACACCCACGAGTGGTTCCGGCAGGCGCTGGAGGGCGGCGCCACCCGGGACTGGTACTTCTTCGGGCACGACGGCTCCTACGAGTGCTGGATGGGCCACGAGACGCTGCCGAAGCTCGACCACACCCGGGCCGACATGCGCCGAGCGATGACCGAGGGCCCTGACTCCACTGTCGCGCGTTGGCTGCGGCCGCCGTACTCCCTGGACGGGTGGCGGATCGACGTGGCCAACATGAGCGGGCGGCTCGGCGCCACCGACGTCAACCACGACGTGGCCCGCACGATCCGCGACACCGCCACGGTGCTCAACCCCGAGGCCTGGGTGATCGGCGAGCACAACCACGACGCCAGCGGCGACATCGACGGGGACGGCTGGCACGGCACGATGAACTACTCCGGCTTCTCCTGGCCGATCTGGTCCTGGCTGCGGGCCGAGCGGAACGACGCGCGGCCCTTCGGGCGTCCGATCCCCGTGGCCCGCCGGGGCGGGGAGCTGGTGATGCGGGAGTTGCGCGAGTGGCGCGCCCGCTACGGCTGGCGGGCGGCCCAGCAGTCCTGGAACATCCTGTCCTCGCACGACTCAGCGCGCATCCGCACCCTGGTGGTCGACCCGGCGGTGCACCGGGTGGCAGCCGGCCTGCAGTTCACCCTGCCGGGCGTGCCGATGGTCTTCGCCGGCGACGAGATCGGCCTGGAGGGTGTCCTCGGCGAGGACGGGCGTCGGCCGATGCCGTGGGCGCAGCAGGAGGCCTGGGACACCACCACTCTCGACGTGTACGGCGCCCTGGCCCGGCTGCGCCGCGAGCACCCGGCCCTGATCGACGGCGGCCTGCGCTGGGCGTACGCCGACGACGAGGCGCTGGCCTACCTGCGCGAACACCCCGACGGCTCGCTGCTCGTGGTGGCCCGGCGCAGCGCCGGTGAGGACCCGGTGGCGGGGATCGAGGGCCTCGACGGCGAGGTGCTGCTCGCCACCGGCACGAGGGACGGCGCCTGGCTGGAGATCCGCGCGGTCTAGGCGATCGTCGGGGTAGTCCGGGGCGGAAATCAGGGGTCCGCCGACCACAGGCATGATTTCCGCCCCGGACTATCCCCGCACCTCACCCCGACCAGCACGCCCTAGGGTTGTTCCCATGGCCCTGCGCATCGTCGCCAGCCGCCCCGATCCTGCGATCGTGGGGCTGCCCTGGTCGACGCCGTTGGAGGAGTGGCCGACCGACGTCGTCGTACCGCTCGCGCGCGGCCTGTCGCGGCATGTGGTCCGGATCGTGCGCCTGGGGACGCGGATCTACGCGGTCAAGGAGACCCAGGAGCCGATCGCGTTCCGGGAGTACACCACGCTGCGCGACCTGCAGCGGCTCGGCCTGCCCGCCGTGGTGCCGCAGGGCGTCGTCACCGGCCGGACCGACGCCGACGGCAACGAGCTGCCCGCGGCCCTGCTCACCGAGCACCTGCGCTTCTCGTTGCCCTACCGCAGCCTGTTCGAGCACGGCCTCACCGCCGATCATCTGCCGGCCATCATCGACGCGCTCGTCGTCCTCCTCGTCCGGCTGCACCTCGCCGACTTCTACTGGGGCGACGTGTCGCTGTCGAACGTGCTGTTCCGGCGCGATGCCGGCGGCTTCGCCGCCTACCTGGTCGACGCCGAGACCGGCGAGCTCAAGCCCTCCCTCTCCGACCGGCTGCGCGCCTACGACCTCGAGGTCGCCCGGGAGAACGTGTACGCCGAGATCCTCGACGTACAAGCCAGCGGAGCACTGCCCGAGGACTTCCCCGTCGACGCGGTGGTCGAGCGGCTCCGCACCCGCTACGAGGCGCTGTGGGAGGAGCTCACCGCCGAGACGCACTTCCCGGCCGAGGAGATGTGGCGCATCGAGCAGCGCATCGAGCGTCTCAACGACCTGGGCTTCGACGTCGAGGAGCTCGACATCGTCACCGACTACGACGGCGACACGGTCCTGCTGCGGCCGCGGGTGGTCGAGCTCGGCCACCACCAGCGCACCCTGCGCGGTCTCACCGGCATCCAGGCCGAGGACGCCCAGGCGCGGCGGATGCTCAACGACATCGCCGCCTACACCGCCTCACGCGACCTGGGTGGGCTCCCCCGCGAGGTCGTGGCCCAGCGCTGGCTCCAGGAGATCTACGAGCCGATCGTGGCGATGATCCCCGCCTCCGCCACCGGCAAGCTGGAGCCGGCGGAGGTCTTCCACGAGATCCTGGTACATCGTTGGTTCCTCTCCGAGCGCGCCGGTCACAGCGTCAAGTTGCTCGACGCGGCGCGTGACTACATCGGTGCGGTCCTTCCCGCGCGCCCTGACGAGGCGCTGACCGCCCCGGCAGACTAGGTCGAGACGTCACCTTTCGCGAGCCGAATGGTCACTTTCGGCGGGTCGAATGGCCATTCGGGCCGCAAAAAGCCGACCTCTCGAGCCACACAGACTGACGTCTCGACCGGAACAGGCTGACGGGTCAACGGTTGGCGCGTGCCTGGGCTACCGCGTAGAGCGTCACCGAGGCGGCCACCCCGGCGTTGAGCGACTCGACGGCGTTGGCCATCGGGATCGACACGATCCGGTCGCAGGTCTGGGTGACGAGCCGGGCCAGTCCCCCACCCTCGGCGCCGACGACGACCACCAGCGGGCCGTCGGCCACCTGGGCGACGTCGGTCAGCTCCAGATCGCCGTCCATGTCCAGGCCGATGACCTGGCAGCCCGCGTCCTGGTACTCCTTGAGCACCCGGCTCACGTTGACCACCTGCGCCACCGGGATCCGGGCCGCGGCACCGGCCGAGGTCTTCCACGCGGCGGCCGTCATGCCGGCCGCACGCCGCTCCGGGATCACCACGCCGTGCGCCCCGAACGCCGCCGCCGAGCGCACGATCGCACCCAGGTTGCGGGGGTCGGTGACGTGGTCGAGTACGACGATCAACGCGTCCTCGCCGGCCTCGTCCGCGCGGTCCAGCAGGTCCGCGGGGTGGGCGTACTCGTAGGCCGGCACGCGCGCAGCGAGGCCCTGGTGCCCGTTGAAGCCGGTCAGCCGGTCGAGCTCGGGCTTGGGCACCTCGAGCAGGCCGATGCCGAGGTCGGCGGCCAGCTGGAACGCCTCGCGCAGCCGGCCGTCGCGCTCGGCGCCCTCGGCGACGTAGACCGCGTTGACCGGCACGCCCTCGCGCAGCGCCTCCACGACCGCGTTGCGACCGATGATCCACTCGGCGTCGCCCGAGCCGCGCTTGCGCTGCGGGCCACCACCCTTCCCCGAGCGCCTGCTCGCCGAGCGGTCGGCGAGCTCGGCGGCACGGTAGGCCTTGTGATAGGGCCGCTCGGCCGCCTTCGGCGTGGGGCCCTTGCCCTCCAGCCCGCGCCGGCGCTGACCGCCGGATCCGACGGTCGCGCCCTTCTTGTTGCTCTTCTGGATCGCGCCTCGGCGCTGGGAGTTGCCAGCCATCAGGAAAGGCTCCACTTCGGTCCGTCGGGGGTGTCTTCCAGGTCGATCCCGGCCGCCTTGAGCTGGTCGCGGATCTCGTCGGCGCGGGCCCAGTCCTTGGCCGCCCGGGCTGCCGCACGCTGCTCCAGCAGCCCGGCGACGAGGGCACCGACGGCGTCGAGGGCCCTGTCGTCGCCGGCAGCGGTCCCGCCCCAGGCGGGATCGGACGGATTCAGGCCGAGGATGTCGAGCATGAGCACCACCTCGCCGAGGCTGCGCGCCACGCCCTCGAGGTCCTCCTCGCCGATGAGCCGGTTGCCCTCGCGGACGTGGTCGAAGAGCACCGCCACAGCGGCCGGCGTGCCGAGGTCGTCGTCCATCGCCTCGCTGAACGCCGCCGGCAGGGTCGCGACCCGGCCGCGAGCCTCACCCAGGGCGTCGGCGGCTCGCTCCAGGAACCCCTCGATCCGGCGGAAGCCGGCGGCGGCCTCCGCCAGCGCCTCGAAGCTGAACTCCACGTGCGAGCGGTAGTGCGCCGCGATCAGGTAGTACCGCAGCTCGATGCCGCGGAACCGCTCGAGCACCGCCGGGATGGTCAGCGAGTTGCCCAGCGACTTCGACATCTTCTCGCCGGCGGTGGTGATCCACGCGTTGTGCATCCAGTACGTCGAGAACGGGCGGCCGGCAGCCCGGGCCTGGGCCTGCTCGTTCTCGTGATGCGGGAAGCGCAGGTCCAGGCCGCCGCCGTGGATGTCGAAGGCGTCGCCGAGGTACTTCCCGGCCATCGCGGTGCACTCGATGTGCCAGCCCGGACGGCCGCGACCCCACGGCGCGGGCCAGGACGCGGTCGAGGGCTCGGAGTCCTTGTGGCCCTTCCACAGCGCGAAGTCGCGCGGGTCGCGCTTGCCGCGCGGGTCCGCGTCGGTAGCGGCCTCCATGTCGTCGACGGCCTGGCCGGTGAGCTCGCCGTACGCCTTCCACGAGCGTACGTCGAAGTAGACGTCTCCCGAGCCGTCGGCGGCTGGGTAGGCGTGCCCTCGCTCGATCAGGGCCGCGATCAGCTCCACCATCTCGGGGATGTGGCCGGTCGCGGCCGGCTCGTAGGTCGGCGGGGCGACGTTGAGGGCGGCGTAGGCCTTCGACAGCTCGCGGTGCATGTCGTAGGCGAGGTTGTACCAGGGCCGGCCCTGGTCCTGCGCCTTGATCAGGATCTTGTCGTCGATGTCGGTGACGTTGCGGATGAACGTGGTCTCGTAGCCGAGGTGGCGCAGCCATCGCTGCAGCACGTCGAAGTTGACGCCGCTGCGGACGTGGCCGACGTGCGGCTCGGACTGGACCGTCAGACCGCAGACATAGAGCGAAGCCCTGCCCTCGACGAGAGGCACGAAGTCACGCACTTCGCGGGTCGCGCTGTCATAGATCCGGAACGTCACCTGCTGAGTCTAGAGAGAGTGCGCGGGCTATCGGAAACGTCGAAGCCCCGACGCTCCGCTCGGGGGGACGGCGGAGCGCCGGGGCCTCGGGTCGCGGCTCAGCTCCCGGTGTGGAAGCCGAAGTCGAGCGTGTCGCCCAGATCCGCCGAGAGGCTGCCGCTCACCAGCCCGAGTACGTCGGCGGTGACACCCAGGTCGGTGCTGAGGTCGACGTGCAGCTGGGCATCGCGCGGCAGCGCCGCCACCGGAACCGTGAAGGTGACCGAGCCGTCGTCGTCGAGGGTCGCCGCGCTGCCGGCGGCCAGGTCACCACTGCCCGTGAGCGTGGCCGTGGCGTCGTAGACGGTCGCACCGCCACTGGCCTCCACGGCGAGGTCGAACGTCTCGGTGGCACGCACGTCGGCGAGGGTGCCGACGGCGAGGTCCTGCTCGCCGGTGAAGTCAGTCGAGGTGTCGACGGTGATCTCGACGTCGTCGCCGTCGCGGATGAGCGTCGCACGGGTGAGATCGGCGTCGCCGCTCAACGTGTCCTCGGTGTCCACCGCGCGACGAGCCGGGCTGCGCAGTGCCCGCAGCAGCGGGCCGGTGCCGGTGACGTCGCCGGTGGGATCGGTGACCACCGAGCGTGCCGCGGCGCCGCTCGCCTGGACGGTGGCGTGCGGTCCGGTGGCGACCCACGCCTTGTGCTTCTTCTTCGCCTGCCGGGTCTTGGCGTGCTTCTTGGCGTGCTTCTTGGTGTGCTTCGTGGTGTGCTGATGGGCCGGGTGGGCAGCCGCATCGGCGGCGCCCGTTCCGGCCACGAGCAGCGCCCCGGCCACGACCACTGCCGCGCAGAGGCGACCGAGCCGCGCGACCTGCTCACGGGCGAGCTCACGGCTCGGTTCGGAGGACGGCTCGAAGGAGCCTGGGACTGGAGGGAGGGAGCGTTTCATAACTCCTTCGTCGTCCCGACACAGCCGGTTCTGATGACCCGGGCGTGTGCTGAATCACACCCGTAACCACCGCCCGGCCGGGTCGTTGTCAACGTCCGCTCAGGAGACCTCGAAGTCCACCCGGTGCCAGCCGGAGGCACCGTCGGGAACCACGTCGCGACGTACGGCCGTCTGCACCTCGCCGGTGCTGCTCACCGCACGGACCTGCGCCTCGTGCGATCCGCTCGCGAGCGGTACGTCGATGCGCCACTGCACCCAGGTCTCGTCGTCGGGCACCCGGCCGAGCGTCGCCCTCTGCCAGGCCCCGCCGTCGACCGACACCTCAACGGCGTCGATGCCGGTCTCCTGCTGCCAGGCGACACCTGCGATCGTCGAGGTGCCCGCCGGCACCACATCGCCCGAGGCGGGCCGGTCGATCCGGCTGGCGAGCTTGACCGGCCCCTTGGCCGACCACCCCAGCGGGATCCAGTATCCGACCGCCTCGTCCATGGTGGTGACCTTGAGGTCGACCACCCACTTGCAGGCGCTGACGTAGCCGTAGAGCCCCGGTACGACCGTGCGCACCGGGAAGCCGTGGTCGATCGGCAGCGGCGCACCGTTCATGGCGACCGCGAGCATGGCGTTGCGGCCGTCCTGCAGCGCCGAGAGCGGCGTGCCGCAGGTCCAGCCGTCGGCGCTGGTCTGCAGGACCGCGTCCGCGCCGCTCTTGACGCCTGCCTCGGCGAGCAGCGAGCGCAGCAGCACGCCGCTCCACCAGGCGTTGCCGATCAGGTCGCCGCCCACCGGGTTGGAGACGCAGTTCAGCGTGATCCAGGCCTGGGTGCGCTGTCGCGCGAGCAGATCGTCCAGGGAGAGGTCGAGCTCGCGCTCGACCATGCCGTGGATCCGCACCCGCCACGTCGCGGGGTCCAGCGCCGGCGGTGAGACGGAGGTGTCGATCCGGTAGAACGCCGAGGTCGGCGTCGCCCACGGCAGCGCGAGCCCGAGGTCGGCTCCGGCCGGCACCACCGGCGCGGTGACGCCGGTGAGCCGCAGCTTCGAGCGAGCGGCCTCGACGGCGCGCCGCCCCCGTCCGACGTACGGCGCGAAGGCGCCCACGGCGACCGCGGCCACCGAGACCAGACCGAGTCGCAGCACCGCCCGCCTGCCCTCGGGCGGGTCGTAGCGCAGCGGCTCGGTCAGCAGTCCGTAGACCCCCACCCAGGTGAGCAGCCCGACCATCACCGCCACCTGGCCGTGACCGCCCTCGGCGCGCTCGTCGGCGACGGCCAGCCCGCCCACCACGGCGAGCGCCACGAACCCGAGGACGGGCACCCACCACCAGCGCCGTCCGGCGGCACCGAGCAGCACGAAGAGCACCGCCGGCAGCGCGACGATGATGCCGACCAGGACCGGCTTGTCGCGGTGGCCCAGGTGCTTGATCGCCGTCTCCACCAGGTGGCCCGGCGTGTGCCGGATGACCCATTCGGCGACGGCGACCACCGGCCAGGCGCGCACGTGCAGGGCGTTGGAGGCGAACCAGCTGGTGGCGAGGCCCGAGCCACCCGCGACCAGGCCGGCCGCGGGCCAGGCCCACCGGGGCCCTCGGGAAGCGGACTGCGTCACGGGCTCCAGTGTGCCTCCGGCATGATCGGAAGCGTGAACCTGCCACGGATCGGCATCGGAACAGACGTCCACCGGCTCGCCCCCGGCGTACCCCTGCACCTGGCCGGACTCGCCTGGCCGGACTCGCCGGTCGGCCTGGAGGGCCACTCCGACGGCGACGTGGCAGCGCACGCCGCCTGCGATGCGCTGCTCTCCGCCGCTGGGCTGGGCGACCTCGGCTCGAACTTCGGTACGGCGGAGCCCGCGTGGGCCGGCGCTGCGGGAGCGACCCTGCTGGGCGAGACCGCCCGGCGGGTCCGCGCCGCCGGCTTCCGGATCGGCAACGTGGCGATCCAGGTGATCGGCAACCAGCCCAAGCTCGGGCCTCGCCGCAGCGAGGCCGAGGAGGCGCTGGGTGTGGCGCTCGGCGCTCCGGTTACCGTCTCGGCGACCACCACCGACGGGCTCGGCCTGACCGGCCGGGGCGAGGGGCTCGCGGCCATCGCCACCGCCCTGATCCTCGCCGAGCAGGAGGCTTGATGAGCAACCAGGACATGGCCGACAGCGACTGGTGGCGGCAGGCGGTGGTCTACCAGGTCTACCCGCGCAGCTTCGCCGACCACGACGGCGACGGCGTCGGCGACCTGCCGGGCATCACCTCCCGCGTCGGCTACCTCAAGGCGCTGGGGATCGACGCGGTCTGGCTCAGCCCGTTCTATCCCTCCGCGCTGGCCGATGGCGGCTACGACGTGGACGACTACCGCGACGTCGACCCGCTGCTCGGCACCCTGGCCGACTTCGATGCGATGGTCACCGCCCTGCACGACGCCGGGATCAAGCTGATCGTCGACATCGTGCCCAACCACACCTCGAACCGCCACCGTTGGTTCCGGGAGGCGCTGGCGTCCGCGCCGGGCTCACCGGCCCGCCAGCGCTACCACTTCCGGGACGGTACCGGCCCCGACGGCAGCGAGCCGCCGAGCGACTGGCCCTCGATGTTCGGCGGCCCGGCCTGGCACCGCGTCCCCGACGGCCAGTGGTACCTCCACCTCTTCGCTCCCGAACAGCCCGACCTGAACTGGGACAACCCCGAGGTCCGCGAGGACTTCGTCACGACGCTGAGGTTCTGGTCCGACCGCGGGGTCGACGGCTTCCGGATCGATGTCGCGCACGCGCTGACCAAGGACATGAGCGACCCGTTGCCCTCGGCGCCCGACCTGACCGAGCAGCAGCAGCCGCTGGTGGGCGACCACCCCATCTGGGACCGTGACGACGCCCAGGAGGTCTTCCGGGAGTGGCGCAAGGTGCTCAACGAGTACGACCCCCCGCGCACGGCCGTCGCCGAGGCCTGGTGCCACCCGAGCCGGCGGGCCCGCTACGCCCGACCGGAGAGCCTGGGCCAGGCGTTCAACTTCGACCTCCTGCAGGCCGACTGGGACCCCGGCATCTTCCGCACCGTGATCACCCGCAACCTGGAGGCCAGCGCCGAGTCCGGCTCCTCCTCGACCTGGGTGCTGTCCAACCACGACGTGGTCCGGCACGCGTCGCGCTACGGCCTACCGGCCGGCCCGGACGGCTGCGGCGTGCCCGCCGAGCTCGGCCAGGACGGGAAGGGCTGGGTGAACACCGACGGTACGACGCCGCAGCTCGACCCCGAACGCGGCCTGCAGCGAGCGCGGGCCGCGTCGCTGCTGCTGCTCGCACTGCCGGGCTCGACGTACCTCTACCAGGGCGAGGAGCTCGGCCTGCACGAGGTCGCCGACCTGCCCGGCGACGTGCTGCAGGACCCGACCTTCGAGCGGTCCGGCCACACCCAGAAGGGCCGTGACGGCGCCCGCGTGCCGATCCCATGGACGCGCGAGGGCTCCTCGTTCGGGTTCGGCAGCGGCGGCGCGCACCTGCCGCAGCCGCGCTGGTTCGCGGCCCTGTCCGTGCAGGCGGAGCAGGACGACCCGGCCTCGACGCTGAGCCTGTACCGAGCCGCGCTCGCCGTACGGGCCCGGTTGCAGGGCGGCGAGTCGCTGGTCTGGGAGGACTCGATCCCGAACCTCCTGCACTTCACCCGGCCCGGCGGTTGGCACTGCCTGACCAACTTCGGTGCGGCGCCGGTCGAGCTGCCCGCCGGCGAGATCATGGTGACCAGCGGGCCGCTGCACCACGGGCTGCTGCCGCAGGACACCACCGCGTGGGTGGTGGCGGCGCACTGAGCTAGGACCTGAGCCGGCGTCCCACGTGGACCATGCCGTCGACGATCTTGACGGCGTAGGCGGGCACGGCCACGTGCGGATCGTCCAGGCAGCGGCCCGTGCGCAGGTCGAAGCCGTGCCGGTGGCTCGGTGAGGCCACGAACGGCACCCCCGCCCGAAGGCCGACGATGCCGCGGGCCAGCATCGACGTGCGCGCGAACGGATCGTGGTTGCCCAGCGCGTAGACGGTGTCGTCGCCGGTGCGGAACAGTGCCATCGCCTGGCCGTGCACGAGCGCTGTCGCGCCGCGCTCGACGTCGAGGTCCTCGAGCCGGCAGACGGCCTGCCACTCGGCGGCGCCCGGAGCCTGTCGCGGTGTCATGGTGCGCTCGACCGTAGGACGGGCAGGTTCACGGATCGTTTCTGGATGTAACAGCCATGAAAACGATTCCTCCCGGGGCCGGCCAGTAGCCTTCGCCCATGCCTGCCGCGATCGTGCTCCTCGCCGCCGGGTCGGGATCCCGGGTCGGTGCGGGGATGAACAAGGTGCTGCTCCCCCTGGGCGGCTCGACGGTCCTGGGCCGATCGCTCGCGACGGCGCTCACCGTGCCCGAGGTGGCTCGCGTCGTGCTGGTCGTGCGGTCCGGTGAGGAGCCGCAGGTCGCCGAGGCGGTGGTGGGCCTGCTGGGCGAGCGCGAGGTGCTCGTCGTGGCCGGCGGGCAGACCCGGCACGCCTCGGAATGGCAGGCCCTGCGGGTGCTGGCCCCCGACATCGAGAGCGGTGCTGTCGACGTGGTCGCCATCCACGACAGCGCCCGCCCCCTCGCCGGCGCGGACCTGTACCACGCCACCATCACTGCCGCGCGCGAGTACGGCGGCGCCATCCCCACCGCCCCGCTGGGACACCTGCTGACCCGTGCCCTGGAGCCGGTCGCGGGCGACGCCGACGGGCACCGCCTGGTCGGCGTGCAGACCCCGCAGTCGTTCCGCGCCCCTGAGCTGCTGGCGGCGTACAGCGCTGCGGCGGCGGACGGGGCCGAGTTCACCGACACCGCCGGCTGCCTCGAGCGCTACGGCCGGATGGCGATCGTCGCCGTACCGTCGACGCGGGGGAACCTGAAGGTGACGTTCCCCGAGGATGTGGCGCTGGCCGAGGCGCTGGGGTAGTCCGGGGCGTCGATCAGGGGCTACCGACCGGTAGGCCTGCCTGGCGCCCCGGACTACCCCAGCGTCAGCGCTTCCAGCACCCGTACGTCGTCGAGGTCTGCGACCCGGCGGCCCTCGGCGGGGGCTTCGAGGGTGTGGATCGGGAACCGGGTGGCGAGCTGTGCGGCGAGCGTGGCGAAGTCACCGCTCGGGAGCTCGTCAAGCCGGGCGACGGCGGAGGCCGGTAGCACGATCGGTGAGGTGACCTCGACCAGCTCCGACCGGTCCAGGGTGTCGCCCACCAGCCCGTCGGCCACGATCTTGACCGTGTCGGTCACCGGGCGGACCGCCACCACGACCACGTCCCGGGCGACGGCCTCCGTCACGCAGCGGGCCACGAAGCTCGCCGGGGTCATCGGGCACAGCGGGTCGTGCAGGACGTAGGGCTGTCCGGCCTCGACGACCGCCTCCCAGGGCAGGGTGAAGTCGACCGGCGTGACACCGGCCTCGCCCAGCGCCCAGACGGCGCAGGCGACCAGTGCCTCACCGTGGATGAGGGCGAACGGCAGGGATCCGCGGTCGGCCTCGACCACGGATCCCAGAGCCTGTGTTGCGTCGTCCTCGATCAGGACGCGAGAACCTCGTCGAGGAGGGCCTCGGCCTTGTCCTCGTTGGTGTGCTCGCACAGAGCCAGCTCCGAGACGAGGATCTGACGTGCCTTGGCCAGCATCCGCTTCTCGCCGGCCGACAGGCCGCGGTCGCGCTCGCGGCGCCACAGGTCGCGCACGACCTCGGCGACCTTCATGACGTCACCGCTGTGCAGCTTCTCGAGGTTGGCCTTGTAGCGACGCGACCAGTTGGTCGGCTCCTCCACGTGCGCGGCGCGGAGCACCTCGAACACGCGGTCGAGACCGTCACGGTCGACGACGTCGCGGACGCCGACGAGGTCGAGGTTGTTGGCCGGAACCCGGACGACCAGATCCTGCTGAGCGATGATCCTCAGCACGAGGTACTGTCGCTCCTCGCCCTTGATGGTCCGCATCTCGATGTCCTCGATGACTGCGGCCCCGTGGTTCGGATAGACGACGGTCTCGCCGACGGTGAAAGTCATATGTCAGGTACCCCTTCCTAGACGGCCAAGTCTATCACGGTCTGAACGTAATGGAATCCGCGTTTGCGCAGGTCAGGGGCACATTCAGGGCTTGACAGAACCAGTCAGGTTGTGGTGCGGCCGGGTTTCGCGGCGCCGGGGACTCGCCCGGGAGAGCGGTTTTCCCTCATCCGCGGGACGGGTTCGGGATACTGCGCGCATGTCGAAGTCGCGTCCACGGCGCCTGCCTTTCACCCGCCCGCGGGGACGTGACGACGCCGCCGGAACCACCGCTGAGACCCCCGCTGAGACCCCCGCTGAGACCGCCGCGGGGACCCCCGCGGGGACCACCGCCGGACCGGCCGCTGAGACCACCGCTGCACCGACCGCTGCCAGCGCAGCCACCGTCACCGTCGACCCCGCCACCGCTGCCGAGCGGCCGCGACGCGTGGGCGACTGGCTCCCGTTCGTGCTGATCCGCGCCGCGCATCCCCGCCAGGCCGTGCTCACCGCCCTGGTGCTGGCCGGTGCTGCGGCCGTCGACGGTCGACCCGGACGCGAGCTCGCCCTCGTCCTCGCCACCGTGCTTGTCGGGCAGACCATCCTCGGCTGGCACAACGACCTCGTCGACGAGAGCGCCGACCGGACCCATGAGCGTTCGGGCAAGCCGATCGCCGACGGCCGGCTCGAGGCGGGCACCGCGTGGTTCGCGCTGTGCTGCGCGGTGCTCCTCGTCGTACCCCTGGCGATCTCCAACGGCGTCAGCGCGGGCCTGTGCTACCTGGCCTCGGTCGCCGTCGGCATGATCGGCAACGTCGTGCTGCGTCGCGGCCCGCTGTCGTTCCTCACCTGGGCCATCGCGTTCGCCCTCTACCCGGCCTTCCTCTCCTACGGCGGCTGGGGCGGCGGCGACCACGGTGCCGCCCCCGAGCCGATCCTGGTAGCGCTCTGCGCACTCCTCGGCATCGGCGTCCACGTGCTGCTGGCCCTGTGGGGGCTGGTGGCCGACAACGCCGACGGCTGGACCTACCTCCCGCTCAAGCTGGGCCTGCGACTCGGCGCGACCAAGCTGCTGATCGGCGCCAGCGTCTACACCGCCGTGGTGGCGGCCGCCCTCGCGTACGCCGCGAGCCGGGTGGGCCTGCGCCAGTAGTGGCCGGCGAGCACCCGCACCCCTCGTCGGCACCGCCGCGGAAGGTGCCGGAACGACGATGACCGGCCTGACCGACACCACCGGGCGGAGGGCCGCTAGCATGTGGCCGTGACGATGATTCCCAGCCGCAAGCTCGCCCTGGCCGCCAGCCTCGTCTGCCTGGCGATCCCGGTGCTGAGCTCCTGCGGATTCGACTACGCCACCGACCGCCCCAACGTGATCGCCAACGGCGGCTACGAGCTGCAGGGGTCGGGCCTGCGCGTGCTCGCCTCGCGGATCGTGGCCGACACCAGCAACCGGGGCGTCTTCATCGCCACCCTCGCGCTCAACGCCACCGCGGACCCGGCCGTCGCCTCGCAGCGCGCTCCGCAGCTGACCGGCCTCGGCACGCGCTCGGACAGCACCTACACGCTGACCGCCGGCACCTTCTCGCCGATCTCCCTGACCTCCACCGGTGCGGTCAACCTCGCTGACCCCAAGGTCGGCGGCATCCCGGTGACCGGTGACTTCAAGGCCGGGTCCATCATCCCCGTCACGCTGCACTTCAGCGACGGGTCCACCGCGACCGTGCAGACGCCGGTGGTGACCCAGTGCCACGAGTACGCGTCGGTCGCGCCGCAGGCCAGCACCGGCGGCCACCACAAGTCGGCGGCCAGCAAGGCGACCGACTCCGCCTCGGCGACCGACTCCGCCTCGGCGACCGACTCGGCGTCGGCGACCGACTCGGCGTCGGCGACCGACTCGGCCAGCGCGGAGCCTTCGGCCGAGGCGACGGCGCCGTACGACTGCTCCTTCCCGTCGCTGCCCGCCGTCGGCGAGTGATCCGGGCATGACCGCCACCCTGATCCTGCTCCGCCACGGCGAGAGCGAGTGGAACGCACTCAACCTCTCCACCGGCTGGGTCGACGTCGCCCTGTCAGCGAAGGGCCGCGAGGAGGCCGCTCACGGCGGCGAGCTGCTGCGCGAGAAGGGGCTGCTGCCCGACATCGTGCACACCTCGCTGCTGCGGCGGGCGATCAGCACCGCCGCGATCGCGCTCGACGTGGCCGACCGGCACTGGATCCCCGTCAAGCGCGACTGGCGACTCAACGAGCGCCACTACGGCGCGCTGCAGGGCAAGAACAAGGCCGAGACCCTGAAGAAGTTCGGCGAGGAGCAGTTCCAGCTCTGGCGTCGTTCGTACGACGTCCCGCCGCCCCCGCTGGCCGACGACGACGAGTACTCCCAGGTCGGCGACCCCCGTTACGCCGGCATCGAGGTGCCCCGCACGGAGTGCCTCAAGGACGTGGTCGAGCGCCTGGTCCCCTACTGGGAGCAGGAGATCGTCCCCGACCTGCGGGCCGGCCGATCGGTGCTCGTCACCGCTCACGGCAACAGCCTGCGGGCGCTGGTCAAGCACCTCGACGGCATCTCGGACACCGACATCGCCGCGCTGAACATCCCCACCGCCCAGCCGCTGGTCTACCGGCTCGACGAGTCGATGCGTCCGACGGTGCCGGGCGGTGAGTACCTCGACCCCGAGGCCGCTGCCGCTGCCGCGCTTGCGGTCGCCAACCAGGGCAAGCAGTAGGTCGACCCGCGGGGCGCCTGCCGACCTCTCAGGAGGTCACCGGCGCCGTACCCGTGACCACGAAGACCACCCGGCCGGCCACCGACACGGCGTGATCGGCGATGCGCTCGTAGTAGCGGCCGAGCAGGGCGAGGTCCACCGCGGCCTCCACCCCGCCCGCCCAGTCCTTGCCGAGGAGCTGGGTGAAGGTGGAGCGGCGCAGGGTGTCCATCTCCTCGTCGTCCTTGCGCACGGCCTCGGCCTGGTCGACGTCTCGCTCGTCGATGATCGCCGCGACCCGGCCGACCATGTCCTCGGCGACCTCCGCCATCCGGCCCATCGTCTCGCGGGCCTGCTCGGGCACGGCCAGGTTGGGCGTGCGGAGCCGGGCGATCTTGGCCACGTGCACCGCCAGGTCGCCCATCCGCTCCAGCTCGCTGACCATCCGCAGCGCGGCGACCACGGTCCGCAGGTCGCCGGCCACCGGCGCCTGGAGGGAGAGCAGCGCGAGCGCCGTGTCCTCGACGCGCTCGCGTGCCCGGTCGATCTCCACGTCGCCGCTGATGACCTGCTCGGCCACGTCGGCGCGGCCCGTGAGCAGTGCCTCGGTGGCGAGCCGGACGGCCGTCTCGACCTGGCGACAGATGTCGGCCAGGTCCGAGAAGATGCTGTCCAGCTGGTCGTGGAAGGCATAACGCATGGGCTGAGCCTACGCAGGATAGATGAAGGTCTGGGGCGGACGGGTGAATCGTGGGTGAACGTTGGTACGGCCAGCGTCCAGATCGCGAATCCTCGGTGAAGCGGAGCCTTACTCTGTAACCGTGGATTCGACGACGCAGGCGTTCCTCGCCGCTCTTCTCGGTGCAGTCGTCGCTGCCTCCGCCGTGATCGCCTGGCACATCAGTGAGACGCAGCAGCGTCACGTCACGATGGTCGAGGAGCCGGTGGTGCCGCCCGAGGTCGCCACGGTGCTCTCGGTCCTGCGCAGCAGCGCCGTGGTGGTCGACGACGACGACACCGTGCTGAAGGCCTCGGCCCCGGCGTACGCGCTGGGCTTGGTGCGGGGCACAGCGCTCCTCTCCGCCGAGTTGGCCGATCTGGTGCACCAGGTGCGCCGCGACGGGCAGATCCGGGAGACCGAGTTGGTGATGAACCGGCCCGGCGTGCCACCGCGACACGTCACCGCCCGGGTCGCCCCGCTGGGCTCCCGCCTGGTGCTGGCGCTGGTGGAGGACCGCACCCGCGAGCGCCGGGTCGAGGCCGTACGACGGGACTTCGTGGCCAACGTCTCGCACGAGCTGAAGACCCCGGTCGGGGCGATCCGGCTGCTCGCCGACGCCGTCGCCGACGCCGCCGACGACCCCGAGGCCATCCGCCGCTTCGCCGGTCGGATGGTGACCGAGAGCGACCGGCTCACCCAGCTGGTGCTCCAGATCATCGAGCTCTCCCGCCTGCAGGGTGACGAGCCGCTGGAGGCTCCCGAGGCCGTCGACGTCGACGAGGTCATCACGACCGCCGTCGACACCAGCGCGATCGACGCCGCCAAGAAGGACATCACGGTCCGCACCGGCGGCAGCAGCGGGCTGCAGGTCTTCGGCAACGAGGAGCAGGTGCTGGCAGCCGTGGCCAATCTGATCTCGAACGCCGTCGCCTACTCCGACCCCGGCGCGAGTGTCTCGGTGACCACCAAGGCCGAGCACGGCTCGGTCGAGATCTCGGTGGTGGACCAGGGCATCGGCATCCCCCAGAACGAGATCGACCGCATCTTCGAGCGGTTCTATCGCGTCGACCCCGCCCGGCACCGGTCCACGGGCGGCACCGGCCTGGGCCTCTCGATCGTCAAGCACGTCGCCGCCACCCACGGCGGTGAGGTGCGGGTGTGGTCGATCGAGGGCCAAGGCTCCACGTTCACCCTCAGCCTGCCGCAGCACCTGTCGAGCAGGTCAGCACCTCTTGTCTCCACCGCATCTACCAAGGAGGAAGGCCCATGAGCACCCCACCGAGTTCTTCACCTCCCCCGCTTCGCTCCCCCGGCGAACAACGCAGCGGGGACCTCGCGTGACCCGGGTACTCGTCGTCGAGGATGAGGAGAGCTACAGCGAAGCGCTCTCCTACATGCTTCGCAAGGAAGGCTTCGAGGTCGCGATCGCGGCCGACGGCGACACGGCGCTGAAGGAGTTCGACCGCAACGGCGCCGACATCGTGCTGCTCGACCTGATGCTGCCCGGCATCTCGGGCACCGAGGTCTGCCGGCAGATCCGCACCACCTCCTCGGTGCCGGTGATCATGGTCAGCGCCAAGGACGACGAGGTCGACAAGGTGGTCGGTCTGGAGCTGGGCGCCGACGACTACGTCACCAAGCCGTACTCCCCGCGCGAGCTGGTCGCGCGCATCCGCGCTGTCCTACGCCGCGGCGCCGAGCCCGACCTGGCTCCCGCGACCCTGGAGGCCGGCCCGGTGCGCATGGACGTGGAGCGCCACGTCGTCACCGTCGGCGGCAACGAGCAGCGCCTGCCACTCAAGGAGTTCGAGCTGCTGGAGATGTTCCTGCGCAACCCCGGCCGGGTGTTGACGCGCGGGCAGCTCATCGACCGGGTGTGGGGCAGCGACTACGTCGGCGACACCAAGACCCTGGACGTCCACGTGAAGCGGCTGCGGGCCAAGCTCGAGCCCGACCCGAGCGAGCCGAAGTTCCTCGTGACGGTGCGCGGGCTGGGCTACAAGCTCGACCTGTGACCGAGGCCGAGAGGTCAGTTTCGGAGGATTGAGTGTCCGGTGAGTCGGACACTCGGCCCTCCGAGACCGACCTCTCGGCGCAGGAGGATCAGCCGAGGTCGCGCAGCGTCGGGACGACCTCGTCGGCGAACGACTTCAGGAAGCCGCCCTGGTCCTCACCCGGCGGGTGGAAGACCAGGTGGTTGAAGCCCTGCTTGACGTACGGGCGGACGCCATCGGCGACCTCCTCGGGCGTGGTGGCGACGATCCAGCGCTTGGCGACCTGCTCGATGGGCAGCTCGTCGGCGAGCCGCTGCATCTCGGAGGGATCGTGCACGCTGTGCTTCTGCTCCGGGGTCAGCGCCAGGGCGCCCCAGAAGCGAGTGTTCTCGAGCGCCTCCTCGCGGGTGTGGGCGTAGGAGAGCTTGACCTCGATCATCTTGTCGATGCCGGCGACATCGCGTCCCGCCGCCTCGGCGCCCTCGGCCAGCGCGCCGAGCAGCGAGGAGTAGAGCTCCTCGCCCTTGCCCGAGGTGCAGATGAACCCGTCGGCGTTGCGGCCGACGCTCTTGGCCATCTGCGGGCCGCCGGCGGCCATGTAGACCGGGATGGGCTGCCCCGGCTTGTCGTAGATCGTGGCGTCCTTGGTGTGGTAGTAGCTACCGTCGAACGTCACCCTGTCCTCGCTCCACAGCCGACGCATCAGCTGGATCGACTCGCGCAGCCGGCCGGAGCGCTCCTTGAACTCGGGCCACTCGCCCTCGTTGGGCACCGAACCCACGGCGATCTCGTTGAGCGCCTCGCCGGACCCGACTCCCAGCGCGATCCTGCCCGGGTAGAGCGAGCCGAGGGTGGCGAACACCTGCGCCAGCACCGCCGGGTTGTAGCGGAACGTGGGGGTGAGCACCGAGGTGCCGAGCAGCACCCGCTCGGTGCGCTCGCCGACCGCCGCCAGCCACGGCAGCGCCTGCGGGGCGTGGCCGCCCTCATGGCGCCACGGCTGGAAGTGGTCGCTGATCCAGACGCTGTCCAGGCCCACCTCCTCGGCCAGGACGGCGTACTCGACGAGATCACGGGGGCCGAACTGCTCGGCCGAGGCCTTGTATCCGATCTTCAGCACGTGGACGACGCTACCGCCCAACACCACACGTCGGCATGATGCGAGCCATGACTGGACCTCTTGCCGGCCTGCGCGTCATCGAGTTCGCAGGGATCGGCCCCGGCCCCTACGCATGCCTCCTGCTGGCCGAGCTCGGCGCGGAGGTGATCCGCGTCGATCGGCCGAAGGCCGGCGGCCTCGACACCGCGGCACTGAATCGCAGCCGGCCCAACATCGCCGTGGACCTGAAGACTCCCGCGGGCCTGGAGGTGGTGCTGCGCCTCATCGACGATGCGGACGTGGTCGTGGAGGGCCTGCGGCCCGGCGTGATGGAGCGGCTCGGGCTGGGGCCCGACGCCTGCCTCGAGCGCAATCCGCGCCTCGTCTACGGCCGGATGACCGGCTGGGGGCAGCGCGGCCCGCTGGCCGAGCGTGCCGGGCACGACATCACCTACGCGGCACTCAGCGGCGCGCTGCACGCCACCGGCTCGGCCGGCAAGCCGCGCAACGCGGTCAACCTGGTCGCCGACTTCGGCGGCGGCACGCTGTTCCTGGTGATGGGCATCCTCGCCGCGATCTTCGAGCGCGGGGTCTCCGGCAGGGGCCAGGTCGTCGACGCCGCGATGGTCGACGGCGCCACCTCGCTGATGACGATGGTCTACGGCATGAAGGCCGACGGCATGTGGCAGGACCGGCGGGAGGCCAACCTCCTCGACGGTGGAGCGCCGTTCTACGACACCTACGAGTGCGCCGACGGCAAGCACGTCGCGGTGGGGGCGCTGGAGCACCAGTTCTTCGCCGAGCTGATGGAGGGCACCGGCCTGGAGTTCGACCAGTTCGACATCGCGCGGTGGCCGCAGATGCGTGCGGCGCTGATCGAGACGTTCAGGTCCAGGACGCGCGACGAGTGGGCGCAGGTCTTCGACCCGACCGACGCCTGCGTGGCACCGGTGCTGTCCCTGGAGGAGGCACCGGCCCATCCCCACAACCTCGCCCGCGGGCTGTTCGCGCCGTACGGGGGCGGGCAGGTGCCGCGCATCGCCCCGGTCTTCTCCCGTACGCCGGCCCTGCCGCCCGGCGAGGTCCATGTCGCCGGGCAGGACACCCGCGCGGTGCTGCGCGCCGCTGGTTTCGCCGAGGCCGAGGTGGAGGCGCTGCTGGAACAGGGGGCTGTCACGCAGGCGTAGGCGGGATGGTTTTGACCCCCAGGGGTCGAAACCGAAGGTTGGGGGGCAAAGCACTGCCCACCAACGTTCGGTTCTGACCCCCAGGGGTCAAACCGTCACAGCCAGTCTCAGCCCTTGTTGGCCTTGCGCTGCCGGCTCGCCGACTTGGCCCGCTCGTTCTGGTCCAGGACGACCTTGCGGATGCGGACCATGTCGGGAGTGACCTCGACGCACTCGTCGTCACGGCAGAACTCCAGGCACTGCTCGAGCGAGAGCTTCTTCGGCGGCGTGAGCTTCTCGAAGTTGTCCGAGGTGGCGGAGCGGATGTTGGTCTGCTGCTTCTCGCGGGTGATGTTGACGTCCATGTCGTCGGCACGGCTGTTCTCGCCGACGATCATGCCCTCGTAGACCTCGGTGCTCGGCTCGACGAAGATCGTGCCGCGCTCCTGCAGCGACGTCATCGCGTACGCCGTGGCGACACCCGACCGGTCGGCGACCAGCGAGCCGTTGTTGCGCGCCCGGATCTCGCCGGCCCAGGGCATGTAGCCCTCGGAGATCGACGACGACATCCCGGTGCCACGGGTCTCGGTGAGGAAGTCGGTGCGGAAGCCGATCAGACCGCGCGCCGGGACGACGAACTCCATCCGCACCCAGCCGGTGCCGTGGTTCGTCATGTTCTCCATCCGGCCCTTGCGGTTGGCGAGGAGCTCGGTGATCGCGCCGAGGAACTCCTCGGGGGCGTCGACGGTCAGGCGCTCCACGGGCTCGTGGATCTTGCCGTTGATCTCCTTGGTGACGACCTGCGGCTTGCCGACGGTGAGCTCGTAACCCTCGCGGCGCATCTGCTCGACCAGGATCGCCAGCGCGAGCTCACCGCGGCCCTGGACCTCCCAGGCGTCCGGGCGCTCGGTCGGCAGCACCTTGAGCGAGACGTTGCCGATCAGCTCGGAGTCGAGCCGGTCCTTGACCATCCGAGCGGTCACCTTGGAGCCCTTGACCTTGCCCACCAGCGGCGAGGTGTTGGTGCCGATGGTCATCGAGATCGCCGGGTCGTCGACGTGGATGAGCGGCAGCGCGACCGGGTTCTCGGCGTCGGCGAGGGTCTCGCCGATCATGATCTCCGGGATGCCCGCGACCGCGACGATGTCGCCGGGGCCGGCCTCCTCGCCCGGCTCGCGGTGCAGGCCCTTGGTGATGAGCAGTTCGGTGATCTTGACGTTCTTGACGTCGCCGTTGCGCTGCATCCAGGCGACCGTCTGGCCCTTGCGGATGGTGCCCTGGTGGATGCGCAGCAGCGCGAGCCGGCCGAGGAATGGCGAGGCGTCGAGGTTGGTGACGTGGGCCTGGAGCGGCGCACCCTCGATGTAGGTGGGCGCCGGGATGGTCTCCAGGATCGTCTTGAAGAGCGGCTCGAGGTTGTCGCCCTCGGGCAGCGTGCCGTTCTCGGGCTTCTCCAGCGACGCGATGCCCGCCTTGCCGGAGGCGTAGACGACGGGGAAGTCCAGGGCGTCCTGGCTGTGCGAGTCGTCGAGCAGGTCCATGAACAGCTCGTAGGTCTCGTCGACGACCTCGTCGATGCGGGCGTCGGAGCGGTCGACCTTGTTCAGCACCAGCACGACCGGCATGTCGGCGTTGAGCGCCTTGCGCAGCACGAACCGGGTCTGCGGCAGCGGACCCTCGGAGGCGTCGACCAGCAGCACGATGCCGTCGACCATCGACAGCCCGCGCTCGACCTCGCCACCGAAGTCGGCGTGGCCGGGGGTGTCGATGATGTTGATGTTCATGCCACCCTCGGGGGCATAGGCACCGTTGTAGTGGATCGCGGTGTTCTTCGCGAGGATCGTGATGCCCTTCTCGCGCTCCAGGTCGCCGGAGTCCATCACGCGGTCGGCGACGGACTCGACCTCGTGCGCGGTGAAGGCACCACCCTGACGCAGCATCGCGTCGACCAGGGTGGTCTTGCCGTGGTCGACGTGGGCCACGATCGCGACGTTGCGCAGATTGGCTGCCCGAAGAGTGGGCACAGCGGTTTCGGACATGCGGGAGCGCTCGACTTTCGCGTTGGGATTCGGATCCATGCTATCGGCGCGATGGGCTCGGCCCCGCATCCGCGCAGTCCGAGGGGCCAGGCGGGGGCTGGGTCCCGGGCTAGGGTCGGGGCATGCCGACGATCGCCACGAACACCCGCGTCTCCCGCGAGGAGCTGCTCGACTTCGTCCGCCCGCGGCACCGGATGGTCCTCGTGACCACGCGCGCCGACGGCAGCCCTCAGCTCTCCCCGGTCTCGGGCGGCGTGGACCAGGCCGGCCGGATCGTGATCTCGACGTACCCGGAGCGGGCGAAGGCCGCCAACCTCCGCCGTACGCCGAAGGCCACGGTGCTGGTGATCTCCGATGAGTGGAACGACGCCTGGGTGCAGGTGGACGGTGACGCCGAGGTGCTCGACCTGCCCGAGGCGCTCGAGCCCCTCGTGGAGTACTTCCGGTCCATCTCCGGCGAGCATCCCGACTGGGCCGAGTACCGCGAGGCCATGGTGCGCCAGGGCAAGTCGCTGATCCGGGTGACCCCGACATCGTGGGGGCCGGTCGCCACCGGCGGCTTCCCGGCACGGCTGGGCTGAGACCGGATCGACGCTGGTCCGAGGGCGGCGCTGGTCCGAACCGGTGCCGGATCCGGCTGGAAACTGTCGGTGCCGCCGTGTTCAGTGGCCTCATGACATCTCGGGTCCTGTGCCAGTTCATCCCTCCCTACCTGATCGAGCGGCTGCAGCCGCACCTGGTCGCCACCGACCGTGCACTCCGCGCCCGCCGCGAGGCCGGTCCGCATCCCGTCCCCCAGGCCGCCGCCGGGGCTCCGGCCTGGGCGGTGCACACCTGCCACAACACCGCCGATCTGCCCGGTGACCTGGTCCGCTCGGCCGGCCAGCCGGCGTCCGGCGACGACGCGGTCGACGAGGCGGCGAGCGGGATTACCGCCACGCTCGACCTCTATCGCGAGGTCTACGACCGATCCTCCTTCGACGGCAAGGGCGCCCCGGTCTCGCTGTCGGTGCACTACGAGCAGGGCTATGACAACGCCTACTGGGACGGCACGCAGCTGGTCTTCGGCGACGGCGACGGCACGGTGTTCGGCCGGTTCACCAAGCCCGTCGACGTGCTCGGCCACGAGCTCACCCACGCTGTCACCGAGCGCACCGCCGCGCTGACCTACTCCGGCCAGTCCGGGGCGCTCAACGAGTCGATCTCGGACGTGTTCGGCTCCTGCGTCAAGCAGCGGCTGCTCGGCCAGAGCGCCGACCAGGCCGACTGGCTGATCGGGGTGGGGCTCTTCCTGCCGGGCGTGCAGGGCCGAGCACTGCGCGACATGGCCCATCCCGGCACCGCCTACGACGACCCGAGGCTCGGCAAGGATCCGCAGGCGCCCGACATGGGCGGCTACGTGGACACCGACGACGACAACGGCGGCGTCCACACCAACTCCGGCATCCCCAACCGGGCCTTCTATCTCGCGGCGACGGCCATCGGCGGTTCGAGCTGGGCGGGCGCCGGCGCCATCTGGTACGCCGCTCTGACCGGGCGCGATGTGAGCGCCGACACCGACTTCGCCGGCTTCGCCGCGGCGACCGTCGCGGCCGCAGGCGACCACGCCGACGCGGTGCGCACGGCTTGGAGCACTGTCGGAGTCGAGCCGTCGTGAGCCGGATCGTCGCCGTGCAGCGCAGCGGCGGATTCGCCGGGATGACCCGCGCCGGCGAGGTGGACCTCGACAGCGACGATGAGCGGGTGCCCGAGCTGCGGGCGCTGGTCTCGTCCGTCGACCTCGGCGGCGTCGGCGACGCTCGTCCCCGGGCGGATGGGTTCGTCTACCGCTTCGATCTGTGCGGCGACACCGCCTCGGTGCCGGAGCAGGCGCTCACCAGCGACCTGCGCCGGGTGATCGAGCTGGTGCTGGGCTGAGCGCCGGCGCTCAGGCCAGCGCGCGCTCCAGCGCCGCCTCGACGTGCACGGTGATGACGTCGAGCACGGGCACCTCGACATCCTCGGGACGCACCAGCAGCGACAGCTCGGACGCGCCGAGGATGACGCCCTGAGCGCCGCTGTCCCACAGCTCGTCGACGATGGTGGCGACCCGGCGGCGCGAGCTGGGGTTGACGACGCGGAAGACGAGCTCGTTGTAGATGATCGAGTCGAGCGTCTCGACGTGCACCGGATCGGGCAGGTTGACGTCCAGCCCGTGGCTGGCGATCCGCTGGGCGAAGAAGTCGTTCTCCATGGTGTAGGCCGTGCTCAGGAAGCCCACGGTGGAGATGCCGAGCTCCTGGCACTTGGCCGCGAGCACGTCGGCGAGGTGGACGACCGGCACCGTGACGGCAGCGGCGATGGTGTCGTAGACCTGGTGGAAGGTGGTCGCGCACAACAGGATGAAGTCGGCGCCGGCCTTCTCCAGGCCCTTCGCCGCGTCGGCCAGCTGCGCACCCACGGCCTCCCAGTCGCCCGCCTGCTGGTGCGCGGTGACCTCGGCGAAGTCGACCGAGGCGAGCACGACCTTGGCCGAGTGGAGACCGCCGAGCCGCTCCTGCACGCCCTTGTTGAGGCCCTCGTAGTAGGCGGCGCTGCTCTCCCAGCTCAGGCCACCGATGAGTCCGATCGTCTGCACGCTCAGCAGGATCGCACGGCGATGCGGCGACCGACGATTCCGCGGGCACGGCTCCCGAAGGCGTGCACACCCTCCACCGAGCCGACGCTCCCTAGGCGTGGCGCAGGCGTCGCGCCCGCCTCACGCAGGCTCAGGACCGGCGGTGGACCTTGTGCGGGGCGGCCTGGGCACGGGGCTTGATCACCAGGGTGTCGATGTTCACGTGTGCGGGCCGGGTGACCATCCACGCGATGGCCTCGGCGACGTCCTCGGCGACCAGCGGAGCGTCCACGCCCGCGTAGACCGCGTCCGCCCGGGCCTGATCGCCCTCGAAGCGGACGAGGGAGAACTCGTCGGTGCGCACCATGCCGGGATCGATCTCCATCACCCGGACGGGCTGGTCGAACAGCTCCAGGCGCAGCGCCTCGGTCACCGCCCGCTCGCCGAACTTCGCAGCGTTGTAGCCACCACCGCCCTCGTAGGCGGTCCACCCCGCGATCGAGCCGACGTTGACCACCGCACCGGCACCGCTGGCCACCAGGGCCGGAACGAGCGCCTTGATGACCCGGGTCGTGCCGAGCACGTTGACGTCGTACATCCGCTGCCAGGCGTCGAGATCCGCCGAGGCGACCGGCTCCATGCCGAAGGCGCCGCCGGCGTTGTTGACCAGGACGTCGAGGCGCTCGCCGACCAGTTCGGCGAGCCGCTCGACGGACTCCGCCGAGGTGACGTCGGTCGCGACGGCCGTGCCGCCGATCTCTGCGGCCAGCGCCTCCACCCGGTCGGCGCGGCGCGCGGCACAGAAGACGTGGTAGCCGGCGGCGGCGAGCGCTCGCGCTGTGGCGGCGCCGATCCCGCTGGAGGCTCCGGTGACGACGGCGGTCCTGGGGGCGGAGGCGGCGGTCATGCAGTGATTGTGACCTATCGGTACGGCGCCGCCGACGGCGGATCGGAGTGTTGGGGGAACATGAGGGACACTGGCAGGGTTGTGGCTGCGCAGCTGCAGGGAACAGAGCCACGAAGGGGTGGGGCATGAAGCGGGTGGCGATGATCAGCCTGCACACCTCCCCGCTCGACCAGCCCGGCACCGGTGACGCCGGCGGCATGAACGTGTATGTCCTCGAGCTCGCCCGCCGCCTCGGTCGGCAGGGCGTCGCCGTCGACATCTTCACCCGGGCGACCTCCTCCCAGCTCGCCCCGGTGGTGGAGGCCGCGGACGGCGTCGTGGTGCGCCACATCCCCGCCGGTCCCTTCGAGGGCCTGACCAAGGCGGAGCTGCCCGGGCAGCTGTGCGTCTTCGCGCGTGAGGTGCTGCGCGCGGAGGCGGCCCATCCGATCGGCTACTACGACGTCGTGCACTCGCACTACTGGCTCTCCGGACAGGTGGGCGCGCTGGCGCGCGACCGATGGGGCGTCCCGCTGGTGCACTCGATGCACACCATGGCCAAGGTGAAGAACGAGGCGCTCGCCGACGGCGACACCCCCGAGCCCAGCGCCCGGCTGATCGGCGAGGAGCAGGTGGTGGAGGCCGCCGACCTCCTCATCGCCAACACCGATCTCGAGGCCAAGCAGCTCATCAACCTGTACGACGCCGACCCCGGTCGGGTCGAGGTCGTGCACCCCGGCGTCGACCTCCAGGTCTTCCGGCCGCACGACCGCTCCGCTGCCCGCGCCGCCCTCGGCCTGCCCGCCCGGGCGGCGGTGCTGCTCTTCGCCGGCCGCATCCAGCCGCTGAAGGCACCCGACGTGCTGCTGCGTGCCGTGGCGGTGCTGCTCGCGCGCGAGCCCGCATTGCGATCGCGGCTGGTGGTGCCGATCGTCGGCGGCCCCTCGGGTACCGGCCTGGAGCACCCGGAGTCGCTGGCCCAGCTGGCTGCCGAGCTCGGGATCGTCGACGTGGTGCGGTTCGTGCCGCCGGTCTCCCAGGCCGACCTCGCGCAGTGGTACGCCGCGGCGTCGCTGGTGGCGGTGCCCTCCTACAACGAGTCGTTCGGCCTGGTGGCAGCCGAGGCCCAGGCCTGCGGCACGCCGGTTGTCGCCGCGGCGGTCGGCGGGCTGACCACCGTCGTGCGCGACGGACGCAGCGGGCTGCTGGTCGAGGGCCACGGTGCCGCGCAGTGGGCCGACGCGCTCGGTCGGGTGGTGGCCGACGAGGCGTTGCGCTCGCGGCTCGCGGCCGGCGCGCTCCGGCACGCCCAGGACTTCTCCTGGGAGGCCACCGCACGACACACCCTGGACGTCTACGAGCGAGCGCGGGAGCTGGTGCGGGTATGACCGATGCGGCAACGGTGATCGAGGAGTGGCTGCGCGCGAACGAGTTGGAGTGGACCGGCGAGGACGGCACCTACTCCTTCGCGCTGCCCGGCGAGCGCAAGCTGCAGACCCCCGTACGGCTCGACGTCGGCCCGCACGCCCTCGGCGTACACGCCTTCGTCTGTCGCCGCCCCGACGAGAACTTCGAGGGCGTCTACCGCTGGCTGCTCGAGCGCAACCTGCGGATGTACGCCGTCGCCTTCGGCCTGGACCGCCTCGGCGACATCTATCTCGACGCGCGGTTGCCGCTCTCCACCCTCACGCCCGACGAGTTGGACCGCCTGCTCGGCTCGGTGCTGACCTATGCGGACGAGTCGTTCAACACCATCCTCGAGCTCGGCTTCGCCAGCTCCATCCGCAAGGAATGGGAGTGGCGCAAGCTGCGCGG
Source organism: Nocardioides sp. BP30 (assembly GCF_029873215.1). Taxonomy (NCBI): domain Bacteria; kingdom Bacillati; phylum Actinomycetota; class Actinomycetes; order Propionibacteriales; family Nocardioidaceae; genus Nocardioides; species Nocardioides lacus. The sequence continues at coordinate 975,376 of NZ_CP123620.1, read as the reverse complement.
CGAGTCGACGGCGAACCTGGAGGCCTTCCGCGGCTGGCTGGAGCGCTGAGAGGTCACCTTTCGCACCTCGAGGCGTCCGTTTCCGCGGGTCGAGTGGCCGACCAGCCCCCGCGGAACGCGACCTGAGGTATCGGCTCAGCGGCGACGGGCCACGGCGACACCGACCAGCGCGAGCGCACCGCCGAGGTAGGCCATCCCCGGAGGGGTCTCCCCCAGCCACGCCCAGGCGAGCAGGATCGTGATCACCGGCACCAGATAGGTGGTGATCCCCAGCGAGGAGGCGCTCATGTGGGTCAGCGCGAAGCCGTAGGTCGTGAAGGCGATGGCGGTCGGGAACACCCCGAGGTAGAGCACCCACAGCGTCGCGCTCAACGGTGCGGCACGTACGTCGGCGACCAGCTCCCCCGCGAACGGCAGGCACGCGATCGCGCCGATGGTGCACGCCATCCAGGTCACCTGGATCGAGGCGTAGCGCCCCATCAGCGGCTTCTGCAGGATCAGCGAGATGGCGTAGGCGACGGCGGAGACCAGGCACAGCAGTACGCCGAGGACGTCGTGGCCGCCGTGGTCGCTGTTGGCCAGGCTGATCACGACCACCCCGGCGAACGCGAGGGCGAGCCCGAGCACGATGAAACGGGTGAAGCGCTCGCCGAGGAAGACAGCGGCCAGGACCGCGATCAGGATCGGCGAGAGCTGGATGAGCATCGCCGAGGTGCCGGCGTCGATCCGTCGCTCACCGGCGTTGAGAGCGACCATGTAGAGGGCGTACCAGAGCAGCCCGATCGCCACGAACCGCCACCAGTCCGGTCGTCGTGGCCGGACGAGCTGCGGGCGCCGGCGCAGCGCGACGACGCTCAAGCAGACCGCTCCCGTGCCGAGCCGGCCCAGGGCGAGCGATCCCGGCCGGAAGTCGCCGGCGAGGTGGCGGATCGCGACGAACGCCGATGCCCACAACACCAGGGTCACGGCGACGGCGGTCAGGGGCAGCCAGGGGCGTGCGGGGGTCACCCGGCGAAGGCTAGGGGATGGCGACCGCTCGTTACGAACGGGTTTCGGACCTCGTGGACCTTTACGATCGTCCCCATGTCCGATCCGATCAGCGAAGCGCGTCGACAGTGGATCGCGCATGGCTGGGCCGACGCCGCCGACGGGATGGCCCTGGTGACCTCCGTCGTGCGGGTCCACCAGCTGTTGATGGAGCGGATCGACGCCGTCCTGCGCCCCCTCGACCTGAGCTTCGCGCGCTACGAGGTGCTGCAGCTGCTCGCGTTCACCCGGCACGGGCAGCTGCCGATGACGAAGCTCGGCTCGCTGCTGCAGGTCCACCCCACCAGCGTGACCAGCGCCGTCGATCGGCTGGAGAGGCAGGGCTGGGTGGTGCGGTCGCGCGGCGAGCAGGACCGCCGGATCGTGCTCGCGGCCATCACCGATGCCGGGCGCGAGGTCGTCGCCCGCGCGACGGCGGGGCTCAACGGCGACGTCTTCGGCGAGCCCGGCGTGACCGGGGCTCAGGTGGGCGAGCTGACCCGGCACCTCACCGCGCTGCGGGCTGCCGCCGGGGACCCGGTCGGCTGACGCCGTACGCCGCGGCGAGCGCGGCCCACGCCACCGGCGGACCGCCGGGCGGTGCTAGTGCCGGCCGCCGTCGTCCACCGGCGGCATCGCCCCGGCCCCGCGCAGCGACTCACGCAGGTCGCTCATCCGTTGGTCGAGCTCATGCGCGACAGTGGCCGCGTCGGCGAGCTCGCCGCCGAGCTGGAGCGGGATCTGCTCGCGGAACTTGTAGTAGATCTTGTGCTCGACGCTGGCCCAGAAGTCCATCGCCACCGTACGGACCTGGAGCTCGACGCAGACGTCGCGGATGGAGTCGGACAAGAACACCGGGATCTGGACGATCGCATGCAGGCTCCGGTAGCCGTTCGGCTTCGGGTTGGCGATGTAGTCCTTGATCTCGATGACCTTGACGTCCGGCTGACTGGTGAGCATCGAGAGCACCCAGTAGGCGTCCTCGATGAAGCTGCACACGATCCGGATCCCGGCGACGTCGAAGATCTGGTGGGCGATCGCCTCGGGGGTGAACTCGCAGCCGAGCCGCTCCGCCTTCTGCCGCAGGCTGTCGATCGACTTCAGTCGCGAGCTGACGTGCTCGATCGGGCTGCCGTCGGGACGGAAGCTCAGCTCCTCGCGGATGATGTTGATCTTGGTCAGCATCTCCTCGAGCCCGAACCGGTAGGGCATCAGCAGCTGGCCGAGCTCCTGGGCGGCCTCGGAGAGCGCCGCGCTGTGCGGGTGGAGCTCGGTCTCGGAGACGAGCTGAGCGGCTGCCGTCAGCTTCGCGGCAGAGGCGTCCTGCTCGAGGTCGCTCATCGGGTCGTCCTCCTCGACTCGGCTCCGGCCCACTGACGGCCGGTGCTTCTGACCATCCTGCGCGATGCCACCAACTCGACAGTGCCGGACCGGGCCGGACGCACCGCGACCGGCATCGCTCGAGACGGACAGACTGCCCGAGACGGTCGCAGCCCCCACGCCGCGGCCGCCCCGGGCAGCCCGATGGAACCGAACATAGCAGAGTGTCAGGACATCCCTGACAGACGCGCGAACATCAGGCCGTCGACACCGTGGAGGCGGACGATGCCGTCGCGCCGGTTGCGTTCATCCGGGGAGCGAACCGCTCCCAGGCGCCCTGGCGGCTGATGCCCATGGCCTTGCCGATCTCGGCCCAGGAGATCTTGCGCGCTCGGGCGAGCTCGACCCACTCGACCAGGAAGTCGGCGACCTGGTCCGCGTTGGTCGAGATCATCGGGATCTTGCTCAGCAGCTCGGCGTCGGTCATCGACTCCCACGGCGGTCGCGACGCCTTGGCGACCTGCTCCGGTGAGGCGAACATCTGATGGAAGTGCGCCACGCAGGGCTCGCAGATCATCGCCCCCAGACCGCCGGCGAACCGCATGCCCCTCGTCCCGCGCACGCCGCAGAACGAGCACGACTTCCGCTCGACGTCGTTGTCCATGCCCCGCCTCTCCGCACGCTCCGACTCGGAACGACCGGCACAGGATAGCCTCGGCGCGAGCGCTGTCAGATGGTGCTCTGCACCCCGGCGAGGAGCTGTCGTGCCATCACGATCCGCTGGACCTGGTTGGTGCCCTCGTAGATCTGGGTGATCTTGGCGTCGCGCATCATCCGCTCGACCGGGTAGTCGCGGGTGTAGCCGTAGCCACCGAGCAGCTGGACGGCGTTGGTGGTCACCTCCATCGCGACGTCGGAGGCGAAGCACTTCGCTGCCGCCCCGAAGAACGTCAGGTCGGCGTCACCGCGCTCGGAGCGGCCGGCGGCGGCGTACGTCATCTGGCGGGCCGCCTCCACCTTCATGCCCATGTCGGCGAGCATGAACTCGACGCCCTGGAAGGAGGCGATCGGCTTCCCGAACTGCTGGCGCTCCTGGACGTAGCCCAGCGCATAGTCCAGCGCCCCCTGCGCCACGCCGACCGCCTGGGCGGCGATGGTGATCCGGGTGTGGTCGAGGGTCTTCATGGCGTACTCGAAGCCGCGGCCCTCCTCCCCGATCAGTCGGTCGGCAGGGATCCGCACGTTGTCGAAGTAGACCTCTCGGGTCGGCGAGCCCTTGATGCCGAGCTTCTTCTCCGGAGCGCCGAACGAGACGCCCTCGTCGGACTTCTCCACCACGAACGCGCTGATCCCCCGCGAGCGCTTCGCCGGATCGGTCACCGCGAGCACGGTGTAGAACTGCGAGGCCCCCGCGTTGGTGATCCAGCGCTTGGTGCCGTTGAGCACCCACCCGGCATCCGGGCCCTCCCCGTCGCGTACGGCGCGGGTCTTCTGCGCGGCAGCGTCCGAGCCCGCGTCCGGCTCGCTGAGGCAGTAGGAGAACCCACCCTCACCGGCGGCCAGCGCGCCCAGGTAGCGCTTCTTGAGCTCCTCCGAGCCACCGATCTGCACCGGCAGCGACCCCAGCTTGTTCACCGCCGGGATCAGCGACGCGGAGACGTCGGCCCGGGCGATCTCCTCGATCACCAGCACGGTGGCGAGCGCGTCGGCGCCCACCCCGCCGTACTCCTCGGGGACGTGCGGGGCGAAGAAGTCGGCGGCCAGCAGGGCGTCGTGCGCCTCCTGCGGGTAGCGCGCCTCCTCGTCGACCGCGGCTGCGGCCGGGGCGATCTTGTCCTCGCAGATCGCGCGGATGACACGGCGGATCTCCTGGTGCTCCTCGGAGAGCGCGAACAGCGGATACTCGTTCATGGTGATCTCCTCGCGATCTCAGTAGGCGTAGAAGCCGTGGCCGCTCTTCTTGCCGAGCAGGCCGGCGTCGACCATCCGGTCCAGCAGCGGCGGCGGGGAGTAGAGCGGCTCCTTGAACTCCTCATACATCGAGACGCCGATCGCCCGGATGGTGTCCAGGCCGATGAGGTCCGAGAGCGCGAGCGGGCCCATCGGGTGGCCACAGCCGAGCACCATGCCCTTGTCGATGTCGGCGGCACTGGCGTAGCCGGCCTCGTACATCCGGATCGCGGAGAGCAGGTAGGGCACCAGCAGGCTGTTGACGACGAACCCGGCCCGGTCGGTGGCCTCGATCGGCTGCTTGCCGAGCTTCTCGGAGACGAACGCCTGCATCCGACCCAGCGTCTCCGGTGAGGTGGTCAGGCTCGGAATGAGCTCGACGAGCTGCATCACCGGCGCGGGGTTGAAGAAGTGCACGCCCATCACCCGGTCCGCACGACCGGCGACGGCACCCAGCTTCACGATCGGGATCGAGGAGGTGTTGGACGCCAGGATCGCCTCGTCCTTCTCCAGGATGGCACCCACCCGGCGGAAGAGCTCCAGCTTGACGTCCTCGCGCTCGCTGGCGGCCTCGACCACCAGGTCCCGATCGGCCAGCGCCTCGAGGTCGGTGGCGACGGTGATCCGGCCGGTCACCGCCGCCAGCTCGGCCTCGTCGATCTTGCCGCGGGTCAGCGCACGCTCCAGCGAGCCGTGGATCCTCTCCTCGGCAACCTTGGCCGCCTCGTCGCTCACCTCGATGACGATCGTGTCGAGGCCTGCTCGGGCCACCACCTCGGCGATGCCCGAGCCCATCAGCCCACCGCCGATCACACCGATCCGCTCCATGACTCCTCTTCCTCACGTCATCGCCGATACTTGGATGTCCTAGGATCGGCGTATCTGAGCAAATCCTACTGGCGGGTTCGGGAGGTCACCCATGGCGGGTCGGGAGGTCGCCTCCGGCGACGCGGGTGACAGCGGCGACCGCACCTCCGGCGGCCGCCCGAGCGACGACCTCGGCACGCCGTACGCCGGCCGCGCCCCGGCGCGGCGGGTGGTCTCGCTGGTGCCGTCCCTGACCGAGGCGCTGGCCTCGGCGGCGGCGGACCGGATCGTCGGTGCCACCCGGTGGTGCACCCACCCCGCCGACCTCGACACGGTGCGGGTCCGGGGCACGAAGAACCCGGACGTGGCGAGGATCGTCGAGCTGCGGCCGGACGTGGTGGTGGCCAACAAGGAGGAGAACCGCGAGCTGGACGTACGGCGCCTGCGAGCCGCCGGTGTCGAGGTGTGGGTGACAGACATCCGGACCGTCCCCGATGCCGTCGGCTCGATGGAGCGACTCCTCGACGCGCTGGGGTGGCAGCGACCGCCGTGGCTGGTCACCGCGCGCGAGCGGTGGTGCGCTCCCCCGCCCCCGATCACCCGCCGCGTCGCGATCCCGATCTGGCGCGACCCGTGGATGGTCGTGGGCGCCGACACCTTCACCAGCGACCTGGTGCGCCGGCTCGGCTGGCTCAACGTGTACGCCGCGCCCGGGGCCGGCGCGCGTGCCGAGCGCTACCCGCACGTCGACCCGGACGAGCTCGACCGCAGCGGCGCCGACGTCGTACTCCTGCCCGACGAGCCCTACGTCTTCACCGCCGATGACGGCCCGGAGGCCTTCACCCGCACGCCGACGGAGCTGATCAGCGGTCGCCTCATCACCTGGTACGGGCCGAGCCTCCTGGAGGCCGCCGAGCTGGCCACTCGACCCGCGGAAGGTGACGGGTCGACCCGCGGAAGGTGACGGGTCAGCGGAAGTCCGGCTTGGCCTTGGCCAGGAAGGCGCGCACGCCCTCGGCGAAGTCGGGGCCGGCGTAGACCGCGCGCAGCAATTCCTCCTCACCGGACGGCACCGGCTCCAGCGCGGCGGCGCGGAAGCCCAGCTGCGACTTCGTCGTGCGCAACGTGACCGAGGACAGCGCCATGATCGAGGCGACCAGCTCGGCCACGTCGTCAGCGAGTGACTCGGTCACCGCGAGCAGCGCACCGACGCCGTGGGCCCGCTCGGCCGACTGCAGCCGGGCGGTCAGCAGCATCTCCCGGGTCAGCGACTCCCCGAAGACCGCCGCGCAGCGGAACAGCACGGGCGAGGAGAGCGCGTTGCCCAGCGTGCGGGCGATCGGGTAGCCGAACCGCGACCGCGGCGTGGCGATGCGCAGGTCGCAGTGCGTGGCGATGGCCAGGCCCCCGCCGACGCAGGCCCCGTCGATCGCGGCGATGGTCACCTGGGGCAGCTCGAAGAGCGCCGTGAACATCGCCCGGATCTCCTCCTCGTAGGGCACCTGGTCCCGGGCCAGGAAGTCCTCGATGTCGTTGCCGGCCGCGAAGGCCCGTCCCGCCCCTCGGAGCACCAGCACCTTCACGCTCGGGTCCTCGGCCAGCGAACGGCACAGCTCGTGCAGGCCCAGGTACATCTCCCGGGTGAAGGCGTTGAGCTTCTCCGGCCGGTTGAAGGTCACCTCGACCCAGTGCTGCCCGTTCTCGGCCGTCCGTCGCTCGATCAGCAGCTCGTCCGTCGCACCCTCGGTCACGGGCGTGAGACTAGCCACCGCACGAGCAGGGTGCCGTCCTGCTCCACCAGGGAAGACAGGCTCAGCGGTACGTCGAGGGCCGGGCCAGCGGTGATCCGCTTCCCCGAGCCGCCGACCAGGTGCGGCGTGGTGGTCAGGCACAGCTCGTCGACCAGTCCGGCGGCGAGCAGGCCACCGAGCAGGGTGGGACCGCCCTCGCACAGGATCCGGCGGTGCCCCTCGTCGTGGAGTCCGGCGACGAGCTCGGGCAACGGTCCCGAGGCGAGTCGGACGTTGTCGTCGCCGGCCAGCAGCGGCGGCAGCTCGTGGCCGATCACCACGATCGGGGTGGCCGAGGGCCGGTACTCCTCGGCCCGCGCGGTGCCGGCCCCGACGAGGATGACGTCGGCCGTGCGGCGCAGCTCGTGGAAGACCTGCGCGTCGACCGCGTTGTTGATCGAGCCACTGCGGCCGTCGCCGCCCTGGGCCGATCCGTCCACGCTGGCGACGAAGTTCACCCGCAGCCACGGCCCCTGCGGCCAGTCCCAGGTACCGTCGCCGACCAGCGTCCTCATGGCTGCGACCCTAGCGGGCCGCCAGGTAGCTGCGGACGCCCCTCACCAGCGCCCGGGCGTAGCGACGCTGACCGTGGGCCGAGGTCATCCGGGCCGCGTCGGCGGCGTTGCGCATGTTGCCGCACTCCACCATCACGGTCGCCATGTCGGACAGGTTGAGGGTGCCCAGGTCGGAGCGGACGTCGAGGCCGTCGCCACCCGCGACGTAGTTCGCTCGCGCGAAGCCGGCCCGCCCCAGCGCGGCGCGGGTGTCGAGAGCGAGCGCCCGTGAGGCCCGATAGGTATCGGCCGTCAGCCCGTTGTCGGGGGCGTAGATGACATGGAAGCCGTGCGCTCCGGCGGCGTAGCTGCCGTCCCCGTGGATGCTGATCTTGGCGTCGGCGTGGACGGCGTTGCCGCGGCGACCGCGGACGTCGACGCACGGCCCCCACAGGGCGGTGCTGTTGGCGGGACGGGTGAGGATCACGCGCGCACCCAGCCCTTCGAGCCGCCTCTTCATCCGCTGCGCGACCCGCCAGGCGAACGTCGCCTCCGGGTACCCGGCATGGGTCGCCGTGCCCGTGGTGTTGCACGGCTTGCGGCCGTTCCCGATCCAGACCAGCCGGTCGATCTGGGCGAGGTGTCGGCTGTTGCCGAGCTGGTGGCCGGGGTCGATCACCACGATCCGTCCCGCGAGCGGGGCGGCCGCACGCGCGGGCGGGGTGCTCGCCACCGCACCGGGGAGGTCGGCCGAGAACGTCCCCACGACGGCCAGCACCAGGGCGAGCAGGGTGGACACCATGACCACCACCCTAGGATGAGCGCCATGACGTGGCTGGTCACCGGAGGCGCTGGATACATCGGTTCGCACGTGGTTGCGGCCCTGCAGGAGGCAGGCATGGCGCCGGTCGTCGTCGACGACCTGTCCTCGGGCCTGCGGCAGTTCGTGCCCGACGACGTGCCGCTGGTCGAGGCCACGCTTCTCGACGGCGAGGTCGTCGAGCGCACCCTGCGCGAGCACGAGGTCGAGGGCGTCATCCACCTGGCGGGGTTCAAGTACGCCGGCGTCTCGGTGCAGCGCCCGCTGCACACCTACGCCCAGAACGTCCAGGGGACAGCGACCCTGCTCGAGGCGATGCTGCGCACCGGCGTCGACAACCTGGTCTTCTCCAGCAGCGCCGCCACCTTCGGCAGCCCGGATGTCGACCTCGTCACCGAGCAGACGCCGACGCACCCCGAGAGCCCGTACGGCGAGAGCAAGCTGATCGGCGAGTGGCTGATCGCCGACGTGGCGCGTGCGCACGGTCTCAAGCACACCAGCCTGCGCTACTTCAACGTGGTCGGCTCGGGCTCGCCGCGGCTCTACGACACCAGCCCGCACAACCTCTTCCCGCTCGTCTTCGACGCCCTCGCCAAGGGCGAGACGCCGCGGATCAACGGGGACGACTACCCCACGCCGGACGGCACCTGCGTGCGCGACTACGTCCACGTCGCCGACCTGGCGCGCTCCCACGTCGTCGCCGCCCGCAAGCTGCTCGCCGGCGAGGCGCTGGAGCCGGTCTACAACCTCGGCTCCGGCGAGGGCGTCAGCGTGCGACAGATCATGGACACCATCCGCGAGGTGACCGGCATCGACTTCACTCCCACCATCAGCCCGCGCCGTCCCGGCGACCCGGCCCGGATCGTGGCGAGCGGCGAGCTGGCGACCCGCGACCTCGAGTGGCGGATGCGGCACGACCTGCGGGCGATGGTCGCCAGCGCCTGGGAGGCGCGGCAACGTGCCGAAGAGGGTCACCGGTCCTGATCCGAGCCCCTAGACTGCTCCGGTGGCTAGGCACGCGTCTTGGGAGAGCTGTACACGATGATCGGTGAGTCCGACACCCGCCCCTGGGGCAGTTGGCACATCCTCGACGAGGGCGACGGCTTCAAGGTCAAGCGGCTGGAGGTGCTGCCGCACTCGCGACTCTCCTACCAGACCCATGCCCATCGCTCGGAGCACTGGGTGGTCGTGACCGGCCGGGCCTCCTCGGTCATCGACGGCGAGACGGTGATCAGCGAGCCCGGCGAGTGCGTCGACATCCCGATCGGCATGCCGCACCGGATCGTCAACGACGAGGACGAGCTGCTGGTCATCGTCGAGGTGCAGCGCGGCGACTACTGCGGCGAGGACGACATCGTCCGGCTCGAGGACGACTACGGTCGACAGGGCTGAGGAGCAGCCCTCGGCGCTGCCTCAGCGCCGGCGCAGCGAGCTGAGCGCCGGACGAACGTCCGCCAGGAAGACCAGCGCGGCGATCAGGAGGCCGAGCTGGATCAGCATGATGCCGATCGGGACGAACTGCAGCACCAGAGCGATCCCCAGCACGATGGTCCAGCCCTGCTTGGACCACTTGCCCGCGGCCCGGTAGGCCTCCGCCGAGTACGTCAGGCTGCTGATGAAGGCGAAGATGACGACGGCCAGGACAGCCAGGCGCACCAGCAACATGATGTTGCTCTGGACCTCGAAGATGCCTTCCATACGACCCATCCTAGTCGTGAGAGCCCTCGGCCCCGCGAGCGTTCGCTCGCGGGGCCGAGGGGTGTGAAGCCGGGAGTCAGGCCTTCTTCGCGGGCGCGGTCTTCTTCGCGGTGGTCTTCTTGGCCGGGGCCTTCTTCGCAGCCGTCGTGGCAGCGGTGGTCCGCTTGGCGGCCGCCTTCCTGGTCGGCGAGCTCTTCGCGGCGCCGGTGGAGCTCGACGAGGCCGGCTTGCCCGCCGGAGCCTTCTTGGCGGCCGACTTGGTCGCCGGAGCGGTCGGCGCGATCACGTCTGCGGTGCGGCTGCGCAGCCGGGCTACGATGGCCTTCGCGTCCAGGGAGGTGACCACGTGGGTCGCGTTGGCGACCTGGGTGCGCACGCCGCCGACGGTGGGCAGCTCCACCTTCCTCAGGTCAGCGAACGTCGGCAGGTCCACCTTCTTCAGGTCGGCCAGCGTCGGCAGGTCCACCTTCTTCAGGTCGGCCAGCGTCGGCAGCTTGGGCAGGTCGACCTTGGGGAGCTTGGGCAGCTCCATCTTCGGGAGGTCGATCTTGGGCAGCTCGAGCTTCGGCATCAGGATTCTCCTTGGGTCGTCTCCGCGTCGTCGACACGGCTGTTGAGGGCGAGGAACGACGCATAGACGTCGAGCAGGGAACGCTTCTGTCGCTCCGTCAATCGGCTGTCCGCCAGGACGGCCAGCTCGACCGAGCTGCCACGGTCCTCGTCGGGATCGAGGATCCCGGCCCGGACGTAGACCTGCTCGGCCGAGATCCGCAGAGCCTTGGCGATCTGCTGCAGCACCTCGGCGGAGGGCTTGCGCAGGCCGCGCTCGATCTGGCTCAGGTACGGATTGGACACACCGGCCTGGTCGGCAAGCTGACGCAGCGAGAGCTGCGCAGCGACCCGCTGCTCCCGGAGGTACTCCCCCAGGGACTCGACGGTCTTGCCGACCCTGCTCTTGACCATGCTTCCCATCTTGCTAACTCTTGCTAGCAAAATGCAAGCACAGTTAGCAGGATCACACCGGTGCGGTACCGGCGCGCCCTAGAGCAGCGCCCGCAGCTCCCCGACGACCACGCCTCCGCCGTACAGGAGGTGACGTCCGGTGGCGGCCACCTCCTCGGCCTCGATGCCGAGCCGGGCGAGCGCCGCGGCCATCACCACCGGCCGCGCCCGGTCGCCGCCGTCGTCGATCTTGAGGGCGACCGTGCGACCGTCGGGCAGCGCCACCGCGTAGACAGCCTCCGCGCCGAACTTGCCGATCGCCCCGGGGAGCGCCCGCAGCAGCCGGCACTCGTCGCGGGTGGTCCCCGACACCAGCTCGGGATGCCGGCGGATCGCCTCGGCGATCCGCCATGCGTCGCCGTCGGTGGCGGTCGCCAGCAGCTGGTAGGCACGGGCGAGCCCCACCAGCGAGGTCGAGAGCAGCGGCGCACCGCAGCCGTCGACGGTGATCCGGGCCGTCTCGCCGGTGACCGCCTCGAAGCGGTGCTGGATGCCGCGCTGGAGCGGGTGGTCCGGCTCGAAGTAGCCGGAGAGCTGCCAGTCGCGGGCGACGCAGGTGGCGAGCATGGCCGCGTGCTTGCCCGAGCAGTTCTGCGCCAGCTTCGTCGGCTCACCACCCGCCCTGATCCAGGCCTCCCTCACCTCCGGTGCCAGCGGGTAGTCGGGGATGTTGCCGAGCGCCATCTCCGCGAGCCCCGCCTCTGCCAGCAGGCGCCGTACGCCGTCGAGGTGGATCTGCTCACCGCTGTGCGAGGAGCACGCCAGCGCCAGCAGGTCCGGCGGCAGGTCGAGCCCGAGGCCGAGCATGCCGAGGGCCTGCAGCGGCTTGTTCGCCGAGCGCGGCAGGATCTGGCTGGCAACGTCGCCCAGCGACCAGGCGAGCGAGCCGTCGGCGTCGAGGGCGACGACCGAGCCGTGGTGGTGGCCTTCGACGAAGCCGGAGCGGACGATCTCGACGAGGGGTACGGACATGCCCAAACCCTACGAGGACCCGCGTGGGAGACTGACGGCCGTGCCCGACGCGCCCCAGTTCAGCCCCACCGCCCGCGAGCTCGACGACCTCGAGCTGATCGCCCACGGCGCGCTGCCGAACGGCTTCAACGCGCCCGGCAGCGTGGTCACGCTGACGCTTCCGGACGATGTCGCGAGCGCCGCCCTCGAGGCCGGCGCGGTGGAGCTCGTCGACCCCGAGGGCCTGCCACTGGCGCGGGTCGCCTGGCCGGCCGGCACGGTGACCCCGCTGGCGACGCCGGCCTACGGCCCGTTCCGCAGGCTCTACCTGTCGCCCGCGCAGGCTCGCGAGCAGTACGCCGGACGCACGTTCGTCCCCGTGACCGGCCCCCTGACCCGCGCCGAGCTGGCCGAGCTGGCCCCGCTCGGTCCGATCGCCCTGCTCGCGCTCGTCGGCGACGGCACACCGGATCTCTCGGCCGTGGCGCTGCTCCGCGCCACCCTGGCCGCCGCGAGGCAGCTGCCCGAAGCGGCGGTGATCGCCGTACCCCTGGCCGCCCACGGCGACCCGGAGGCCGACCACGCTCTCGGTGTGCACGCGGTGACGGCGTACGCGGGTGCCGACCCGGTGCGAGCCCTCAGCGGCCGTTTCGTCGAGGGGGCCGGTGCCGACGACGACGCCCCGGGCGAGGACTTCCCCGACGAGGTGGCGGCCATCGTCGAGGCCGACCGGCCCGCTCGCGACGCCCAGGGCCTGGTGCTCTTCTTCACCGGTCTGTCCGGCTCCGGCAAGTCGACGCTGGCCCGTGCGCTGATGGACCGGCTGCTCGAGACCGGCCAGCGCACCGTCACCTCGCTCGACGGCGACGTCGTACGCCGCAACCTCTCGGCGGGGCTGACCTTCTCCAAGGCCGACCGCGAGACGAACATCCGCCGGATCGGCTGGGTCGCCGCCGAGATCTCCCGGCACGGCGGGGTGGCGGTGTGCAGCCCGATCGCGCCGTTCGACGCCACCCGGCAGGACGTTCGCCGGTACGTCGAGGAGGCGGGCGGGGCGTTCTTCCTGATCCACGTGGCGACGCCCCTGGAGGAATGCGAGCGGCGCGACCGCAAGGGGCTCTATGCGAAGGCGCGGGCGGGGGTCATCCCCGAGTTCACCGGCATCTCCTCGCCGTACGAGGTGCCCCAGGACGCCGATGTCCGGGTCGACACCACCGGCCGCACCATCGAGGAGGCGCTCGACGACGTGCTGGTCGCACTGCGCAGCGCCGGCTACCTCGATCTCGAGGTGGGCCCTGCCACCACCGCCGAGCCCGGTGATGGGCCCGGTGACACACCCGGCGAAGAGCCGCTGAAGGTCCTCTTCGTCTGCACCGCGAACATCTGCCGCTCGCCGTTCATGGAGCTGACCGCGCGACGGCTCGCCGGGACCGCGGGGCTGGAGTTCAGCAGTGCCGGCACGCACGGCTGGGACGACAAGCCGATGGACGCAGCCATGGTCCAGGTGCTCGGCGACGGCATCGAGGCCGGGGACTTCCGCAGCCGTGCCGTCAGCCGCGACCTGCTCGACCGGGCCGATCTCGTCCTGACCGCCGAGGCCGCCCAGCGCAGCTACCTCCTCCAGGACCACCCGGACCTGTTCCGCAAGGTGTTCACCCTCGGCCAGGCGGCCGAGGCGATCGGGCGGCTCGAGCCCGGGTTGGCCCCCACCGAGGTGGTCGAGCGGCTGGCCTCGGCGCGGGGACATGCCGACCCCGCCCTCGACGTACCCGACCCCTATCGGCGCGGACCGGAGGCGGCGGCTGCCGCCGCCGAGCACATCGGCCGCCTGCTGGCGACCGTGCTGCCGGCGCTGAGCAGGACGAACCGTTGACGCGCTGATCGGCTAGCCTCGGGCACCGAAACCAACTGAATCGATCAACGGAAGAAGTCGTAGGGTGCACGATCTCTTCACCACCTCGGCGCTGGACGTCCTGCTCGTCAGCTTCGGCATCGGCATCGTCGTCGGCCTGACCGGCATGGGCGGCGGTGCGCTGATGACCCCTGCCCTGATCCTGCTCGGGATCAATCCGAGCACGGCCGTGGCCAACGACCTGGTCGCCGCCTCGGTCAACAAGAGCGTCGGGGCCGCCGTGCACTGGCGGCACGGCTCGCCCAACCTGCGGCTGGCCGGGTTCCTGATGATCGGCTCGGTCCCGTTCGCCTTCCTCGGCACGTTCATCACCCGCTGGGTGGGTGACCAGGAGGCGTTCCTCAAGACCGCGCTGGGCTACGCGCTGCTGTTCGCGGCGGCGACGTACACGCTGCGGATGTATCTCCAGCTGCGCCACGTCACCAGCGGCAACACCGCGCCCGAGGGCGACCCCCGCATCCGCCCCCTGCTGACGATCGCTATCGGCGCCGTCGGCGGCCTGCTGGTCGGCATCACCTCGGTGGGCTCCGGCTCGGTGATCATGATCGCGCTGCTGTTGCTCTACCCGACGCTCTCGGCGGTGAAGCTGGTGGGGACCGATCTGGTCCAGGCGGTACCCCTGGTGCTCTCGGCCGCGATCGGCCAGTGGATCAACCACGGAGTGGACTGGTCGGTGCTGATCCCGCTGATCGTCGGCGGCTCACCCGGCACCCTGCTCGGCTCGCGGATGGCGCGCTGGGTCTCCCAGTCGGTGATCCGGCGCGGGATCGTCATCGTGCTCACCATGTCGGGCGCCAAGATGCTCGGGGCGGGCTCCAACGCGCTGCTGATCATCGCCGGTGCGATGCTGCTGCTCGGCCCGCTCGCATGGGGCTTCGTCCGGCAGACCCGCGGCATCCCGGCGTTCGACAACAACTCGGGGGCGTGGCGGGTCGGCGAACGCGGATAGCAGGCCGAGACGTCACCTTTCGCGGGTCGAGTGTCCGCCGGCGGGTGGACACTCGACCCGCGAGAGGTGACGTCTCGACGTGAGGGGTCAGCGAGGGGTGAGGGCGAAGCCGTCGACCGAGACCCTGCGGCCGTTCGACGTGGTCAAGGTGACCTTGCCCTTCCGGGGCAGGCCGAGCCAGTGCGTGCCGCTGCCGTGCAGGGCGCCGACGCGGTGGCCTGCGACCTTCACGACCAGGGAGCCGCGGCCGGTCATGGCGACGGCGAGTCGACCGCCCGCCGTACGCCCCAGGGTGAGCACGGCGTGCGCGCGGGTGGTGGTGGTCAGCGTGCGCCGGTAGGCGGTGGCCGCGTGCTTGCGGTGCCAGCCGGGTCCGGGCGCGGCCGAGCGGTCGTCGTCGAGCCGGCTGGTGCAGGCGGGCAGGGTCCAGTCCGAGGCGTTGCCGACCACATCGACACCGCGGACCTGCTCGCACACCTGCTCCCCCGCGCGGACCTTCTCCGTCCGGCTCCGGGTGGTGGCCGGTACCGCCACCGCGCCGCTCCAGGCACCGGCCGCATGACCGCCGGCGGTGCGCCGGGTGCGGACCTGGTACGACGCGATGCCGGTGCCGGCATCGACGCCGGACCAGGTGAAGGAGGCCTGGCTCGTGCCGATCAGCCTCGGCACATCGGCCACGGAGACGATGGGCGCCGTGGTGTCGGGGACCGGATCCGATCGCGTGCTGGGCCACACCGATGCGTCGACGGCCGACTCGTCAACGGTCAAGGAGGTCGCCCCGTAGGTGCGCGTGACGCCGAAGATGTATTGGTTGGCGACCTTCCAGCTCTCCGGCGGCAGGTCCTTGACGGAGTCGATCGCCGCCCGACGGTTGTCCGTCGCCGCCCAGAAGAGGTCTGGCAGCACGTATCCCGGGTCGCCGTCGGCGGCCGCCGCGAGGTCGGTGGCAACCGACGAGGCTCCTCCGTAGACGGCAGCGGGGCGGTGGAGCCGGTGCAGCTCGGTGGTCCAGCCGAGCAGGAAGGCCTGCACTGCTGCGCTGCAACCGGGGGTGTAGGACTCCATGTCGTAGACGACCGGGATCGCCGCATCGATGCCGAGCAGGTTCGCTCCTCCGACCGCGTCATCGGCCGCAGCGACCCCTTGCGTCTGCGCGACCGCGGGATCGGCGTTCATGCCGTGGAACGAGCCGGACTGGCAGGCGTCGGGCGCCTGAGGGCCGACGTAGATCGGCAGCACGTGCCAACCACCGGTCTGCACGGCGCTCACCCAGGACTGCGTCAGGTTGCCTTGGACCTTGTCGTGCCGGTTGTCGACGGCTTGGTCGACCGGGACGTAGACGCCGATGGCGTCGTACGGTGCCGTCGACTGCCATGCCTGCACCGTCGCGAGGGCGGGTGCCGAGGCGGTGTCGACCATCAGGTGCGTCCCAGCGGCCGGCTTGGGCCCGGTCGCCGTGTGCTTGATCGTCACCATCGCGATGGCGGCCTGGTGGCTCACCGAGTCAGTGAAGGTGAACGTGTAGGTGCCGTACGGGTCGCCCTCGGTCCATACCCAGACCCAATCGACGAAACCGCCTGCAGCGCTGATCCTCCGGGTCTTGGTGTACGAACCGGTGAACGGATTGCCGTTGACCTCGACGCTCACGTCGGCCGAGGTGCTCGGGGTGAAGCCCGTGCCGGTCCCGCGGAAGGCGGTCATCTCGTCGCCCACTGTCGGCGTCACAGTGACACTCGGCGTCCCGGCGGCGGAGGCGGCATGCACCGGCGCAGCGGCGAGCACAGCGCTCAGCAGCACCACGACGAGCGCGAGGAGACCGATCGGGATCCGAGACACGCAGCGAGGCTAACCCGCCGATGCATGCCGGGGCGTCGGTTTCGACCCCTGAGGGTCGAAACCAACGCCCCGGACCGCGCGACTCAGACCTGCGCGAGCGCCAATCCGTCGATCGCCACCTTCTGCTTGGAGACGGTCTTGAGGCGCACCACGCCGTGGTGGGTCCTGCTCAGGTGCAGCCACACCAGCCCGCTGCCGCTGACGGTGCCGACCTTGTGGTGACCGATCAGCACGTTCACCGTGCCGGTTCCGCGCAGCACCACGCCGATCGAGCGGGCGTGCACCTTCCCGGTGCTCAGCGTGCGGCCCTTGTGCCTGGCCACGGTCGTGGTGCGGGCGTACGCCGCGGCATTGTGGGCCTTGTGCCAGCCTTTGCTCGGGCTGAGACGCCGATCGTCGACGTACCGCGTGGTGCAGACGCTGCGCGACCATGCGCTGGTGTTGCCCGCCCGGTCGGTGGCGCGCACCTTGATGCAGTACTGCTCGCCGGCGCTGAGCTTGGCGCGTCTCACGCTGCCCTTAACCGTCTTGGCCTTGCTCCACGCTCCCAGGGCCTTGCCGAAGCCGACATCGCGGGTGCGGACCTGATAGTGCGCCACGCCGCTGCCGCCGGTGTCGGCGCCGGTCCAGTCCACGCTCACCTTGGCCTTGCCGGTCGCCGGTGCGATCGTCGGCATGGTGACAGTCGGCGCGGTGGTGTCCCAGACGTAGTCGTCGACGGCGCTCTCGTCCACGTTGATCGAGACGCCGCCGTAGCTGCGGGTGACGCCGAGGTTGAACTGGTTGAGCCGCTTGCCGTTCCAGCTGCCGTCCGGGAGCGGGGGCAGCGTCGCTGTCTGCGCCTGCCCGCTGGCGGTCGCGACCCAGACGACGTCGGGGCTGGCCTGGCCGTGCGCGGGCAGGGCGGCGACGTCGGTGATCGTGCTGTTGCGCGAGCCGTAGATGCCCGACATCCGACCGAGCGTGTGCAGCTCGGCCGTCCAGCCGGCGTAGAACGCCCGCATCGCCGTGCTGCAGCCGCTGTCGTAGGCCTCCATGTCGTAGACGATGGGCGCCGCTGCCGACAGGCCGAGTCGCTTGGCCGAGGCGGCCGCGTCGGAGGCGGCGTCGCGACCCTGCTGGGCGGCGGTGGTGGCGTTGTTGCTGATGTAGTGGAAGGACCGGGTCGTGCACTTGTCCGGCGCCTGCCGACCGACGTAGATCGGCAGCACCTGCCAGCCCCCGGCCCGGACCGCGCTGACCCAGTCGGCGGTCAGGTTGGCCTGGAACTTGTCGTAGCGGTCGTCGACGGCCGACGAGACGGGGATGTAGACGCCGATGGCGTCGTACGGAGACTTCTGCTGCCAGGTCTTCACCGTGGAGAGTGAGGGTGCCGAGGCTGCGTCGATCATGAGGTGGGTACCGGGGGCGGGAGTCGGTGGCCCCGCTGCGTGGGCGGCCGGCTGGGCGAGCGTGGCCGTACCCGCGAGCGCGAGGGCGGCAGCGACCAGGGTCTTGACGCGCATGAGGTGGATGAGGTCCTTCCGGGTCCGAGATCGGGCGTTGACTCTGGGGGATCAGCGGCGGGCGCGACCCCGGTCGAGGATCGGCTTCTCCACCAGCCGCCAGGACAGCTCGGCGACGCCGAGCGAGGCGACGGCGAGGGCGACCTTGCCGGTCAGGCCGATGCCGGGGAAGAAGTACGGCGCCGACAGCGCGATCGGCACGCTCCACAGGTACAGGCCGTAGGAGCGGCGGCCGAACCAGGCGATCACGGCCGACCCCTGGCCCTCGCCGCGCATCGCGAGGCCGGTGAGCAGGAGGATGATGCCGAGCGGGAGGCCGACAGTGGGACCCACGACGTTGTGGTTGAGGTCGCTGGCGACCAGCCCGACCACGACGGCTGCCGCGAGCGCCCAGCCCGCCGCGATGACGTCGATCCGGGGCAGCCGGACGCCGCTGTGGGCCAGCACCGCCAGCGCACAGCCCGCGAGCAGCGCGTCCGCGCGCGCGTCGGTGCCCTCGTAGACCCGCAGCGCGGGGGCGCCCGAGGCGTAGAGCGACCAGCGCACAGCGGTGGAGGCCAGCATCAGGACGGCGAGGGCGGGCGCCAGCCGGATCGGCCTGACCAGCCGCAGGACCAGGACCAGGACTATCGGCCAGACGAGGTAGAACTGCTCCTCGATCGCGAGGCTCCAGGTGTGCTGGACCCACGTCATCCGCACGCCGTGGATGTAGGCCCAGTTGCTCACGTAGAGCAGCACCGAGGCCATCGAGCCTCGCCACGGCACACCGAGGTGGGCCTTGACCGCTGAGACGACCACGATCATCACCACCATGGCGGGCAGCAGCCGGCGGGCGCGACGCGCGTAGAACGCCTTGAAGTCGATCCGACCCGTCTCGCGGCGCTCCTCCAGGAGCAGGGCCGTGATCAGGAAACCGGAGAGCACGAAGAAGATGCTGACCCCGATCGAGCCCTCCGAGCGCCAGCCGTGGCGCAGGTGGCTGATCATCACCATCAGGATCGCGACGCCGCGGACGACGTCGAGGCCAGGCCGCCGGCCCAGCCGCCACCGCTCCTGCGCGGCGACGGCCTCGCGAGCCGTGGCGACCTGCGGGCGCGACGAAGCGACGAGGGAGGTGGGCATGCCCCCACGGTGCCCTACGGCCCTGTCGCTCACACCATCGGAGGCTGAGAATCAGCTAGGAGTGTGCGCAAGCGCTCAGAGGGCCTCGCCCACCGTGACCGGCTCGTTGACCAGCTCGATGCCGAACCTGGCGGCCACGCCGGCACGGATCTCCCGGGCCAGGCTCAGCAGGTCCGCCGTGGTCGCCCCACCCCTGTTGGTGAGGGCGAGGGTGTGCTTGGTCGAGAGGGACACCGGCCCGTGGCCCGGGTAGCCCTTGCCGTAGCCGGCGTGCTCGATCAGCCACGCCGCCGAGGTCTTGACCGTGCCGTCGCCCTGCGGCCAGGCGGGCGCCCCGTCGGGTATCCGGTCGGCCGGCACGACCGGGTTGGTGAAGAAGGAGCCGGCGCTCCAGGTGTCGTGGTCGGCGGCGTCGAGGACCATGCCCTTGGCCCGGCGCAGGCCCAGCACGGCCGCGCGGACCTCACCCAGCGGGGCGCGCGCGCCGACCTCGACGCCGAGGGCCCGCGCGAGCTCGGCGTAGGCGATGGGTGCCGAGAGCGTCCCGATCCGCAACTGGAAGGTCACCGACAGCACGACGTGGCGCGTCGGGTCGGTCTTGAACCGGGAGTGCCGGTAACCGAAGCCGCACTCGGCAGCCGCGAAGGTCCGTACGCCGCGCAGCACCCGGTCCCACACGCGCACCTGGGCGATGGTCTGCGACACGTCCTGGCCGTAGGCGCCGACGTTCTGGATCGGGGTGGCACCGGTCGAGCCGGGGATGCCGGAGAGCGCCTCCACGCCGATCCACTCCCGCTCGACGGCCGTGGCGACGACCTCGTCCCAGGGCTCTCCCGCGGCCACCGTCACCATGGCGCCGCCGCAGGTCGGGTCGGAGCCCCCTTGCGGACTGGGCTCGGCGTCACTGTGGATGCCACGGGTGGCGACCGCGACGACCGTGCCCGGGAAGCCGGCATCGGCGACCACCACGTTGCTTCCGCCGCCCAGGACGAGCACCCGCTCACCGGCGGCGTCCGCGGCCGAGACGGCCTCGATCAGCTCGGTCTCGGTGGTAGCGACGACCCATGACCTCGCCGGGCCGCCGAGGCGCAGCGTGGTGTGCTCGGCGAGCCGCCTTCCAGCGGTGTCAGCCACGCACGACCGCCTTGGGCATGCCGAGCACCTTGTCGGCGCCGCAACGCACCTCCATCGCGATGGTCGTCGTTTCCTCGGTGCGGGTCACCTTCGTCGCGACGACCTCGACCACGACGCCCTGCTCGTCATCGGGTACGACGACGGGCGCGGTGAACTTCGCCCCCAGCTCGAGCACCTCCGCCTCGCCGGTCCAGGCTGCGACGGCGGAGCCGACCAGCCCGAGGGTGAGCATGCCGTGCGCGATCACGCCGGGCAGCCCGACGGCACCGGCCACTCGGTCCGACCAGTGGATCGGGTTGAAGTCGCCCGACGCTCCGGCGTACCGGACGAGGTCGGCGCGGGTGAGGGTGAACCGCTGCGGTTCGAGGTCCTCGGTCATCCCTCGCTCCCCTCCCCGCCGGCGTGCACCAGGGTGGCCTTGGCCTCACAGACCAGGTCGCCGGCGGCGTCGGTGATGGTCGACAGGGTGCCGATCACGTCGGCGCCGCCCAGGCTGCGCAGGCTGGCCACGCGCAGTGTGGCGGTCAACTCGTCGCCTACGGCGACCGGCCGGCGGTAGCTGAAGCGCTGCTCACCATGCACGATCCGCTCCAGCGACGCGCCGACGTCGGCGAGGAAGGCCAGCATCGCGTCGTTGAGCAGCAGGATCGGGAAGGTCGGTGGCACGCCGGCGCCGCGCCACTGGGTGGCGGTGGCGAACTCGGCCACCTTGGCGGCGCTGACGACGTAGGGCCCGACGGGCGGGAACGTCCGGTCGACGACGGAGGGGTCCATGCCGCCCGACGCTAGCGGTTACCGCTCGGTCCCCGAAATGCGTCGGGGACGCGGGTGCGGCGAACGCAGCGATGCCCCGACCGGTCGGCCGGGGCATCGCAGACCGCTGCCGGGGAGGACCGTGGCCGGTCTCCCCTGATCAGCGTGCTGTCAGCGGGTCTCGCGGTGCGCGCGGTGGCAGCGGCAACGCGGGCAGAACTTCGCCAGCTCCAGACGATCGGGGTCGTTGCGGCGGTTCTTCTTGGTGATGTAGTTGCGCTCCTTGCACTCCACGCAGGCGAGAGTGATCTTCGGGCGAACGTCGCTGCTCTTGCTGGCCACTTTGAAGTCCTTCGGTCATTGCTGTCGGCTGCCCCAGATTCGGGCTCTGTGGTAGCGAGGGCGGGACTCGAACCCGCGACACCACGATTATGAGTCGTGTGCTCTAACCACCTGAGCTACCCCGCCAGGGCGGGCATCAGGAAGGCCCGTCGGATCGCTCCGACGGGCTTCCGTTACCCAGAGCCCCTTTACGGAATCGAACCGTAGACCTTCTCCTTACCATGGAGACGCTCTGCCGACTGAGCTAAAGGGGCGAACGACGAGAACAGTACAGATGCTCGTTCGCGGTGCCAAATCGAGGCCGCTGGCCGCTCGGAGGCTCCGTTTCGGCCCTCAGGAGTCCTGGATCCGGGCGAAACCGAAGGCCTCTTCGAGCTCGTAGGACAGCCCCAGGAGCAGCCCCTCGCGGCCGATGCCGGCCCCGAACATCATGCCCTGCGGAAGCCCGCGGGCAGTGGTCTGCAGCGGCAGCGAGACGGCCGGCAGCCCGGTGATGTTCTGCCACGGCGTGAACGCCACCCAGGCCATCAGGCGGTCGAGGATCTCCTCGAAGTCCTGGGTGGGATCGAGGTGTCCGACCTCCGGCGTCTCGGCGGCCACCGTCGGGGTGAGGACCGCGTCGTAGGTCTGGTGGAACTCCTCGGCGAGGGCCCGGGCCTGCTGAAGGCGACGGACGGCGCCGGGCAGCCGCCGCACGCTGCGCGTGGAGTAGTGCGCCAGCCCGATGGTGAGGTTGTCCAGCTTGGTGGCGTCCCAGGTCGAGCCGTGCAGGCCGCCGCTGCGGATGACCAGGTTGGCCAGCAGACTCCAATAGGTCACGAAGTCGACACCGATACCTGTCGGGACGGGCGGCTCGACCTCCTCGACGCGGTGCCCGAGCTCCTCGAGCTGGCGGGCGGTCTTCAGGGTCAGGTCGCTCACCTCCGGGCTCGCCGAACGCCCATCGGCGGACGTGCATACGGCGATCCGCAGCCGCCGCCGGCTGGGGCCGCCGATGTCGCCGATGGGTCGCAGCCCGGAGGCCGGCTTGATCAGCTCCGCCTCGCGCAGGAACGCGGCGGTGTCGCGCACGGTGCGGGTCAGGACGCCGTCGGCGACCAGCCGGATCGGCATCAGCCGGAAGTAGGCGTCCTGCGCGACCCGGTCGCGGGAGGGCTTCAGCCCGACCAGGCCGTTGACCGAGGCGGGGATGCGGATCGAGCCGCCACCGTCGTTGCCGTGCGCGAACGGCACCGCCCCCGCGGCCACGAGCGCGGCCGAGCCCGCCGAGGAGGCGCCCGCGACCCGGGCGGTGTCCCACGGGCTGCGCACCGCACCGAGCCGGGGATGCTCGGCGGTGCCGGAGAAGCCGTACTCCGAGAGCCGGCTCTTGGCGACCGGGATGACACCGGTGGTCAGGAACATCTGCGCGAAGTCGCCGGTACGCCGGGCGTTGGTCGCCACGTAGGCGTCGGTCCCGTGCTGGGTCGGCAGGCCGACGAGGTCGACGTTGTCCTTGATCAGCGTCGGGACGCCGGCGAAGGCGCCGGTGCGCTGGTGCCGAGCCAGGTCACGGGCCACATCGCGGGCCTGGTCACGGGCCTGGTCGTACATCCGCAGGGCGACGGCGTTCAGCGCACCGTCGACCCGCTCGATCCGGTCGATCGCGGCCTCGACGGCCTCCTGGGCACTGAGCTCGCCGGCCGCGATCGCCTCGGCCACCCCGACCGCGTCGAGGTCGCCGAGGGCATCGTCGGTGAAGGTGTGCAGGCGCTCCATGCGTTCACGTTACTAGCGGGTTCGATCCCTGGCGGAGGTTCCGTGTCGGGACTAACACGCCGCCGCCGCAGGTGCACTCAGAGCATCAGCGCCACCGCGACGGGCAGCACCAGGCAGGTGAGCAGGGCCGTCACGCCCATGCTGAGCCCGGCGAAGGCGCCCTCGATCGGGTCGTCGTGGAGCGCCCGCGAGGTACCGATCCCGTGCGAGACGGCGCCGAGCGCCAGCCCCCGGGCACGGTGCTCGCGGATGCGCAGCAGACTCAGCACCGTGGGTCCTGCGACGGCGCCGAGCGTGCCGGCCCCGATCGCGAAGACCGCCGCCAGCGCCGCGACGCCGTCGAATCGGTCGGCCAGCGCGATCGCCACCGGCGTGGTGGTCGCCTTGGGCGCCATGGTGCGGGCGAGGGCCTCGCCGCCGCCGCACCACCGGACCAGCAGGATGCCGCCGGCGGTCGAGACGACGGTGCCGGCGAGCAGCCCCAGGAGCATGGGTACGGCGAGGCCGCGCAGCCGGTGGGTCTGGCGGTGCAGCGGGATGGCGAGGGCGACGGTGGCCGGGCCGAGGAAGAACGCGATGAGATCGGTGGCCGAGCGGTAGTCGGCGTAGCTGGTGCCGGTGACCTCGATCGTGACGCACACGATCACCAGCGCGATCAGCACCGGCTGGGCGAGCGGATGTCCGGTCCGGGCCCGGAGGCGGCGGCCCAGCTCGTAGGCGGCGAGGGTGAGCACCAGCCACGGCAGCGGGGAGGTGTGCAGCCAGCTCCAGGTCTCATGCACTCTCATTCGACCTCCTCCGGCCCGCGACCCAGGACGACACCGTCGCCTCCGTCGCCTCCGTCGCCTCCGTCGCCTCGGTCGCGCTTGCGCATCATCAGCGTGACCGTCCAGCCGACGACCGCGAGCCCGACCAGCCAGGTGCCGAGCAGCGCCACCGCGATGGGCAGCGCGTGCTGACGCAGCTCCGTCAGGTAGACGACGACACCGGCTCCGGCCGGCACGAAGAACAGCTGCAGGTGCCCGAGCAGGAGGTCGCCGGCGCGGACGACCGGGCTGTCGTCCCCGGTGCGCCGCCAGCGCAGCACCGCGAACAGCAGCACCATCCCGACGACCGGACCCGGGATGGGTACGTCGGTGAGCCGGACCACTACCTCGCCGACGAGCTGGCAGGCCAGCAGCCAGAGCAGACCGACGATCACGCGGCTGCTCAGTCCTCGGTGCTGTCCACGGTGCCGAGCCGCTGGTCCACGCTGCCGGGCGCCAGGATGTGGTCGATCGCCAGTGCCGCACACCCGACCAGGCCCGAGGAGTCCCCGTGGATGGCGGGCAGGAAGCGCAGGTCGCGGGTCGCCAGTGCGGTGGAGCGGGCGTAGACGCTCTCCCGCACCCCGGCGGTGTAGAGGTCGAAGGCCTGGCCCATGTCACCGCCGACCACCACCACCTCGGGATTGAGCAGGTTGATAGCGATCGCCAGCAGCTCGCCGAGCTGGCGGCCGGACTCGCGCAGCAGGCCGCGGGCGACAGCGTCACCGGCCAGCGCCGAGGCGACCAGATCGCGCACGTGTCCTGCCGGGACACCGGAGTCGACCAGCCGCGCGACCAGCGCCCAGCCCGCCGCGACCGTCTCCAGGCAGCCGTTGGAGCCGCACCGGCAGGGCAGGTCGCCGGCGGCGTCGAGGCGGGTGTGCCCGATCTCGCCGGCGGCGCCGATCGCGCCGGCCAGGATCTTGCCGTCGGCGATCACGCCCATCCCCAGGCCGGTGGACGCCTTGACCACGAGCGCGTTGCGGGGCTTGGGACCGGGACCGAACAGCTCGGAGCGGGCGAGCACGTCGGCATCGTTGGCCAGGAAGAGGGGGGCATCGGCGACCGTCTTGAAGTACGGCGCCAGCTCGACGCCGTCCCATCCGCCCATGACCGGCGAGTCGACGCTGACGCAGCGGACGGGATCCACCACGCCCGGCAGGCTCATCCCGATCCCGAGCACCGGTGGCTCGACGGTGGCGAGCATCGCGCTGAGCCGCTCGGCCAGCTGCGGCATCAGCTCCTCGGCGGCGATGCCGACGCCGTGGTCGCGGGTGTCGCCGGCCAGCTCCCGGCCCTGTAGGTCGAAGATCGCCAGCTGGCTGCGGCTGCGTCCGACGGCGACGCCGAGGACCACCCCGGCGTCGTGGTTGAACACCAGTGCGCCGGGCGGCCGGCCGCCGGTGGAGGCCAGCTCCTCGCCGAGCACGATCAGACCGGCGTCGATGAGGGCGGAGACCCGCGCCACCACCGCCGTACGGGAGAGGCCGGTCAAGCGACGCAGGTCGGTGCGGGTGCTCGCCTGACCGGTACGGACCAGCTCGAGCACCTCGCCGGCAGTTGCCATCTCGGACATGCGGGGGATCATAGAGCCCCACTTATGTCACAAAAAGACCGATGTCCTGCTTGTATCGATCCAAAATCAATGGGAGCGTAGTCACATGGACCTGCCAGACGCCTGCGACTTCGTCGTCTTCGGTGGCACCGGAGACCTTGCGCTGCGCAAGCTGCTGCCCGCGCTGTACCAGTGCGACATCGAGGACCGCCTCCCCGCCGACACCCGCGTCATCGCCGTCTCGCGCAGCGAGCTCGACGACGACGCCTACCGTGCCCAGGTGCGCCTCGCGCTCGCCGAGCACGTCGCTCCCGAGCACCACGACCTCGGCGCCGTCGAGCGCCTCCTCGCCCGACTGCACCACGTCTCGGTCGACGTCGAGGACGACCACGACTGGCACTCCCTGTTCGGCACGCTCAAGGACCGGCCCGGCGCCGAGCACGGCGCCGACGACACCGTCCGGGTCTTCTACCTGGCCGTCGCGCCGTCGCTGTTCGGCCCCATCTGCCGCCACCTCGGCGACGGTGGCCTGGCCGAGGCCCCGGCCCGGGTGGTGCTGGAGAAGCCGATCGGTCACGACCTCGCCTCCGCGCGCGCCGTCAACGACGTGGTCGGCAGCGTGTTCGACGAGTCCCAGATCTTCCGCATCGACCACTACCTGGGCAAGGAGTCGGTGCAGAACCTGCTGGTCACCCGCTTCGCCAACACCTTCCTCGAGCCGCTGTGGAACAGCCACTCGATCGACCACGTCCAGATCACCGTCAGCGAGACGCTCGGTGCCGGCGCACGGGCCGGCTACTACGACCGGTCCGGTGCGCTGCGCGACATGGTGCAGAACCATCTCCTCCAGCTGCTGTGCCTGGTCGCGATGGAGCCGCCGATCGAGATCGGCGGAGGCCGCGAGGACGTCCGCGACGAGAAGCTCAAGGTCCTCCAGGCACTGCGCCCGATGCGGCCCGAGGACGTCGACCGCGACACCGTCCGCGGCCGCTACGCCGCCGGCTGGGTCGCGGGCGAGCCCGTTCCCGGGTACGTCGAGGAGCTGGGCGAGGCCGGGCACGCCTCCCTGACCGAGACCTACGTGGCGCTGCGCGCCGAGATCCAGAACTGGCGCTGGGCTGGAGTCCCCTTCTATCTGCGCACCGGCAAGCGGCTCGACCGCCGGGCCTCCGAGATCGTGGTCGTGTTCAAGGACGCGCCGTACGACCCCTTCCGCCAGCGCGAGGGAGCCACCGAGCCCAACCGGCTCACCATCCAGGTGCAGCCCGAGGAGGGCATGCGCATCCACCTCAACGCCAAGGAGCCCGGCCCCGGTGGCTACCGGCTCAAGCCGGTCTCACTGGACCTCAGCTATGCCAGCGCCTTCGACAAGCGCTCACCCGACGCCTACGAGCGGCTGCTGATGGACGTCGTGCGCGGCAACATGACGCTCTTCATGCGACGCGACGAGGTCGAGGCCGCCTGGGCGTGGTGCGAGCCGATCCTGCGGCACTGGGAGAGCTCAGCGGTGCCGCCCAAGACCTACCCGGCCGGTTCGGCCGGACCGACCGCGTCGTTCACGCTGATCGAGCGCGACGGCCGATCCTGGCAGGAGTCCTGACATGACCACTCCCCCGACGTCGGTGCACGCGGCACCGCTGCACCCGACCATCGCCGCCGTCACCGACCGGCTCATCGCACGCTCGGCTGCCACGCGTACGGCGTACCTCGCGCGGATCCGCGCCGCCGCCGAGGAGGGCCCCGCTCGCGGCCGGCTGGGATGTGCCAACCTCGCCCACGGCTTCGCCGGTGCCGACGCGGGCGACAAGGAGCTGCTCAAGGTCACCGCTCGCGGCGCCGGCGCCAAGCCGAACGTCGCGATCGTCACCTCCTACAACGACATGCTCTCCGCGCACGCCCCCTACGCCGACTACCCGCCGGTGCTGAAGAGGGCGGTGCTGCGCGCCGGTGGCATCGCGCAGGTCGCCGGCGGCGTTCCGGCGATGTGCGACGGCATCACCCAGGGCCGGGCCGGCATGGAGCTGTCGCTCTTCTCCCGCGACGTGATCGCGATGTCGGCGGCGATCGCCCTCTCCCACGACATGTTCGACGGCGCGCTCATGCTCGGCGTGTGCGACAAGATCGTGCCCGGGCTGATGATCGGCGCCCTCTCCTTCGGCCACCTGCCGACCGTCTTCGTGCCTGCCGGGCCGATGAGGTCGGGGCTGCCCAACGGCGAGAAGGCGAAGGTTCGCCAGCTGCACGCCGAGGGCAAGGTCGGTCGCGAGGAGCTGCTCGAGGCCGAGTCGGCCTCGTACCACTCGCGCGGGACGTGCACGTTCTACGGCACCGCGAACTCCAATCAGCTGGTGATGGAGGTGATGGGGCTGCACCTGCCCGGCGCCTCCTTCACCAACCCCGACACCGGACTGCGCGACGCGCTCACCCGGGCCGCGGCGACGCGCGCGACCGAGCTGACCCTGGAGGGTGGCCCCGGGATCGGCGAGCTGGTCGACGAGCGTGCCATCGTCAACGCCTGCATCGCGCTGCTGGCCTCGGGCGGCTCGACCAACCACACCATGCATCTGGTCGCGATGGCGCGCGCCGCCGGCATCCAGCTCACCTGGGCGGACCTGTCCGACCTGTCCGCCGTGGTGCCGCTGCTGGCGCGGGTCTACCCCAACGGCTCGGCCGACGTGAACCACTTCCACGCCGCCGGCGGCATCGCCTTCCTCATCCGCACGCTGCTCGAGCACGGCCTGATCCACGAGGACGTGGAGACGATCCTCGGGCGCGGCCTGTCCCGCTACTGCACCGAGCCGGTGCTCGACGAGACCGGCGAGGTGATCTGGCGCGAGGGGCCCACCCGGTCCTTCGACGAGGCGGTGCTGCGACCGGCCTTCGACCCGTTCCAGGCCGACGGAGGGCTGCGGGTGCTGCACGGCGAGCTCGGCACCGCCGTGATCAAGACCTCGGCCGTGGCCGCCGAGCACCGCGTGGTGACAGCGCCCGCGCTGGTCTTCGACGACCAGGCGCACTTCCTGGCTGCCTTCGCCGAGGGCCGTTTCGACCACGACCTGGTCGCGGTGATCCGGTACCAGGGGCCGGCGGCCAACGGCATGCCCGAGCTGCACAAGCTCACCCCTGCCCTCGGCGTACTCCAGGATCGCGGGCACCGCGTCGCCATCGTCACCGACGGGCGGATGTCCGGCGCCTCCGGCAAGGTCCCGGCCGCCATCCACGTCACCCCGGAGGCCGCGCTCGGCGGCCCGCTCGCGCGGGTGCAGGATGGGGACGTGATCACCGTCGACGCCGATGCCGGCACGCTCTCGATCGCGGTGGACCCCGCCGAGTTCGCCCGGCGCGAGGCCACCGGCAGCGCTCCGATCGACGTGACGGGCACCGGCCGCGAGCTGTTCGCCTCGTTCCGCGCAGCCGTCGGCTCGGCCGACACCGGCGCCTCCGTCTTCCCGCTCGTCACCACCTCCCAGGAGCCCTCCCTTGTCTGAGCCGTCCGCCACGTCCCTGCTCTCGCTCTCGCCTGTCATCCCGGTCGTCGTCGTCGACTCGGCCGAGCAGGGCGTCGGCGTCGCGCGGGCGCTGGTGGCCGGCGGGATCAAGGTCATCGAGCTGACGCTGCGCACCGAGGCCGCGCTGGACGCGATCCGCGCGATCGCCGCCGAGGTGCCCGACATCGTCGTCGGTGCCGGCACTGTCACCACGCCGGCCCGCGCCAAGCAGGCCGCCGAGGCAGGATCGAGCTTCCTGGTCTCGCCGGGGCTCACGCCCTCGCTGCTGTCGGCGATGGCCGACACCGGCCTGCCGTTCCTGCCCGGGACGGCCACGGTCTCCGAGGTGCTCTCCGTGCTCGAAGCCGGATACACCGAGATGAAGTTCTTCCCGGCCGAGGCCTCCGGCGGCGTCGGGTACCTCGGCTCGCTGCCGACGGTGGTGCCGGACGCCCGGTTCTGCCCGACGGGCGGGATCCGGCTCGCGACGGCACCCGACTATCTGAAGCTGGCCAACGTGGGCTGCGTGGGCGGCACCTGGCTGACTCCCGCCGACGCCCTGGCGACCGGCGACTGGGACCGGGTCACCGCGCTGGCTGCGGAGGCTGCTGCGCTGGGCTGAGGCCGGCGCGGAAGCAGCCCGGCAGGTGGGGGTCGAAGATCCCGATCGCCTGCATCAGCGCATACATCGTGGTCGGTCCGACGAAGACGAAGCCACGCCGCTTCAACGCCTTGGAGAGCGCGATCGACTCCGGCGACGTCGTGGCGCCGTGATCGACCGGGCCGGCCGGGATGTGAGCGAGCACCAGCGCCTCGAGACCCTCGGCTTCGCGCAGCGCGACGGTCGCGCGGGCGTTGGTGATGGTCGCGCTGATCTTGAGCCGGTTGCGGACGATGCCGGCGTCCGCCATCAGCCGGGCGTGGTCCTCGT
This sequence comes from Nocardioides sp. BP30, assembly GCF_029873215.1. Classification (NCBI taxonomy): domain Bacteria; kingdom Bacillati; phylum Actinomycetota; class Actinomycetes; order Propionibacteriales; family Nocardioidaceae; genus Nocardioides; species Nocardioides lacus. The sequence goes on along the minus strand of NZ_CP123620.1, from coordinate 945,427 downwards.
CGGTGAAGGCGGCGACCTTCTCGGCGTCGAAGTCGTGGAAGGCGCGACGGAACGCGGGGCGCTTCGCCAGGATCGTCGACCACGACAGCCCGGACTGGAACGCCTCCAGCGTCAGCCGCTCGAAATAGGCTGACTCGCCGTCGACCCGCGAGCCCCACTCGGTGTCGTGGTAGTCCCGCATCGGCCCCGGGCCACCTGCCCACGGACAGCGGCCGATGCCGTCCTCACCCTGCACTGCGTCCATGGCGCCCATCCTGCCGGAGACCACTGACAGTGCGTGGTCTCCGGCGGACGGGCAGCGGTCAGCCGGCGATGGCGTCGAGCTCGGCGACCGCGTCCGCCGGCAGCTCGAGCTGGGCGCCGGCGACGTTCTCGCGCAGGTGCGCCACCGAGGAGGTGCCCGGGATGAGCAGGATGTTCGGTGAGCGCTGAAGCAGCCAGGCCTGCGCCACCGCCAACGGCGTCGCGCCGAGCCGTGCGGCGACGGCGTCCAGGGCGCCGGACTGCAGCGGCGAGAAGCCCCCGAGGGGGAAGTAGGGCACGAACGCGATGCCCTGCTCGGCGGTCAGCGCGACCAGGTCGTCATCGGCACGGTGGGCGAGGTTGTAGAAGTTCTGCACACACACCACCGGCGCGATCTGCTGGGCCTCGGCGAGCTGCTCGGCGTCGACCGTGCTCAGCCCGAGGTGGCGGATCAGGCCCTGCTCGCGCAGCTCGGCCAGTGCCTCGAACATCTCCGCGATCAAGCCCGGCTCGGGCGCGTCGAGGCCGCCGACGCGCAGGTTGACCACGTCGATGACGTCGCGGCCGAGGTGCTCGAGGTTGTCGTGCACCTGCTGGCGCAGCTCCTCCGGCGAGCGGGCGTGCGGCCAGCCGCCCTGGTCGTCGCGACGCGCGCCGACCTTGGTCACGATCACCAGGTCGTCGGCGTACGGCGCCAGCGCCTCGCGGATGATCTCGTTGGTCACCACCGGCCCGTAGAAGTCGGCGGTGTCGATGTGTCGGATGCCGAGCTCGACGGCCGTGCGCAGCACCGCGATCGCCTCGTCGCGGTCGCGGGGCGGCCCGAAGACGCCGGGGCCGGCGAGCTGCATCGCGCCGTATCCGACGCGCGGGACGGTGAGGTCACCGAGGGAGTAGGTTCCACCAAGTTGTTCTGCCATGTCCTCCACCCTGCCCGGTCGATCCAGCGGGCGGGAGAGCCCTGGTGATCCTGGGGGTGGCAGGACCAGGATCGGGACTGCCGCGGCGCCTAGAGTGTCAGCGTGGTGAATCCCCTCGGCGACTACCTGCGTGCCCGCCGTGCCCAGGTCGACCCGACGTCGGTCGGCATCGTGGTCAGCGGCGTCCGCCGTACGCCGGGCCTGCGGCGCGAGGAGGTCGCCACGCTGGCCGGGATCAGCGCCGACTACTACCTGCGCCTGGAGCAGGGCCGCGACCGCAACCCGTCGCCGCAGGTGCTGGAGTCGCTGGCACGCGTGCTGCGGTTGGACGCCACCGCCACCGCCTACCTGCTCGGTCTGCCCTCGGCCTCAGGTCGGCAGCGCCGGACGGCGCCGCGCACGCAGCAGCGAGTGCCGGTCGGGGTCCTGCAGCTGCTCGGCTCGCTGACCCTGCCGGCCTTCGTGGAGAGCCGGACCTTCGACGTCCTGGCCGCCAACCCGCTCGCGACGGCCCTCTACCCGAGCATCGTGCCCGGTGCTAACCGGCTGCGCTCGACCTTCCTCGACCCCGACGACCGCGCCCGCAACCCGCGCTGGGAGCGCGATGTCGCCGACATGGTCGCCGGCCTGCGCGTCTCGCTCGGCCCGGAGGTCGCCGACCCCGCGTTCGTCACCCTGGTCGGTGAGCTCTCCTTGGCCAGCCAGCACTTCCGCGAGCTGTGGGCCCGGCACGACGTACGCCCCCTCGCCGGCGGCCTCCTGGAGCTGGAGCACCCCGACGTCGGCCGACTCGAGCTGCGCCGCGAGAAGCTCGCCATCGGCGACTCGGGCGGTCAGCTGCTGGTGATCTACCACGCCGAACCGGGATCGGAGACGGCGCGTTCGCTGCGGCTGCTGGGGTCGTTGAGCGCTGTTGAGTTGGGGTAGTCCGGGGCGGACATCAGGGGTATCCCGCCGGTAGGGCTGATCTGCGCCCCGGACTATCCCGACCATGAGCTCATAGCGGCTTGAGGCCGGTCACCTTCCAGACCCCACCGGTCTTGGTCGCATCCACGCTGAGCTGGGCAGCGGAGACGCTGGCCTCGCTGTCGGTCTTGCGCTGGGAGGACTGGTCCAGGAAGACCAGCAGGGTGGCGGTGGAGTCGGTCAGGGTCTTGACGGCGGCGCTCTGCACCTGAGCGCTCAGCACCAGCTGCTGGCCGGGGGCCTTCTGCTCCAGGGTCTTGAACAGCGTGTCGTACTGCGACCTGGCCTGTCCGGCGAGCAGCTTGGCGGCGGCCTCCTGCGTGGTGGCCGGGTCGGCATAGTCGTAGCTGAACACCTTCGCCAGCGCCTGCGAGACCTGTGACTGCACCTCGGCCGTCGCCGTCGCGTCGACGAGGGCGTGGTTGCGGGAGGAGTCGCCCGAGCGCAGGTCGTGGGCCCTCGAGAACCCGACGATGCCGACAGCGAGCATCAGCGCCGCCGCGACCAGCGCCACCCACGACAGCAGCCGGCGGCGGCGCGACGCACCGGCGGGCTCGGGGGCGGCAGGCTCGGGCGTGCGCGCAGGCGTGGGGTCGGGTGTCGCCATCGTCTCCTCGATCACGAGATGTCCACCGCCACCTGCTGCAGGTCCTCCACCAGCCACCGACCGTGGACCTCGACGAGGTCGGCCTTGAACCGGTTCCGCTTCAGCGTCGGCTGGGCGGTCGTGTCCTGGCCGTCGCGCACCGTCACCTCGACCGAGGCGAGCACGGTGGCGGTGTCGTCCGCGAGCGAGAACACGGCCGCGTCGACGACCTTCCCGGTCGAGATCTTCTTCTGGTCCTCCAGCAGCTTGCGCTGGTCGGCGGTGACCTGGCCGAGCTGGTCGTGCAGCGTCCCGGTCGTCACCGCGCTCCACGCCTTCAACCCGGCATCGACGTGCCGGTAGTCCAGGGAGTTGAGCGTCTCGATGTGGGACGTGGCCGCGATCAGCACCGCGTCCCGCGTCTGTGCCAGCGCCCGGTCACCGTCGTGGTCGGCCCGCCACCAGGACAGGAGCCCTGCGACCAGCACCAGCAGCGCCACGACCGCCACGGCCGCGGGCCACCAGCGCCGTACGGCACCGCCTCGCGGCCGCGCGGCCTCGGAAGCCTCGGGCGCCTCGGGCGCCTCGGGAGCCTCGGGCGCCTCGACAGGCTCCGCAGACGACGTCGGCTCCGCTGACGAGCCGATCAGCTCGGTCTTGTCGGCCGTCACTGTGCACCTCCGAGGAGATCGGCGAGGGAGCTGGGCACCGAGACCCGTGCGGTCGCCTTGCCGGCGCCCGAGCCGGAGCTCACCGCGCTGGGTCCCAGGACGTCCTTGCCCGAGGAGGTCGCCGCGGTGCAGCCGGCGTCGAGGTTGAGCGACCCGCTGCTGGAGGTGTCGGTCCCGGAGTGCATGGCGGTGCCACCGTAGCCCTGGGTGCAGGGCAACGGGTCGAAGAACGTCGGGATCATGCCGAAGTCCATGCCCTGCGATCCGCTGACCGCATAGCCCACGCTGACCGCTTCGGGGACCCGGACCAGCGTGTCCTGCAACCCGTCGGCGTTGGTGCCGAAGATCTGTGCCGTGCTGATGAGGTTGCCCATCAGGGTGCCGAGCGGCCTGCCGACCTGGTCGAAGAGCTCACCGAGCTGGCGGGCCGCGTCGGGCGAGTTCTGGATCAGGGTCCGCAGATCGCCGTCGGAGCTCTTCAGGGTCTTGGCGATCACGTCGAGGTCCGAGCTGTAGCCGCGGATGTCCGCCGCCGACTCCTCCTGGGTCTTGAGCACCGTGGCGGAGTCGTGGATCAACGCCTGGCTGACCAGCCAGTTGTCGTCGGCCTGCTTCTGGAACTGCTGCGAGGTGGAGATCAGCCGGCGCAGGTCGCCGGAGACGCCGTGGGACAGGTCGTAGCTCTCGTCGATCACCGTCTTGAGGTCATCGGTGGGCACCGAGGCGGCGAAGTCGGCGGTGTCCTGCAGCAGCCCCGACAGGTCGGGCGGCAGGGTCGCTGCGGCGGCCTCGATCCGGTCGCCGTCGGCGAGGTGCTTCCCGCTCGAGGCGCTGGGGCCGCCGAGGTCGAGGTACTGCTCACCGATGGTGGAGCGGTCCGCGACGGTCACGGTCGGGTGGGCCGGGAGGTCGGGCGCATCGGAGGAGATCCGCAGGGTCGCCTCGACACCGTCGGCGGTCGGCTCGAGCTGCTTGATCCGGCCGACCGGCACGCCGCGGTAGGTGACCTCGCCGTTGGCGAACAGCCCGCCTGCGTCGGCGAGCTCCACCCGGACGGTGTAGCCGGAGTCGACCAGGCTGATGCCGGCGTACTTGGCGCCGAGGTAGGCCGAGGCGATCAGGCCGAGGACGACGAAGGCGATCAGCTTGATGCGCACGGAGCTGGTGACCACGCCTGTCACCTCCCTTCGCTGTCGGAGGAGGCGGTGCCGGCGAGGGAGCCGACCGGTGACGACGTGCCGGCGGCCGCGCCCGACCCGGAGCTGGAGGACGACCCCGACCCGGCCGGGCTACCGTCCGCCGAGGCCGACGGCGTCTGCGACAGGATGCTCGGTCCCGGCACCGTGTCCGAGGACGCACCGGCGATCGGGGAGTCGGTGGCCGGCAGCAGCGTCGGGGGCGCCTCGGTCGCGGTGGGAGAGGCGGGAGGGATTCCGCCGGTCCGCTTCGAGGCGCCCACCGACGTGCGACCCACCGCAGGCCACGCGCAGCCCTCTTCCGCACATCCGGAGGGAACGGTGCGGAAGTTGGTGGTCATGAAGACGTTGAGGTAGTCGCCCTTGATCGCCCCGAGCACGGAGTCGGGGAAGGGGTAGGTCAACAGGATCTGCAGGGAGTTCGGCAGGTCCGAGCCCGCCCGGGCCAGCTTGGTCAGGATCGGATCCAGGGTCTTGAAGTCGGCGACGATGTCCTGCTGCGACCGGTCGAGGGTCGAGACGGTGACGTCGGAGAGCTTGTCGAGCGACTGCAGCATCGCCACCAGCTGCGGGCGCTGGTCGGAGAGCACCTTCATCCCGGGGCTGAGGTTGTCCAGCGCGTTGGCGATCTGGTCGTCGTCGTGCTGCAACGCGGTCGAGAGGTGGTCGAGGCCGTCGAGGGCAGCGGTGATCGCGCCCTTGCGCTGGTCCAGCGTGGAGACGAACCGATTGATCTGGCCGAGGAAGTCCCGGATCTCGTCCGTGCGGCCGTCACCGATCTTCTGCAGCTCCCGGGAGATCTCCTGGAACTGCCCGATCCCGCCTCCGTTCAGCACCATCGAGAGCGCACCGAGCACCTGCTCGACCTCGACCGACTCCGAGGTCGAGGCCAGCGGCAGCCTGGCGCCGTCCCGCAACTGCGGACCGGCCTGTACGGCGGCAGCCGACGTCGTGCCGTCACCGGAGCCGGCACTGCCCGGCGGCACCAGGGCGACGTACTTCTCCCCCAGCAACGAGGTCTGCTCGATCCGAGCGGTGGTGCCGACCGGAAGCGTGGCGTCCCGGTTGACCTGGAGGGTCACCTTGGCGCTGTGACCGTCAGGCTCCAGCGCGATGTGCGAGACCCGGCCGACGGCGACGTTGTTGACCTTCACGCTGGATTGCGGGACCAGGTCCAGCACGTCGGCGAAATCGGCTGTCAGCGTCAGCGGGTGGGAGCCGAGCTTGGCGCCACCGGGCAGGTTCGCGTTGTAGATCCAGCCGCCGAAGGAGCAGCCGGACAGGGCGAGCGTGGCGGCCACCGTGCCGACGACCGAGACGAGCAGGCGACGGCGCTTCACCGGTCATCCCCCAGTCCCGGGATGAGGGTCGGCGGCGCGTTCGCGGAGGTGCGCCCCGACAGCCCGTCCTTGGCCCACAGGCTGAGCTCGTTGAGGTCGGCACGGCCCTCGATGGTGTTGGACGTGACGTCGTAGGCCTGCAGGAAGTCCTGCAGGGCCAGCGGGATCAGCTTGACCGCCTCGCGCAACGACTTCTTCTGGTTCACCAGCACCTGGGTGGGACCGACCAGCTTCTGCACGCTCGCCTTGAGCTGGTCGCGGTTGTCCTTGATGAAGCCGTCGAGGTCGGCCATTGCGTCGCCGAGGTTGGCGACCGCCGCGGCCATGTCGTCCCGGTCGCCGGCCAGCTCGTCGGTGACGGCGGCGAACTGGCGGTTGATCCCGGCGACGCTGGTGTCGTGCTGGGCCAGGACCTTGTTGATCGACTCCAGGTTGCCGATGGTGGCGAAGAGGTCGTCCCCCGAGTCCGCCAGCGTTCCGGTGGCCTTGCCGAACTCTCCGATCATCGTGTTGATGTCCTTGCCGTTGCCCTGCAGGTTGGCGGCCGCGACCTGCAGCAGCCGGGAGAGCGCACCGTTCTTGTTGGCACCGTCGGGACCGAGGTCCTTCGCGATGCTGTCCAGGCTCTGGTAGAGCTTGTCGACCTCGACCGGGACGGCGGTCCGCGTGATCGTGGCGCCGCTGGCCAATCGCTTGCCCGAGGTGTAGGGCGTGGTCAGCTGCACGTACCTGTCGCTGACCAGCGTCGGCGCGATGATGACCGCGGCGGTGTCGGCGGCCACCTTCTGGCCGCGGTCGAGGCGCATCGTCACCCGGACCTTGTCGCCGGTCGGTTCGACGGCGGTGACGGTGCCCACCGGCACGCCGAGGATCTCCACGTCCGAGCCCCGGTAGAGCCCGACGGTCGAGTCGAAGAGTGCGCTGAAGGTCGTCCCCCCGCCGCGCATCAGCCGCAGGCCGGTCACGCCCACGGCCAGGAGGGCGACGACGATGAGCGGAACGATGATCCGGCGCATGCCCGAGGACCTCACTTCGCACCTCCGGGGTGACAGTTGCGCACCACGTCGTTGTTCAGGAGCGGCGCGTCCCCGTCGTCGAACAGCCCGCAGGCGTAGGCGTCGATCCAGCGGCCGTTGCCCATCGCGGAGGTCAGCATCCGGTAGTAGGGACCGATCTTCTGCACGGCGTCGTCGAGGTTGTCCTGGTTCTGCTGGAGGATCTCGGAGACCTTGTCCAGCTTCTCCAGCGCGGGGGTGAGCTGCTTCTGGTTCTCGTGCACCAGGGCGCTGACCTCGGTGCCGAGCGCGGCGGTGCCTTGCAGCAGCTCCTTGATCGCGTCCCGGCGCTGATCGAGCTCGGTGAGCAGGTCGTTGCCGTTGTCGACGATCCTGGCCAGCTCGTCGTCCCGGTCGGAGATCGTCTTGGTGACCGAGGTCGTCTTGGCGAACAGCTCGGCGAGCTGGGTGTCCCGGCTGGAGATCGTCTTGGAGAGGGCCGTCAGCCCGCTGACCATCGAGCGCACCGAGGCCGGCGTGTCCTTGAACGCCTCGGAGAGCGTGTCGAGGCTCCTCTCCAGTTGGCCGGTGTCGATCTGGCCGACGTCGGTGGCCAGGTCGGAGAAGGCGGCGTTCACGTCGTACGGCGTGGTGGTGTGCTCGACCGGGATCGGGTGCTCGAGCGGCTTGGTGCCGGCCGGGTCGAGCGCCAGGTACTTCTGCCCGAGCAGGGTCTTCACGTCGACCGCCGCCGTCGTCTGGTCCTTCAAGGTCACACCCTTGACCCGGAAGGAGACCACCACCCGGTCCCCGTCGAGGGCGATCCCGGTGACCTTGCCGACCTTGACCCCGGCGACGCGGACCTCGTTGCCCTTCTTCAGGCCGCCGGACTCGGCGAAGTAGGCCTTGACCACCTTGCCGCCCCCGATCACCGGCAGCGCGTCGGCACGGAAGGTGACGAAGAACGCGAGCCCGAGCAGGACCAGGCCGACCACGGCGATGACGATCTTGTTCCGCTCGGCGAAGGAGAGGGGGTAGCGACGGCTCATCAGCTGCACCTCGGCGCGACGGGGTTGGCTCCGAGATCGCCGAAGTAGCCATCGGGGAGCGGGATCTCGCCCTGGATCGAGCAGACGTAGAAGTTGAGCCACGAGCCGTAGCTCGCGGTGCGGCCGATGGCGTCGAGCTTGGTCGGCAGTGTCTTGAGCATGCTGTCGAGCTGGTCGCCGCTGGAGAGGTTGTCCGACAGCTCGCCCAGCGAGGCGATGTCCTTCTTCAGCGGAGCCCGGCTCTTGCCCAGCAGGTCGGCCACGCTGGTGGTCAGCTCGCCCAGGCCGCCGATCGTGTCGCCGATGGTGGTGCGGTCGGCGGCCAGTCCGCTGACCAGCTGCTCCAGGGTGACGAGGGTCGTGTCGAGCTGGTCGGAGTGCGCGTCGACCACGCCCATCACGTCGTTGAGGTTGGTGATCAGGTCGCCGATCACCTGGTCTCGGTCGGCGAGGGTGGAGGTCAGGCTGGCGGTGCTCGAGAGCAGATCGCTGACGGTCGGGCCCTCGCCCTGGAAGACGGCGATGATCTCGCCGCTGAGGGTGTTGACGTCCTTGGGGTCGAGGAACTGGAACAGCGGCTGGAAGCCGTTGAACAACAGCGTCAGGTCCAGGGCCGGTTTGGTCTGCGCGAGCGTGAAGGTGTAGCCGGCCGGCAGAGCGGGTGCGGCCGAGTCGGCCGGGTGCAGGTCGATGTAGCGCTGCCCGACCAGGTTGCGGAAGCGCAGCTCGGCGGTGGAGCCCTCGTCCAACGGCGCCGAGTCGGCGACGGTGAAGGTCACCTTGGCGATGTCGTTGTCATGGAGGGCGACCCGGGTGACCGTGCCGATCTTCACCCCGGCCATCCGGACGTCGTCGCCCTTGTTCAGGCTGGTCACGTCGGAGAACAGCGCGCTGTAGGTGCGGTGCGGTCCCGAGGAGCCGTTGCGGATCACGCTGGCGAGCGTGACGGTGGCCAGCACCGTCACGACGGTGAACACGATGCTCTTGATCAGGGTCGCCCTCATCGCAGCGTCACCTCCGTGCCGCGCAGCACCGGGCCGAGCAGCAGGCTGCCCCATCGCGGGTACTGCGAGGGCGACATCCCCACGCTCGGCGCGACCAGCTCGGCGATCAGCTCGTTCTCCGCAGGAGAGTTGGCGTCGCCGAGACCCGCCGCGGCCAGGTCGGCCGCCGGGTTGGTGCTGGTGGTGTCGACGTCGGCCGAGGAGCTTGTCGAGGAGCCGGCCGAGGTGCCTGCCGAGGAGCTCGCCGAGCCACTCGGCGAGGTCAGAGCGCTCGGCAGCAGGTCCGACGGGGGCGCCGGGATCGTCGGCGGCTCGTCCTCGACGCCGGCGGTGGCGGTCCGCCCGACGGCGGAGGTGCCGACCTGACCGGTCTGGTAGGGACAGCGCGGGCCGCCGGAGGTGGCGGTGTAGGCGTCCTTGCCGGCGACGTACTTGCCGCGTGAGGGCTCGACACTGAGGACCACGTGCATGCCCGGCTCCTTGGTGCCCTTGCCGAGGGTCCTGTCCATCACCGGCACGAAGTCGGCGGTCGCCTTGAGCAGGCACGGGAACTCCGAGGCGTACGGCGCGACCGCCTGCAGCGCCTTGCGGCTCTGCTTCGACAGCACCGTGATGGTCTGGGAGTTGTCGTCCATGAAGCCGGTGGTGATGTCGGAGGCGGTCAGCACGTTGGCGAAGACACTGCTGAGCTGGGTCTGCTCCTGGACCAGGGTGTGCGAGGTGGTCGTCATGGTGTCGAGGGCGTCGAGGAGGTCGGGCACCGCATCGGCGTAGGTGTCGGCGACCTTCCCCAGCGAGGCGAAGTCGTCGGCCAGCTGCGGCACGTCCGGATTGATCTTGTGGAAGTAGTCGGCCCAGGAGGCCAGGTTGTCGCCGATGGCGTCGCCCTCGCCTCGCAGCATCGCTGCCAGCTCGCCGAGGGTGGCCTGCAGCTTCTGCGGTTCCAGCGCCTGCAGCAGGGGAAGCAGGTGGTCGAACACGTCCTGCAGCTGGACCGCCTCGTCCGAGCTGTCCTGGGCGATGGTCGCACCGGCGGCGAGTCCGCCCGGGCTGCTCGAGCTGGGCGCGACGAGGTCGACGTACCGCTCGCCGAAGAGGGTCTTGGGCAGCAGCAGCGCCGTGGTGTCGGCCGGCAGCGTCTTGACCACCGACGGCTCGAGCGCGAGCGTGAGCCGGGCGCCGGACTGGGTGGGCGCGATCGCCGACACCTCGCCGACCGGCACCCCGTGGTACTTCACATCCGATCCCTTCTGCAGGGCGTTGCCCATCGAAGAGGTGGTCAAGGTGATGTCCGAGCGGTGCGTGAACGCCTTGTTGTAGATCAGCACCACGCTGGCCAGGAAGGCGACCACGACGAGCAGGTAGCCCAGTCCGAGGAAGGCGTCCACGATGCGGGTGCGGCTCATCCGGCGATCCTCACCGTCGTCGTGCTGCCCCACATGGCCAGCGAGAGCAGCAGGTCGAGGACCGCGACGGTGACGATGGTCCGCCGCACCGAGTGACCGACGGCGATGCCCACGCCCGCGGGGCCACCGCTCGCGCGATAGCCGATCCGGCAGTGGATCATGATGGTGATCACGGCGAAGATCAGCACCTTGAGGAACGAGAGCCCGATGTCGACCGGCGGCAGGAACAGGTGGAAGTAGTGGTCGTAGGTGCCGGGTGACTGGCCGCGGAAGTAGACGGTCACGATCCGCGAGCCGGCGTAGGAGGTCAGCAGCCCGATCACATAGAGCGGGATGATCGCGACGAAGCCGGCGATCACCCGCGTGGTCACCAGGAACGGCACCGCCGGGATGCCGATGACCCGCAGCGCGTCGATCTCCTCGCTGATCCGCATCGAGCCGAGCTGGGCGGTGAAGCCCGCCCCGACGGTCGCCGAGAGCGCCAGCGCGGCGACCAGCGGGGCGATCTCCCGGGTGTTGAAGTAGGCCGAGATGAAGCCGTTGAGGGTCGCGGTGCCGATCTGGTCGAGGGCGGCGTACCCCTGCATGCCGACCACCGTGCCGACGAACAGGGACATCCCGACCATCACGCCGATGGTGCCGCCGATGACCGCGAGCGCACCCGAGCCGAAGCTGACCTCCGAGAGCAGCGCCAGGATCTCCTTGGGGTAGCGCCGCAGCGCGTAGGGGATCGCCGCCAGCACCCGGCCGTAGAACCGCAGGTCGGCGCCCGCCTGGACCAGACCGTCGAGCGACCTGTCCCACCAGGGCCGCTTCGTCGTACGGCGCGCCTGCCGGGGAGCTGTCGCATCCGCCATGCCTCAGGCCCCCTTGCCCGGTACCAGCTGCAGGTACAGCGTGGTCACGACGAAGTTGACGAAGAAGAGCAGCAGGAAGGTGATCACGACCGACTGGTTGACCGCCTCCCCCACGCCCTTCGGCCCGGGCCGGGTGTTCATCCCCCGGTGGGCCGCCACCACGCCGGCGAGGAAGCCGAACATGAGCGCCTTGATCTCGCCGACCACGAGGTCGGAGACCTGCGCGAGCGCGGTGAAGCTGGCCAGATAGGCGCCCGGCGTACCGCCCTGGACGTTGACGTTGAAGAAGTAGCCGCCGAGCACGCCCACGACCGAGACCAGCCCGTTGAGCAGGACGGCGGAGCCCATGCAGGCCAACACGCGCGGGACCACGAGCCGTTGCACCGGGGAGACGCCGATGACCTTCATCGCGTCGATCTCCTCGCGGATGGTGCGCGCCCCCAGATCCGCGCAGATGGCGGCGCCCCCAGCGCCGGCGATGACCAGCGTGGTCACGATCGGGGCTGCCTGCTGCACCACCGCCAGCACACTGGCCGCACCGGTGAACGACTGGGCACCGACCTGGACGGTCAGGGTGCCGAGCTGGAGAGCGATGACGGCGCCGAACGGGATCGCCACCAGCATCGCCGGGATCCAGGAGACGCTGGTGACGAACCAGAACTGGTCGAGCAGCTCGCGCCAGGCGAACGGCCGGCGGAACGCCATCCGCACCGTGTCGAGCGCCAGCGCGAACAGGTCGCCGGTCTGGGTCAGCGCCTGGCTGACGAGGTCCGGTGGCCGGAAGCGGACCGCTCGGTCATGCTCCTCGTCGTCGGCGACGTAGAGCCTCGACCCACCGCGCTCGACCCGGCCGGCGTGCCGCTGGCCGGCCGCACGGGCCATCCCGCCCGAGGGCATCAGCTGGCGGGGCAGCACCTCGATGGCCCGGGCGCCGCTGCGGAGCATCACCGCTGCGCCGCCGGGCTGTCCCGCGTGGCCGGGGTGGCCGCCGGGATGACCGGCATGGCCGGGGTAGGGCGGCTCCTCGACGTCGGGGTCCTCGACCAGGCTGTGGTCGACCTCCTCGCTCATCCCGATCGGGCCGATCGGGTCACCGCTCATGAACTGCGAGACGACGGGGTGGTCGGTGAGCAGGAAGTCCTCGCGCGGGCCGAACATCACCAACCGGCGGCGGTAGAGCATGCCGAGGTTGTCGGGCAGGGTGCGGGCGAGCTCGATGTTGTGCGTGACGACCAGCATGGTGGCGTCGGTCTGCGCGTTGACGTCCATCAGGAGCTGGGCGAGATTGGCGGTGCGGACCGGGTCCAGGCCGGAGTCCGGCTCGTCACACAGGATGATCTCGGGATCGGTGACCAGCGAGCGGGCCAGGCCGGCGCGCTTCTTCATGCCGCCGGACATCTCACCGGGGAGCTTGTGCTCCTGGCCGAGCAGACCGACCATGTCGAGCCGGTCGAAGACGATCTGGCGGATCTCAGCCTCGGTCTTGTGGGTGTGCTGGCGCAGGGGGAACGCGATGTTGTCGTAGACGCTCATCGAGCCGAAGAGCGCGCCGTCCTGGAACAGCACGCCGAACCGCTTGCGCAACTCCAGCCGCTGCGCCTCGCGAGCCTTGACCATGTCGATGCCGTTGACCAGGCACTCGCCCTCCTCGGGGCGGATCAGGCCCATCAGCGACTTGAGGAAGACCGACTTGCCGGTGCCGGAGGGGCCGAGCAGCGCGGTGATCTCACCGGGAGGCAGCTCGAGGGTCACGTCGCTCCAGATGTTCTGGCTGCCAAAGCTCTTGGTCAGCCCGCGCACCTCGACTGTGCCGCCCATGGATCCTCCGACCTTCGTGATGGGGCGTCGGCCCTGCCCACACCAGGGCCGACGCATCGCAGACGCTAGGTGTGATCGCGCTCACGCGCAGCCCAAGTCACCCGATGAGGGCGTTCTGGCGGCGAAACACAGCAGTTCTTGTGAGCCGGGTGACAACTCGGCCTGACCAGCGCGCCCACGAGCAGCGCCACCGAACCCTCCTCGCCCCCGAACAACACGACGTCGGCCTGGGGCGCTGCCCCGGGCCGACGTCCGCGTCGTCGTATCGCTACCGGCTCACTTGCCGGCCCTGACCGCCGACTTGTCCTTCTTGATCGTCTTCTTCAGCTTGGCGATCTTCTTCTTCAGCTTGGCCTTCTTCGCACCGTGGGCCTTCTTGTAGGCCTTCTTGGTCTTCGTCAGCTTCGCCTGGTCGTGGGCCAGCTTCTTCTGGGCCTGCGTCGGGCCGGTGACGTGGGGGCCACCGGTCGGGGGCTTGGTGACGGCGTTCACCTTGTACGTCGTCGTGCCGGTCGAGGCCAGCACCCGATCGGTGAGCGCCCCCGCGTAGGAGGCGGTCAGGGTGTAGCTACCGGCCGCGAGGGTGGCGGGCAGGTCGAAGGTCACGCTGCCGCCGGCGCCGATCGCCTTGGTCTGCGCGGGACCGGCTCCGGTCAGCGTCACCTCGCCGGTGGCGCTGGCCCCCGTCGCGGCGACCTTGACGCTCGCCCGCCCGGCGGTGCCGACGGTCGTGGCCGGAGCGGTGACGGTGGTGGTGGAGGCGATGCCGGGCGTGCTCACCGTGATCGCCTTGCTGCTCGGCGCATAGGTGTCGTCCCCGCTGTACTTGACCGTCAGGCGGTTGTCTCCGGGCGCCAGACTCGCGTACGGGATCTCGACCGAGGCGGCGCCCCCGTCGAGGGCGACGCCGTACGACGAGGTCAGGATGGTGCCGCCGTCCCAGACGCTCACCACGCCGGTCGGTGCATCACCCGTGCCCGATGCCGGTGCGACGGTGATCGTCTTCTGGTAGGGCTGACCGTCCGCCAGCGTGACGTCGGACGCCGACACCGTCGAGGCCGTGGCGCCGGCCGTCAGGCTCAGGGAGGCGTGCGTGGTGGCAGGCGCGTAGGTGGCATCACCCTCGTAGACGACCGTCAGGTCGTAGGTGCCCGGAGCCAGACCCGCGGTGCCGAGAACGCTCAGGTTCGAGGTGCCGTAGTTCCCGACCGGCGCCTCGTTCGCGGCGAACCCGGCCGGCCCGAAGACACGAACGGTTCCCGTCGGCGTCGGACCGCCCTGCGCTCCGGAGACCTTCGAGGAGATGTAGGCGGCCCCCAGGCGGGTCGGCCAGGAATCGCCGCTCACCCCGGCGATGACGAGGAGCGAGGTCGAGTCAGCGCTCAGGCTCGGCGCTGTGCGCGCTGCCGCTGGCGCTGCCGCGTCGGTGGGGGTAGGGCCCACCCAGGTGAGGTCGGCGCTGTTGTCGTTCGTGTCGGCCCCGGAGTCGGCACGGCTGATGCTGTTGTAGGTGGTGGTGACGGTCGACGGGAGCTCGGCGGCATGCGTCTCGTAGGACGATGCCCCCGCGAAGCCGACCATGTCGGTCACGCCCGGCGCGGCACTCAGATCGCCCGTACCGTAGGTGGCCGCGTTGCCGAGCACGACCTCGGCGGCGTTCTGGACATCGGCCATGGCCAGCGAGCCGGCCGCATCGGGCGTCGGCAGGTCCAGGTGCGAGGTGGTGGCGTCGTTGGCCTCGTCGAGCTGGACGAGGAAGTGCGTGCCGGCAGCGACGCCGCCCGTCAGCGCGACGGTGCCGATCACGCTGTCATCGGCCCTGCGCACCTGCAACGACAGCCCGCTGAGGCTGAGCTCCGCCGACGTGGGGTTGTACAGCTCGACGAAGTCGGCGTCGTACGGCGCGGCGGAGTTGCTGGCGCCGGTGAACACCTCGGAGATCACCAGGCCGGTACCGGCCGGGTCGGCACTGGCGGTCGAGGCGCCGACGGCCTGAAGGCCGCCCAGCGCAAGGGCCGCGCCGGCGACGACGCCGACAGCGGCAAGTGGACGATTCATCAGGAGGAACTCCCCACGTGACAGCGGGCGCCGAGTCGGCCCGCGATGGCGAGCCGGCGAGTGCGACTCTCAGGACGCCTCATTGCATCCTCGGGTCCGGTCCGGCACCAGCGGTTGCGCGGAACCCGTGGTCGACGTGGGCAAACCTTGTGACGTGCGTTACAACTTCCTGTCGCAGACAGACGGTCCCGCCCCGGAACACCGGAGCGGGACCGCCTGTCAACGATGGGGCTACTTGCCGGCCCCGACGTTCTTCTTGTCCTTCTTGATCGTCTTCTTCAGCTTGGCGATCGACTTCTTCAGCTTGGCCTTCTTCGCACCGTGCGCCTTCTTGTAGGCCTTCTTCAGCTTGGCCAGCTTCGCCTGGTCCTTCGACAGCTTCTGCTGAGCCGCCGTCGCGTGGGTGCCGTGGTTCGTGCCGGCCGGCGGTTGGACGGTCGTGCCGCCGGTGCTGCCGGTCCGGGGGCGGACGGTGAAGGTCACCTTGGCCGAGGAGCTCGCCAGCCGGTCATTGCCCGCATAGGTGGCGGTCAGTGCGTAGCTGCCGGGAGCCAAGGTGGTGGGGAGGTCGAAGCTGACCCCGCCGTCGGCACCGACCGTCTTGGTCTGCGCGGCACCGGCGCCGGCGAGGGTCACGGTGCCACTCACCGTCACTCCGGACGTGTCACCGACGATCCCGGGCCAGTCGGAGGCGACGGTGACGGCGACGTGGCCGGCACTGCCCGCGGTGACGGCTGGCGCGGAGACGCTCGTGTCGGAGTAGGCCCGCGGCGCTGTCACCGTGAAGGTGCTGCTGCTCGGCGCATAGGTGGCGTCGCCCTGGTACCAGACCGTCAGGGTGGTCGCCCCCGGCAACATGTTCGCCGTGTAGATGGACACGCTCGCACTGGTCTGGCCGGCGAGCAGGCTGACCGCAGCCAGTCGATCGGTTCCGTCCCAGACCGACACGGTTCCCGTCGGCGTACCGCCGTCGCCGGCCGTGACGGTCAGCGGCACGTCCGCGCGCACCGTGGTGCCGGAGTCGAGCGCCGGGAGCGTCGTGTTCGGCGCGGCGACGGTGGTGGCCGCATTCCCCGCCGTGACGGTCACCGAGAACGTGCTCGAGGAGGGTCGGTAGGAGGCATCGCCCGCGTAGTGCACGGTGAAGGTGTAGCTGCCCGGCAGGAGATCCGGCAGGTTCACCGTCGCGCTGCCTGCGGAGTCCAGCGGACCCGACCACGTGGAGGCGCTGTACCGGGGATCCTCCGTCGTCACCGTCACGCGTCCCGTGGGCACGCCGCCGCTGCCGGTGACGGTCGCGATCGGCGCCGGCCCGGTTCCCGAGGTCTTGCTGAAGGCCGGAACCGACACCTCCGACTCGGTCCGCGACAGCTGTGCCGACGTGCAGGACGTGTTGCAGGGATTCGGACCGGCCCAGCTGAAGTCCACCGCGTTGTTGTCGGTGTCCACGCCGCCGGCCGCGCGCTGCAGCGAGCCGTAGTTCTGATCTCCGGAGGGCGCGGGTGAGGTCTCGTAGGAGCCGTCACCGGCGTAGCCGCCTTCCGACACCGCGTCGATGACGCCGGCGGCTCCGGCCACCTCGGGCGCCGGGTAGGTGCTGCCGGTGCCGAGGATCACCTCGTCGGAGGCGCCGAGGTCGATCCACGACTGGCCGGCCGCCACAGCCGTCAGATCAGGCGTCGGGAGGTCCAGATGGCTCGCCGACGCGGTCCCGGCGTCGCTGATCTGGACCAGGAAGGCCCGCCCGGCCGGAGCGGTCCCGCTGAGCGGGATGGTGGCGCGCACCGTGTTGAAGCTGCTGCGGATCTGCAGGGACGTCCCCGCGAGGGGGATGGGGGCCGACGAGGGGTTGTAGAGCTCGATGAAGTCCGCGTCGTACGGCGAGTCGGGAACCTGTCCCGCGGAGTAGACCTCGGAGATCACCAGGCCGGTCCCGGCCGGGTTGGCACTGGCAGCGCCGACACCCGCCACCTGGAGGCCGGCCACGACGAGTGCAGCGCCTCCCACGGCACCGAGCGCGGCAAGTGGACGTTTCATGAAGGCGGTCTCCCAACGGGACAGGCGAAGCGAGCTCACCGAGCGACTCCGCGAGGATCGAGCCGACGTACGGCTCGCTGGACCGCCTCATTGGATCCCGCGTGCCGAGCCGTCGCTAGGAGGAGCGGCGAAACAAGGGCCCGCGACATCGTTCCTTGTGACGCACGTTACAACTTTCCGACCTATCTGATCGGACGGGCTCCGATCCCCTTGCCGCTCGGCCTCGACCCGGCGTGGAGTACCGGCTGTGACCTCGCTCCTCCAGCTACGACGTCCAGTGCGGGCGCTCGGTCACCGGATCCGGCCGCTGACACGTCGGTGGTCGGTCCGCTCATCTCAGGAAGCCACCGCCTGGTGTCCTCCACCCGTGCGCGCAATCGCGTGCACAGCCCGTTGTGTTCAGCTCCTGAAAGGCAAGAAGATGTCGATCTCCCTCAAGCTCGCCGCCACCGCGGCGGCAGCCGTCACCGCTGTCGGTTTCAGCGCCACCGCGGCCCACGCCGCCACGACCTACACCCCGACCGGTTCGTCGGTGAACTTCGTCGGGTCCAGCGTCTCCTTCACCGACCCGACGGCCGGCCAGACACTGACCTGCTCGACGTTCAACCTGTCCGGCTCGATCACCAGCTCCGGCACCAGCCGGGCCTACGGCGCGGCTGCCGGGTCCCTCGGCACCCTCACCTCCAGCGGGTGCACCAACCCGATCGTGGGCTCCACGACCGTGACGCCCGTCGGAACGTGGACGGTCGCCATCACCGGTGACGCCACCGGCACCGTCTGGCCCGCCGAGCTCGACAGCGTCACGGCGAACGTCGTCGCGGCCGGCTGCAGCTTCACCGCCGGCGGAGGCGCGGTCAAGGGCACCTTCGACACCAGCACGCAGAAGTTCACCCCGACCAGCAGCACCCTGACGATCACCAACACCCCCTCCGGGTTCCTGTGCCCGGTCGTCGGCGTCGCCAAGGGCCACCCGATCACGGTCGGCGGCTCCTGGACCAACTCCGGCACCGCGGTGAGCATCGCCAACCCGTGATCCACCCCTAGAACACGTACGGCGGGGCGTCGACAGGCGCCCCGCCCTACGGGCGTTCAGCACCTGATCGCCTGTCATGACAACCTCGCGAGGAGCCGACCCGATGACTCTGGACCGTCCCACCCCACGCTGCGCCCTCCCCTGCCGCAGGCGGTCGTGGTGAGGCGGCTCCGCGTGCCACTCCGGGTCCCGCTGCTCGCACTGGGCGCCCTGGGTCTGGCGATGGCCGCCCCGTCGAGTGCCGTCCCGGGTGTCACCCGGACCTCGGACGCGGCAGCTCTGGCGACGGTGACCGCTGCCGCCACCCGCCATGACCTGGACCCGGGAGGTGGGTTCCCCGCCGCACCGCCCGGGACCACCGCGGGAGGGATCGCGGGTGCGGCGCAGGGGGTGGTCGCCCAGCGTGCCAAGCAGTACATCGCCACCTCGCCGAGCGCCCCGATCTACTTCCTCGCCTACATCGCGCTGGGCAACACGCCGGCAGCGAAGCCGACGTCCTACTCGCTGGTCTATGTGCCCGATCCGTTCAACCAACCGGCCTGTGCCGCCTCCTCGAGCGATCCGGCCGCCAAGCTGCAGAGCCTCTACTACCGCACCGATCTGTACGCGGCGTGGCCGCCGAAGGGCGGCGCCGTCCCGGGCGCCTTCCCGCCCATCCAGGTGAAGACGGTGGCGTTCGGCTCGATACCGGTCACGGCCACGCTGCAACTGCACCAGACCGTCGTCGACGGCAAGCTGGAGCCCCTGCTGGACCAGACCTGGGCCCCGCGGAACCCCGGGGACGGCGGGGGCGCCCCCTGCGACAAGTCCTTCTCCGCGCCTGTGAACAGCCTTGTCACCGGCCGGGTGGACATCTCCTTGACGAACCTCAAGGTCGACGGCGTCCCCGTCGAGGTCGGCTCGTCGTGTCGGACGGTGAGACCCGTCGACATCTCGCTGTGGGGCTTCGACGGCTACTACCCCGGCCAGGGCGGACGGCTCGGTCAGTACGACGGCGCCCACGCCGGCTCGTTGGGCAAGCTCGACTCGCCCTACTACGGCGAGCAGAACGGTACGTCGATCCCCGCGTCCACCGGCATCGACGTTCCACCGTTCACCGGCTGTCGTGACGGCGGCGACGACGTCAGCCCCCTGATCACGGCGATGGCCTCCGGGCCCGACAACCCGGTGGCAGCGGAGCAGAGCCCCATCAACGCCGGCAACGTCAACCTCGATGACCTGACCGCGTGCGCCACCGACGGCAGCGGCAACTGTCCCGTGCCGGCGAAGAACCCGCCGGCGGTGCCGCCGCACTGAGCGTTGCGGCCCGAAGCAAGCGCGCCTGCGGTGCCGGCGGGACGGGGATGGGACCGGCGAAGCCGGTCCCATCCCCTCTTCCTCATCTCAGGAAGGCCGACCACCTCGTTGAGGCATTCAGCTTCGACCGACCTTACCAGTATGGTTCCGCGATGGCCATCCTCGCCGCGGACCCCGAGCCGGCCCACGCCTCGCCGTCTGGCCAGGTGGTCAGCGGCCGGCGAGGGCGGCCCGCCAGCGCGGCAGTGCCGCCTCCAGCGCGAGGATCAGCGCCGTGCGCTCCTGCGGATCGTGCAGCTGCTCACCGAACCGCTCCTCGAGCACCCGCAGGTGGCCACGCACGGTGTTGGCGTGGACGCCCAGCCGACGCGCCAGCGCCGGCGCGCTCTCGTCGGTCTCCAGCCAGCCCTGCAGGGTCTCGGCCAGCACCAACCGCCGGCGCGGCGTCAGGCCGCGGAGCGGCTCGAGCAGCTCCTGACTGATGTCGTCGGCGAGCGCCGGATCGGCAGCCAGCCACAGCTTCATCCGGTAACGGTCGCAGCGCACGACCCGTTCCTCCGCGCTGACCACGCCGCCGCGGATCAGGGCGAAGGCACGTCGCGCCCAGCGGTAGGCGTGTCGCGCCTGCAGGAGCGAGACCGACCAGGACTGCACCACCTGCGTCGTGGGACCGAGCCGGAGCAGCGCCGCAGTCACCTCGCTCAGCCGCGCCTCGTCCGACAGCACGACCATCCGATCGCCGTCCGCCCAGGTCAGCGCCTCCGGCGGCAGTCCCGCAACGCGCTGCGGCAGGGCCCCGGGAAGCCGGGTCATCGCGACGACGACCCGTTGCGGCGTACGCCAACCGGCCGCCGAGGCCAGCGCTGCGACCTCGTCGGCATCGATGGTCGTCGACTCCTGCAGCAGGGCCAGCACCAACTGGGTGCGCGCGTCGCCGGTCATTCGCCTCTGCTCGGCCATGCCGTGTTGCACCTGCGTCGAGAGATGCGCGAGGTAGCGGCTCACCGCGACGCCGAGATCGGCGACGACCGCCCCGGGCAGCTCCTCACGCGCCACCATGGTCTGGATGGACTGCCAGACCGCATCGGAGGCGACCTGGATCGCGGCCAGAACGCGCTGACCACCACAACCGGCCGCCACTTCGGCCCGGCCCAGGCCGCGGAAGTGCTCCTCGACGTGGCGTCGCGGTCCCAGCTCACCCGCCGCCGTCCGCACGAACCCGTCGAGCGCGACAGCCGTCGCGTCCCGGACCAGGCGGTGCAACCGCTCGTGGCCGGGACCCGCGAAAGCGGGCACCTCGGCACAGATCCGTACGGCGGCGCTGTCGGGCAGCGTCGGCACCGCCGCCCGGATGGCGGGCAGCACTCCGGCCGGCAGGCGCCGTACGAGCTGGAAGGCATCCGCGCCGCGCCGGGGACGAGGCGCAAACACGCCCACGGCACCCGGGACGGGCTGGTCGAACCGAGAAGACCGCATCAGCACCCTCCGACGGACTCGGTGTCTGCTCCGGCGAGCGCGACGGCCCGCCGGGACGATCGACCCACATCGCAGGCTCGCTGTCGCCAGATCGGCGTCCTTGCTCACCGATGACAGTCAGTTCTTGTCACGCCGGTGACAAGAAGCGGTCAGGCCGCTCCGCGGCCCGACCGCGGCGCGAGCACGCGTCACCATTCTCGTGTGACCATGCAGGACTGGGATGCGGGTAGCGCCCGGCCGGCCCGATCAGTCCTCGGGGATGAGCGGCAGCGGATCGGCCAACAACTCGGCGGCGGAGAGGTCGAGCACCTGGCAGATCGCCACCAGCGACTTGAGCTGGGGGTTCATCGGCGTCCCTGGCCGCGACTCGCCCTTCTCGTACTTCTGATAGGTGTAGGTCGAGACGCCCGCGAGGTGCGCGACGCGTTCCTGGCTGATGCCCTTGGCCGTTCGCGCGCGGAACATCTTGCCGCCCAGAACACGCGCGAACTCCTCCCACGTGGCTGCCCGCTCTCCTGTCACGACGGCATTGTCGCGCACTCGTCACACAAGTACGACCACACCCGCGCAACCGGTGGATAGCCCGGGACGGTCGTCGGCAGAGGATCGAGCGCCACGCCGTCGGCATCCGCGGCAAATGAACAAAAATGACCATACCGATATGTACAGTCATATGTGAGTGGCAGACGACTGTGGAAACCTCGGCTCTGCCCGTCGGCGATGTCGGTGGGCGCCGTTACAGTCGCGGGCCAGAGAGACGATCGGCACAAGAGGCAGCGATGACGCGACGCGACCCAGAGCCCGCGACGGACGACCAGCCGCAGCATCCGACGTGGCTGACCGAGGGCTGTCCGCCCTGGTGCACCGGTGAGCACGGGCAGCTCGACCATCCCGACGATCGCTACCACCGCAGCGAGGCCTCGATCGTCCCGGGGGTGGTGGCGGCTCGACCGGTCGCGCCCGTCACGGCCTCGCTGCAGGGGCTGGACCTGGTCGCCTGGCTGGGCCGGTACGTGGGCGAGAGCGTCGAGTGGGTGGTCATCGAGCCGATCGACCGGCGCGAGCCGCGCCTGGTCGTCACCGCCGAGACGGCGCGGAGCCTGGTGCAACACCTCACCGCACAACTGACCCGGCTCCAGCCTCGTTGACAGCAGACCTTGTCACGCGGATCACAAGAAACGGTGTCGAGGGAGGGCGTACGGCGTCCCTGACCGGGCGACCCCTTGCCCGCTCCCCCACCCCACGTGACACTCCTCGCGGGGAAGGGCACGGCGGGTCACAGCGAATGGATAACTCGGTGGGACCAGACGTGGGAGTGTGATGACCGACACGCCGGGAGAGGGAGCTGGGGATGGCCGTGACGGGGCCGGACGAGGTCGTCGGATGAGCGAAGCGCGCTTCGACGCCCTGGTGCTCACGCTCCCCGCCACCGTGGTGCGGCAGCTGCGCGACAGCATCCCCGACTTCGCCGAGGGCGTCACCCGCCGGATCCAGCAGGAGGTGCCGGCTTACGCCGGCCCCGCGGACGGCCGGCGACGCCAGCTCATCGCGATGGCAGTGGTCGAGTCGGCGAACCTCTTCCTGTCCTCCCTCGGGTCCCGGGTGGTCTCCACCGCAGGTGTCGACGACCTCTTCCGCCGGATGGGGTACGGCGAGGCGGGCGAGGGGAACAACCTCGACGCGCTGGAGAGCGCTCTGCGGATCGCCGGCCGGGAGGCCTGGCGGGTGCTGCAGGAGGTGGTGATCCGCTCGGGTCTGCCCGCCGCCACCCTGGGCCGGCTCGGTGACGACCTGCTGGCGTTCGTCG
Organism: Nocardioides sp. BP30; assembly: GCF_029873215.1. Lineage (NCBI taxonomy): Bacteria > Bacillati > Actinomycetota > Actinomycetes > Propionibacteriales > Nocardioidaceae > Nocardioides > Nocardioides lacus. Next base: position 922,669 of record NZ_CP123620.1, on the reverse strand, counting down.
ATCGCCTCATCGGCCAGGCCCGGGCCGGACAGGCGATGGCCTGGCGGGTGCGGGACCGCGACGTCGCCACCAACCGGCTGCTGCTCCTGCGAGCGCTGTGTCAGGGGTACGACGATGCCGTGCAGATCCGGGCCGATCTCGCCGGGTGGTCCCTGCCCGACACGGTCGCGGTGGTGGCGGCGTCGGCTCCCGAAGGCACGCCCTGGCCGGAGGAGGAGGGGCTGGTGGGTGACGCACTGGCCGACACCTCGGCAGTGCCGGCGATCTTCGTGGCGCCCGCCGACCATATCGAGGAGCTGGTACGCCGCCTGCGTTCGGTGGACGCGGAGGTAGCGCTGGCACGGAGCTGGCCGGTGCCGACCGAGGAGGCCGGGCACGCGCACCGGTGGGTGGTGCGCGCGCTCGAGCTCGCCGCGAGCGGCGGCATCCCCCGCCAACCGGTGATCGACTGCGCCCGCTACCGCACCCAGTTGTGGCTGCATGCCGAGCCGGCGCTGCGGCGACAGATGGCCCAAGAGCTGCTCAAGCCGCTGTTCGCGGAGACGCCGAACTCGCGCGAGATCCTGTCGGCGACACTGTTGGTATGGCTGGAGACCCGGGAGAGCGCGCCGGCGATCGCGGCGATCCTGGGCGTCCATCCGCAGACGGTCCGTTACCGGTGGCGCCGGATCAACGAGCTGTTCGGGGAGTCGCTCCACGATCCGGAGTTCGTGGTGCAGCTGACCATGGTGCTCAAGGCGAGCGTCCCGCTCTGGGTCGCCGGCGACCAGAGCGACTTCGAGCGGTACTGGAGCGAGGAATCCTCGTGACCAGCGTCTCGGCGGCGCTGGGGAGCAGCTCCCCGACCACCCCGAGGCTGGTCGCCCGACTCGCCTTGCCCCGCCTCGGTCTGACCTGGCTGGCGGTGCTGGCCAGCTACGCCCTGGCCATCGCCGTACACACGCCGGGCGCGATCGCCGCGGCAGCGCTGGCGACGCTGCTGCTCGGTGCCGCGGCCCTCCTGGTGCGGCAGGGGGCCGAGGTGAGTGGACCCCGGCCGGTTCCACGTTGGTACGCCGCGGCGGCGGTGGGTGTGGCGGCAGTGGTGCTGCTCGCCCGTGGTTCCCTCGACAGCTGGAGCGCAGGCGCGATGGCCGCGGTGGCCACCCTGCTGGCTCTCGCCCCCGGTGCGGTGCTCGCCGCCTCTGAGACCCCCCTGCGACAGGCAGTGGTCCGGGGTCGGGCCGACGGCATCGCGCTGCGGCGGACCGGTGCGCTGCTCGGCGCTCGCGAGGTCGACACCGTCGCCCTCGATGGACTCGAGACGGTCGTGTCGGGCAAGGTGGTCGACCAGGTGCATCCGCTCGATGAGAGCCACCTGCGCAACCTGCGATGGTTCGCCGGGGCGCTTGCTCACAGTCTCGACAGCCCGCTGGGACGGGCCGTCGCCAAGCTCTCGGCTGCCGGCAACCTCGCCGACGTCACCCACCACCCCGACCTGGGCATCAGTGGCTCGGTCGACCGGCATCCCACCCGGATCGGGCGACTCGAGTGGCTCGGGCTCGAGCCGGTCACGAGCCCGTGGGACGTGGTCGGCGTCGAGGTCGACGGGCGCCCGCTCGGCTACGTCACCGTGGCCGACGCGCTGCGCGCCGGTGCCGCCGAGCGGGTCGCGGCCCTGCGGGCCGACGGGCTCGACGTGCTCCTGGTGGCCGTGCCGGCCCCGCGCGTCGAGGCGGTAGCCGAGCAGGTGGGCATCGCCACCGTCGTCACCGAGGCGCCCCGCGACGCTGCAGTGGTCTCCTCGCGCGCCGTCTCCGCGCGACTGCTGCTCGGGCCCGCCGGGCAGGACATCGGCGTCGAGCAGGCCGACATCGCCTCGGCCGTCACGGCACTGGAGCTGTGCCGCGCCACCGACCGCACCCAGCGCCGCAGCATCCGGATCGCGCTCGGCTGGCACGGGCTGGCGGCCGTCCTGGCGGCTGCGGGGCTGCTCGCGGCCTGGCCCGCCGCCGCTGTGGCCGTGGTCGGGACGGGTGTGGTCTGGGGTATCTCGCGGGTCCTGCGGTAGGGCTGGTCTGCGGGTCGGCTGGCGGACGGCGCTGGGGTAGTCCGGGGCGGAAATCAGGGGTCAGCGCCGGTCGGCCCTGATTTGCGCCCCGGACTACCCCGCCACTGACGATCTCGCCGAGATTCCCCTGTGGAGAACGTCCTCGACACCGGTGTTGCGGGAAAGGCTGAGGACGTGGCCACGGCAGCGTCAGCCTTCCAGCCGCCGGAGTTCCATCCCCGGCGGCCCGGTCTCGTGCGTCCCGTCCCGATCGATCCAGACGGCGTGAAGGGGCCGACGCGCGGTCAGACGATGTCGCGGACGTGGCGCCGGACAGGGCACAACCTCTACCTGCCCGCCCACATCGACGATGACGACCTCGATCAGCGCCTGGTGGAGATCGGTACGGCGCTGCCGGCCCAGAGTGCCGTGACCGGGTGGGCCGCGCTGCACTGGCTGGGTGCGCCGTGGACGGAGGGGGTCGCGGCTGACGGATCGCGACATCGGGTGCCGATCCTGGTCCCGAACCATCGCACCCGCTCACGTCCCGAGGTGCTGATCACGGCGGAGCGGTTCCGCCCTGGTTGGATCGCCGAGGTCGACGGCCTGGCGATCACCGACGCCCTGGCGTCGGTGTGCTTCGAGGCACGCCACGCGGAGAGCCTCGAGCGGGCGGTCCGCTGGCTCGACATCGCCCTGTCCGCCGATCTGGTCTCACCCGAGACGCTCGCGGCGTACGTGCCGCTGCTGACGGCGTGGACGGGCGTGCCGCAGCTGCGCGAGGCGCTGGCGCTGGCCTGCGAGAACTCCTGGTCGCCGATGGAGACCGAAATGCGACTCGTGTGGACACTGCGTCTGCAGCGCACGGCCGTCGTCGCCAACCACCCCGTCTTCGTCGACGGCCGGTTCGTCGGGACGCCGGACCTGCTCGACGTCGAGGCGGGCGTCGTCGGGGAGTACGACGGCGCGCTCCACCTGGAGGGACACCAACGTGCCAAGGACATCAGGCGGGAGGGTGTCTTCCGCAGGATCGGTCTGGAGTACGTGACCATGACATCCGCCGACCGGCACGACCCGAGCGAGTTCGTCCTGCGCACCTGGGATGCCATCCGGCGAGCGTCACGTCGACCCGGTCCTCGTCGCTGGACCATCGAGCCACCGCCCGGTTGGGTCGACACGACGACAGTCGCCGCTCGCCTGGCGCTGTCGACCGAGCAGCGAGCGCGGTTGCTGCGAGCGGGCTGAGGTTCGGCCCGCGCTGGGGTAGTCCGGGGCGGAAATCATCCTTCCGGGCGCCCGAGCCCTGATTTCCGCCCCGGACTACCCCGCCCCTCGTTCAGCCCCGCCTCAGCCCCGCGACCTCAGCCGCACGTTCATCGGCAGCGGCGGTGCCGGGATCGGTGCCAGGTGGTCGCCGAGCACCCGGCCGAAGCGACCGTCGGCGACCTCTTGAGCATCCGCGACCACCTCGCCGGAGGCGGCGGTGATCTGGGTCTGCCACGCGTCGCGGTAGCCCACGATCTCCTCGTGCGTGCGGCCGACGAAGTTCCACCACATCACGATCGACTCGCCGAACGGCGGGCCGCCGAGCAGCAGCAGCCTGCTGAACTCGGCCGCCTCCAGCGTGCGCTCCGCGGCGCCGGGCGGCAGGTAGGCGAGCGCGTCCTTGGCCACCGGTACGCCGTCGACCAGCACGGCGCCGGTGTCCACCAGGATCCCGTGCTCGAAGGCGCTGTCGACCGGGATCCGCAGCGACGTACCGGCTTCGAGGAGTAGCTCGACCCCCAGCAGCGGGGTGAAGGTCGCCACCGGCGAGGACGAGCCGAGCGCCGAGCCGAGGAAGACCCGCGCCTCCCAGCCCGGTCCGCGCACCGGCTCGGGCGCGTAGTGCTGGAAGCCGGGTTCGGTGTCGCGGGCCGCCTCGGGCAGTGCCGTCCACAGCTGCGCGCCGTGCAGGACGGGGGTCTCCTCGGTCGAGATCTCGGAGTGGCTGATGCCGCGGCCGCCGGTCATCAGGTTCACCTCGCCCGGCCTGACCATGGCGTGGTTGCCGGCGCTGTCGCGGTGCTCGATCTCCCCGGTGAAGAGCCACGAGACGGTCTGCAGCCCGGTGTGCGGGTGCGGCGCGACCTGCATCCCGCCCGTCGCCGCGACATCGTCGGGGCCGTAGTGGTCGACGAAGCACCATGCCCCGATCAGGGTGCGCTCGCGCGAGGGCAGCGTACGGCGCACACTCATCGCCCGCGGCCCGCCCAGCGGCACGTCGCGCGGGACGATGATCTCGATGCCGTGGGCGGCCTCCGCCGCGCAGACGACCTCGTCGGGGTGGACCTCGGTGTTGCTCACGGGGTCACGCTACGCCGAACCCGACCAGGCGCCTCGCCGGGCTCGTCGGCCATCGGTGGCGGCTCGGCGGGCCGGGTGGTGAGCCCGCACTCCCCGTGGAGCTCGGCACGGGGAGTGCGGGTCGGGCTGCCAGCCTCGCCGCACCCGCGACAGCATCAGACCGAGACGGCTGCCCGGATCGACTCCTTGAGCGAGCTCATCGTCGCCAGCACAGCGGTCGGCTCGTAGCCGCAGTGCGCCATGCAGTTGGCGCAGCGCGGGTCCTTGCCGCGGCCGTAGGAGTCCCAGTCGGTGGTCTCGAGCAGCTCGTCGTAGGTCTCGGCGTACCCGTCCGCCATCAGGTAGCACGGCTTCTGCCATCCCTTGAGCGAGAACGACGGGATCGCCCAGGCGGTGCAGTCGAAGTCGACCTTGCCCTCCAGGAAGTCCAGGAAGAGCGGGCTGTGGTTGAGCCGCCACTTCTTGCGCCGGCCGTCGCCGAAGGCCTTCTTGAACAGCTCGCGGGTCTGGGTGACGCCCAGCCAGTGCTCCTGGTCGGGCGCCTTCTCGTAGGCGAAGCCGGGCGAGATCTGCATGTTGTCGACCTTGAGCTCGTCGTTGAGGTAGTCGAGCACGTCGATGACGTCCTGCGGCGTGTCGGTGTCGAAGAAGGTCGTGTTCGTCATCACCCGGAAGCCGAGCTCCTGCGCCTGCTTGATCGCCGCGACGGCCTGCTGGAAGACGCCCTCCTTGGAGACCGACGCGTCGTGGCGCTCCTCGAGGCCGTCGATGTGCACCATCCAGGCGAAGTTCTTGTGCGGGCTGAACTTGTGGATGTGCTTGGGCAGCAGCACCGCGTTGGTGCACAGGAAGACGAACTTCCCCTTGTCGAGCAGCTGTCGGGTGATCTCGTCGATCTGCGGATGCATGAGCGGCTCACCACCGGCGATGGAGACCATCGGGGCGCCCGAGTCGACGACGGCGCCCACGGCCCGCTCGACCGGCATCCGCTCCTTGAGCAGGTTGGCCGGCTCCTGGATCTTGCCGCAGCCGGCGCACTTGAGGTTGCACGCGAACAGCGGCTCCAGCTCGACCAGCAGCGGGAACTTCTTGCGGCCCTTGATCTTCTGGGTGAGCAGGTACTTGCCGATCGCGATCGACTGGTGCAGGGGCATGGACATGGGTGTAACTCCTTATCTGGCGCCGTTGCGAGCGGCGCCCGGTGCGTGCGATGGCCACCGCGCGGGGCGGGCGGCGGAGGAGGGAGCTGTGGCGGAGCCACGGCGGCTGACGACGACGCGGCCGGCGCGCGGGCGAGGTGCCGCGCAGCGGGCGAGCAGGTGAGGAGACGCGTCCACTCCTAGGAGACCTCCCGTGGCAGTGTGAAGCGCACGGACTCCTCGACGCCGTCGGCCTCGCGCACGCTGACGGCCCCGAGGCCCGTCAGGCCGGCGACGACCTGGTCGACGAGGTACGGCGGGGCGGACGCCCCCGCCGTGATTCCCACCCGGCTCGCGCCCTGGAGCCAGGACAGCTCGATCTCCTCCAGATCGTCGACGAGGTACGCCGGCGTGCCCT